>JBDRKM010000466.1:0-25155 GCA_043814015.1 Pseudomonadota bacterium
ACACGCAGCGCGGGCACCCACCCGGCCCACACGACGCCCCGGCATGTGCGGGCGTCGGCAGCCACCACCCGGTCCGAGTGCGGAGCGGCAGCTCCCCCGGTCGCAGCGAGCCGCCCCTCCTCGCCGCTCACCGGTGGCCACCACCCTCTCTGCGTCCTTCGCGCCTTTGCGGTTCGAATTTCATGGGCGAGGTCACCCTCCAGGCAGGCAGGACCGGGAAACCGGGGGGGATCACGCCTGGTCAATCCCGTAATCCGAGCGCCTCCGCCAACCGCGCGAAGTGCTCGGCGACGTGCGCGAGCAGCTCCGAGACGCTCTGGCTGTGGAAGACGGCCTCCCGCAGCGCGCCGCCGTGGGGCAGGCCGCGCGTGTAGTACCCGCAGAACCCCTTGGCGCGGCCCAGCGCGCCGCGCTCGGTGTGGCATGTGGCCACCTGCTGGGCGACGTAGGCCTCGAGCATGGCCAGGCGCTCCTGCAGGCTCGGCTCGGGCGGGGGCCTGCCCTCCAGCCAGGCGGCGAGCTGGGCGGGCAGCCAGGGGTTGCGCACCACGCCGCGCCCCAGCATCAGCCCGTGGCAGCCGCTCTCGTCGAGCATCCGGGCGGCGGAGGGCACGTCCAGCACATCGCCGTTGCCCACCACGGGGATGCTCACGGCCCGCACCACGGCGGCGACGGGGGCCGGGTCCATGGGGCCGCGGAAGGCCTCCTCCCGGGTGCGCCAGTGCACGATCAGGGCGTCGGCGCCCTCTCCCTCGCAGATGCGGGCGATCTCGGGGCCGTTGCGCGCCTCCGGCGTCCAGCCGGTGCGGATCTTGACGGTCAGGGGACCCGGGATGGCGTGGCGCACCGCGCGCACGATGGCGCGCACCAGGTCGGGCTCGCGCAGCAGGGAGGCTCCGCCGGAGTGGGCGCAGACCTTCTTCGCCGGGCAGCCCATGTTGAGGTCCACCAGGTCGGCGCCGAGGTCCACCGCGGCCAGGGCGGCGTCCGCCATGGCTTCGGGCCGGCGCCCGTAGATCTGGATGGCTCCAGGGTGCTCGTCGTCGTCGAGCAGGGCGGCCTCCCGCACGCGGGGGATGCTGCGGATCAGCCCCTCCGAGGGCACGAACTCGGTGCAGGTCAGGCCGAGGCCGCCGAGGCGCCGCACCACCCGGCGGAACGGGACGTCCGTCAGGCCCTCCATGGGCGCGAGCAGCAGCGCGGGGGCGATGGTCAGACCACCGATGTCGAGGGACCGGGGACGGTTCGGGGGCAACAAGGGAAGGCTCGCGCGGAGGAGGGGCCCGCAGGGTTATCGCGAGGGGATAGGGGAGGCGAAGCATGCTGTCCGACCGCCACCGCTGGCTGAAGCTGCTCGTGCCAATCGTGGCGCTGGTGGCCCTGTGCGCCTGGTACGCCTGGCGCGCCAGCACCATCGCGGTGGGCTACGCGCGCTGCATGGCCGATCCGGCCGCCCACGACGGCGAGGTGCTGGAGCTGTCCCTCTGGTCCGTGGACGAGGTCCAGGCCGACCGCTACCTCATCAGCCGCACGGAGCAGGGCGTGCCCGTGATCGCGCCCACCGCGGGGCTGGCCCCGGGGCAGACCGTCTCGGTGGTGGCGCGCTTCGACGCCAACGCCGCCGCCCTGATGGAGCAGCACCGCGAGATCCACCACCTGCGCCGCGCCAAGTATGCCCTCGGCATCCTGGGCATGGCCCTGTTCCTCGGCTACGTCGCCTGGCATTTCCGCTGGCGCGCCGGGAGGCTGACGCTGCGTGCCTGACGCCCTCACCCACCTCTGCAGCGGGCTGTTGGTGCGCGCCGGCTGGCGCGGCCCCATGGTCCCCGTGTTCGTGGCCGGTGCCATGCTGCCCGACGTCTTCTCCCGCCTGCCCATCGCCGGCCTGATGATGGTCAGCCGCCACATCCACCCCCTGCCCGACGCCCTCCTCGACTGCTGGATGCCCCTGCACCTGCCCGCCGGCATCGTCCTGTGGAGCCTGCTGCTCACGATGCTGTTTCCGGAGGCCCAGCGGCGCGCGGTGCTCGTCAACCTGCTGGCCGGGGCGGGCCTGCACGTGGCGCTGGACCTCTGCCAGCGCCACGTCGGCCTTGGCTACCCCCTGCTGATCCCCTTCTCGGGCCGCGACCTCGAGATCGGGGTCTTCAGCAGCGAGGCCAGCATCCCCTGGCTGCCCGTGCTGGTGCCGCTGACGGCCCTGGCGTGGTGGGCGGGGGGGAGAGTGGCGAAGAAGCGCCGCTAGAAGGGGGGCGTCGACTCCGGCGCGTAGTCCACGTGCTCCGGCATGGCCACCGAGCTGCGCGCCACCTGGGCCGGGTCGGGCTGGGGCGATTCCTGGCTCGCCGGCTTGCGGCCCGTGTAGACGAGGTTGGCGCGGTGCCCCACCACCTCCACCTTCCAGTGGCGCTTGCCCTCGGCGTCGGTCCAGGTGCGGGGGCAGAGGCGGCCCTCGACAGTGCACAGGTCGCCCTTGTTGGCGAGCCGGTGGAAGCGCTCGGCCTGGGCCTCCCACAGGACGATGTCGTGCCACTCGGCTTCCTCGACCCAGCCGTCGCCTTCGCGCCTGGAGTGTGGCGTGGCCATGCTGAAGCGGCACACGGCCTTGCCTTGCGGGGTCTGGCGCAGGTCTGGATCCCTTCCGATCCGGCCCATGAGGATCACGCTGTTGATTCCCTGCATGTCGAACTCCTTGGTGTTGCAGGTGCGCTCCCGCCTCTCTCAAGGACCGTGCCAGCCGAGAATGGGCGTTCTACCGTCCTGTGGGTGTCGAAAAACGTCGAAATTCGTCGAAAGTTCGACACCCCTTCGACACCCCTTCGACACCCCGGGGGAGCCACCTGGCGATGCCGCGGTTAGCATGGGCCCGAGCGCGGGCCTGCCCCGGATGTGGCCGGAGCCGGACCGCGTGCCAAGGCCCCCCATCCCCTGGACCCGCACGGGCCGGGAGGATCGCTGGAGCGGGGCCCCCAAGGAGCCGACACCCTCATGGGCAGAAAGACGGTAACGGACCTTCTTCGCATGAAGGCCGCGAGCCAGAAGATCGTGATGATCACCGCCTACGACCACGCCATGGCCCGCCTCGTGGACGCGGCGGGCGTGGACATGGTCCTCGTGGGCGACAGCCTGGGCATGGTGGTGCAGGGGGGCGATGACACCCTCTCCGTCACCGTCGACGACATGGTCTACCACGGGCGCTGCGTCGCCCGCGGGCTGAGCCAGGCCCACCTCACCCTGGACATGCCCTTCATGAGCTACCAGGTCTCCCCGGCGCAGGCCCTGGCCAACGCCGGCCGGCTGGTGCAGGAGGGCCGCGCGCAGTCGGTCAAGCTCGAGGGCGGCGAGCGCACCGCCCCGGCCATCCGCGCCGTCGTCGAGGCCGGCATCCCCGTGGTGGGTCACGTGGGGCTCACCCCCCAGTCCGTGCACGCCCTGGGCGGCTTCAAGGTGCAGGGGCGCACCGAGTCCGCCGCCGACCAGATCCTGCGCGACGCCCTCGCCGTCCAGGAGGCTGGCGCCTTCTGCGTGGTGCTGGAGATGGTGCGCGAGGATGTGGCCGCGCGGATCACCGAGGCCCTCGAGGTCCCCACCATCGGCATCGGCGCGGGCGCGGGCTGCGACGGTCAGGTGCTGGTCAGCAACGACCTGCTCGGGCTGGATTCCAGCTTCAAGCCACGCTTCGTCAAGCGCTACGCCGAGCTGGAGGGCCTGGTGGACCGCGCGGTGCGTGACTACGCCACCGAGGTCCGCACCGGCGCCTTCCCCGCACCCGAGCACGCCTTCCAGCCCAAGGTCGCCGCCAACCTGCGGCGCCTGTACTGAGGTCCCAGGTGGAGATCCTCTCCGACGCCACCGCCATGACGCGCTGGAGCCGGGCGCGCCGCGCCGAGGGGCTGGCGCTCGGGTTCGTCCCCACCATGGGCTTCCTGCACGCCGGGCACACCTCCCTGATGGACATCGCCGGGAACCGCGCCGATCGCCTGGTGGTCTCCATCTACGTGAACCCCCTGCAGTTCGGCCCCGGCGAGGATCTCGCCCGCTACCCGCGGGACCTCGAGGGAGACCTCGCCAGGTGCCGCGCCCACGGCGTCTCCGCCGTGTTCCTGCCCGAGAGCCTCTACGAGCCCGGCTTCTGCACCACCGTGGCGGTGGCCGGCCCCTCCCGGGGCCTGTGCGGTGCGACGCGCCCGGGCCACTTCGACGGCGTGGCCACCGTCGTGGCGCGCCTGTTCGGGCTGGTGCAGCCGCGGGTCGCGGTCTTCGGCGAAAAAGACTGGCAGCAATTGGCGGTGGTCCGGCGCATGGTGCGCGACCTGGCCATGGAGGTGGAGATCGTGGGCGGGCCCCTGATCCGCGATGCCGACGGCCTGGCCCTGTCCAGCCGCAACCGCTACCTGGCGCCCGCGGATCGCGCGCGGGCCCTCTCCCTCTCGCGGGCGCTGTTCGCCATGCAGGCCAGCGGGATCGTGGAGGCCAAGGCGCTGTGCGCCCTCGGCCGGGGGCTGCTCGACGTGGACGCCCTCGACTACCTCGAGGTGGTCTGTGCCGAGAGCCTGACGCCCCTCGAGGTGCTCGACCGCCCCGCCCGCGCCCTGGTGGCCGCCCGCGTGGGGGGCACCCGGCTGATCGACAACGCGCCGCTGGAGCCGGTCTCATGAACGGCGACGGCGCCGCCGGGGTCGTGGCCCTCGTGGGGCTGCTGGCGCTCAACCGCCTGATCGTCGCCCTCGCGGGCAACAACGCCTGGCGCTGGCTGTTCTGGACCGTCCAGCTCACCAACCTCGCGGCGGCCATCTTCCTGCTCACCGTGGGACTGCCCGGGTTGCCTGAGGGGCTGTGGGTGGTGAACTGGTTCATCGGCCTCCTCTTCGTGTGGCACATCGTGCTGAACAACGCCCGCCGGGTCCGCCTCGTCCGCGCGGCCATCGCGCGCTCCGACGGTGACGAGGAGCGGCGCGAGGCCCTCCGCCAGCGCCTCGGGCAGCGCCCCGGCGCCCCCCCGGCGGACCCCCCATGAGCCACTTCCGCGTCCGGCGTGACGGCATCGAGTTCCCCGTGGCGGGCACCGAGGCCCTCCTGCGGCTGGTCCACGACGGCGCGCTCTCCCCCAAGGACCGCGTCCGTGAGCCCGACGGGGGCGCCTGGTGCGCTGCGGGCGACCTGGCGCTCTTGAAGGAGGCCTTCGCGGCCCGCGCGGCCGCCGCCGAGGCACGCCACGCCCAGCGCAGCCGCCCGCGCCCCCCCCTCCCAGCGACCCTGCCGGCCCCCATGCCCCCGGTGGCTCCGCCTGCGCCCGAAGAGCCCCCACCCGCGCCGGTCGAACCGCACTCTTTCGCCATCCCCGAGGATCTGCTGCATCCCGAGGCCGAGGAGCCCCCGACCCCCACGCCCAGCCCGCGGCAGCCTCCCGTCCCCGAGATCCCGCCCCCCAGCCCGACCGGCGTGCTCTCGTTCCCCAACGGCTCCCCCATGCCCAACCTGGCGGCCCGCCTGGACCCCACCCAGGCGCGCACGGCCGTGGAGGATCCCGCCGCGTTCCTCCGCCAGGACCGCACGCGCGCGCCGGATCGCGGGCGCCCGGCGGTGCGCCCCTGGCTGCTCGTGGGGATCGCCCTCATCGTCGTCCTCTTGGCCTTCCTGGTGGTCGCCTGGGTCGAAGAGACCGCCAGCATGCGCTACGCCCGCTCCACCAGCCCGCTCCCGGGTGCGGGAGCCGCGCCCGCCGCTGCGTCCGGCGGTGCCACCGCCGCCGCGGCCCGGGTCGGGTCCGCCCCGCGCGACGCCAGCGGAGACGCCCTCTACGACCAGATGGAGCTGGCGCTCCGGGACCGCCTGCTGCAGGGCTGCATGACCATCTCCAAGGAGGACGACCTGGACACGGCGCTGCGGCTGGAGCTGTCCCGCCTCGGGGTCCAGGTCCAGACCATCCACGCCCCCATCATCTCCTGGGGCGGGCGTCACAGCGACGTCCCGCTCGCGGTGGAGATCAAGCTCTGGTACGAAGGCCAGCCCGACCAGCTCGACCGCGAGCTGGGGGCCATCGGCATGGTGGTGGGCAAGTACGCCCAGAACTACAGCCTCGACGTGCGCACCCTCGAGGTCTACGTGCGCGACGAGCAGGGCGCGGCGCGCGTCGTCAGCCTCGATCCGACCGCCGCGCGCCAGCTCTACCTCAGGCGGCGCACGCTGCTGGAGTTCCTCACCGGGGAAACCGGGTAATCAGCGTGCTCCGGCCGCCCGGCACAGGGCCCGGTAGAGCGCGGCATCGAGGGCCTCGGGGTGCCACTGGACGCCCACGCACCAGGGGTGATCGGGCGCCTCGATGGCCTCCACCACCCCGTCCGGGGCCCGCCCGGTGATCCGCAACGCGCCCGGCTCGGCCACGGCCTGGTGGTGGGTGGAGTTGACCTCCGTCCGGGACCCGTAGACCGCCTGGACCCTCCCTGGCTCCAGCAAGACAGGATGCCAGGGCTGGCTCGGCGGGGTGGGCTGCTGGTGCTCGCCCGCTCCCGGCAGCTCAGCCTCGATGTCCTGGATGAGGCTGCCGCCCGCCGCCACCGCCAGGACCTGCATCCCCCCGCAGACCCCCAGCGCAGGCAGCCCGCGTGCGAGGCAGCCGCAGGCCAGGCGCAGCTCCAGCTCGCTGCGTTCGGGGTCGAGATCGAGGTTGGAAACCCGCGGCTCCTGGCCGTACGACCTGGGGTGGAGGTCCACCGGCCCGCCGCTGATCACCACCCCGTCGGCCTCGGTGAGGGCCCAGTCCGCCAGCTCCGCGGCCAGCCCGTCCACGGGCGCGAGCGGCAGGGGCAGGCCGCCGCTGCGGGCGATGGCGTCGAGGTAGGCCTCGAGCAGCCAGACCTCGGGCCGCGCGGGACGCTGGCGCAGGGGACTGGCCCCGGCCGGCCCCAGGGCACGGCGAGAGGTGGTGACGACGATGCGGGGCCGCACGGGGAGCTACATCCCGGCGCGGGTGGCCTGCTGGAGGGCCTCGATGGAGCGCACCACCGCCTCCACCGAGGGGTAGCCGCGGTTGGCGAGGCGCACCCGGCGCTCGGGGTTCACCAGGTAGAGGGTGGGGATGACCACCGGGTGCAGCGGGATCTGCAGCGCCGCCGCGAAGCGCCGGGAGACCGACAGGCCGCGGTCCGTCAGCAGGGGGAAGCTCAACCCGTGGCGAGCGGCGATGCCCTGCAGCGCTGCCTCCTCGGCGGGCAACACCGCGAAGACGCGCGCCTTGAGCTCCTTGAGGCGGGCGTGGTGGCGTTCGAGGGACTCGAGCTGGGCGCCCACCCGGGGGTCCTCCGGGCAGGCCGGCAGAAACTGCATGACCGACCAGAACACGCCCTGCCGATGCCACTCGCGGTCGTGCGCCTGCAGGTGCCACTCGGGCACCACGGTGCCCTCGGTCAGCGGGCGGGGGTAGAGGCGTTCCTTGACGACCCGCTTGAGGGGCTCGGGGAGCCGGGACAGGGCGGCGTGCGGACCCATGGTGCGGACCTCCAGAGCGGCCCTGGTATGACGAGGCGGGGGGTGGGGCCAGGGGACTCACCCCAGCGCGTCGGCCAGCCTCTCCAGCGCCCCCATGAAGGCCTCCATGGTCTGCCCCCCGATCACCACCACCTCATCTGGCCCGCGGGGCGGCGGGGGGACCTCCCGCACCTGCCCCACCAGCGCGATCACCCGCGGCACGCCAGCACGCCGCGCGGCCTGGATCGCCACGTCGGCCACCTTGCCCTCGAAGGAGCCCTCGTCCATCCTCCCCTCCCCCACCACCACGGCGTCGAGGCCGACCAGGCGCACATCGAGCCGTGTCCAGCGGGCGATCTGCTCCGCGCCGGGCAGCAGCCGGGCGCCCACACTGGCCAGCGCGAAGCCCAGGCCGCCCGCCGCACCGCCGCCGGGGAGGTCCGTGGGCAAGGCAGCCAGCCCCAGGCGCGCGCGCCAGGTGCCGATCACCTCGGCCCAGTGCAGAAAGGCCGCCACCTGGGTCTCAACGTCGGCCGGCGACAGCCCCTTCTGCGGCCCGTAGAACCGGGGCGCGCCCGCCAGCGGGGTGCGCACGTCGCAGAGCACCTCGACGGGCACCGGCCAGGTTGGCGGCGGGCCCTCGATGCGGGCCACGCGCGTGAGCTCCGCGGCGGGCAGCGGCACGGGCAGGGCGCGACCCGCGACGCCCCGCAAGTCCAAGCCGAGGGCCTGCAGCGCGCCGGCGCCGGCGTCCATGGTGGCGGTGCCGCCGAGGCCGATGCGCGCTGGGCCACCGTGGAGGGCGTTCCCGAGGGCCGCGCTCGTGCGGTGCTGCCAGGGTCCGCCCATGCCGGGGCGGAGTGGGCCCAGGAACACGGCCGACTCGACGAACCCACGCGCCTCGACGACCCCGTGGGCCTCCAGCACCTCGAGGGTGCCCTCGCCGCCGTCGGCCATGGGGTGGGTTTCCAGTTCGACCCCGCGGGCCGCCAGCGCAGCGGCCGCGATGCGGCAAGCCGCGGGTGCGCCGAGGAATCCGCCGTAGGAATCGGGGGCGTACAGGACCCGCACCGCCCGCCCTCAGGCCAGCAGGCGGGCGCGCAGTGGCGCCTCCGCGGGGACCCAGGCCAACAGCCGCGGCCCGAGCACCAGGGTCCGAGCCCGCAGGGCGCCCAGATCGCGGCTGCCGGTGAGCAGCATACCCACGCGCAGGGTGTCGATGACCTCCCGCAGCAGGGCCCGCACGGCCTCACGCCCGCCAGCACCCCAGGCCTGCAGCACGGGCCGGGCCATGCCCCCGGCGGCGGCGCCCAGGGTCAGCGCGCGCAGCAGGTCGAGCCCCCCCTGGATGCCACCCGTGGCGATCACGGAGAGCCCAAGCCCGTCGCACTGCGCCACGCTGGCGGCCGTGGGGATGCCCCAGTCCCAGAAAGCCTCGCCCAGGCGCGCGGCCGCGCCCTCCGCCCGCAGGGCCTCCACCCCGATCCAGGAGGTGCCGCCGGCGCCAGAGACATCGACGGTACGGAGGCCGGCCTCCCGGGCCCGCAGCGCCACCTCGCGGCTGATCCCGCAGCCGGTCTCCTTGAGCACCACAGGCACCGCGAGCAGCTGGGCCAGGCGCCGCAGGGTGGCGGTACCCTCGCGGAAATCCACGTCTCCCTCGGGCTGCACCAGCTCCATGGCGGGGTTGAGGTGCACGCACAGCGCGTCGCAGCCCACAGCCCGCACCATGTGCTCCAGGGCCGCCGGGGCGGCGTCCCGGGCCTGGGTCAGACCAATGTTTCCGAGCAGCAGGACATCGGGGGCCACGTCGCGCACCTCGAAGCCCAGGGTGCTGCCGCTCACCAATTGCCGGCGCTGGGAGCCGAGCCCCAGCCCCAGGCCCAGCTCCTGGGCGACCGCGGCCAGGTCGCGGTTGATGAGGGCGGCGCGCTCCGTACCGCCGGTCATGGCCGCGATGATCAGGGGGGCGGCCAGGCGGTGGCCCAGCAGCTCACAGGAGCAGTCCACCTCGGCCAGGGCGAGGTCGGGCAGGGCCTCGTGGACCAGGCTGACCTCCTCCAGCAGGGTGCTCTTCTCCCGGAAGCTCACGGGCGCCTCCAGGCAGAGGTCGAGGTGCTGGTCCTTGCGGCTCTGGAGGTGTTCAGGCACAGGAGGCTCCCGCGGGCTCGGGGGGCTGCCAGGCCGCCCCGGGGGCGACGCGGACGGGGATGGAGACGAGACCCTCCTCGGCGCAGCGGGCCAGGAAAGCCTCCTCGGAGGCCGTATCGGAAAAGAGCGCCACCGCGCAATCGCCGCCGCCGGCCCCGGAGGGCTTGGCCGCGCCGCCGTGCTCGACCGCGAGGCGCTGGATGCGCACCAGGGCCGGGGTGAGGTAGTCGATCCCCGCATCCCCGGCCATGGCGGCCAGCAGACGCGCGGCCTCCGCCAGGGCCTGGATGGGTTCCGAGGCGAACGCCTCGACCAGCTCGGCGGAGCGGGCCAGGAACGTGCTGCGCGCGCCGCGCCAGGCGCGGTAGGCGGCCACCCGCGGCGCCGTGGCGGCGGAGGCGCCCGAGAACACCACCGCGGGCCGCACGGGCGTGATCGCGGTGACCTCCCCGGCCTGGAACCTGAGGCTGCCGCCCCGCAGGGAGGCGGCCACGTCCACCCCGCTGCCGCCACCCTGCAGCCCCTGGTGGATGGCGCGGGCTTCGGGCCCCTGGCCTCCCCCGGCGATGACCGCCGCCACCACCGCCGCCGCCGAGCCCCCGAAGCCGGGCTTGCCAGCCACCCCCGGAGGATCGAGGTCGAAGAAGCGGTAGCGAGCGGGCGGAGCACCGATGGCCCGCAGCGCGCCGCGGGCGAGGCGGTCGTCACCGGGGGTCAGGACCTCGAAGCCCGCAGCAGGCGCCACCGCGCACCCGACCCCGCGGTGGACCGCCGTGACCAGCGCCGGGCCACCGTCGATCACGGCGTACTCCCCCATCAGCACCAGCTTGCCGGGGGCATGGACGATGCGCTCGCTGGGCACGCGGTGCTCCTGGAAGGGCGTGGGGGGCAGGACTATCAAGAAACAGCCATCAGGTGTCAGCCGTCAGGTATCAGCAGGCAGCGCACCAGGGGCCTCGTCCGGACCGCGTGACGTTCGTCGGGGCTGGGTGTCAAGGGCTGGGTGAGGGCTGGGTGTCAGGCACTAGGACTCAAGATTTTTTGAAAAATCTTGAGTCCTAGTGCCTGACACCCCCGGGTGACACCCCCGGGGACCGGTCCGGTCCCGGTCAGCGTCGGTCCCCGGTCCTGCCCAACCCGGCCACGCCCCGCAGCTGCTTCTTGGCTCGTGGAGTCACGTCCCGCGCGCCCCACCGCCGTCATTTCGTTGCGTCAATTCTTGTCGGTCGCCCCACCCCACCCCACGCCGACAGGGCCGGTGCCAACCCGCATTCGGCCTTTTTCGCCCCTCTCCAGGCCATGGCGCCATGGACTGGAGGCGGCTATGGGTTTCGTTGGAGGGCGTGAACTGCCCTCCTTCCGGAACTCCGGTCCCATGCGCCGCGGGGGTCGGGGCGGTGCAGGTTTCCAGCGCGGCGCGGGAGGTCCCCATGCCCGTCGAGCTCTCCGCATCCATCTCCATCCGGCACGGCGACATGGTGAATTTCGGCACCTTGGTGCGCCTGGAGGATGCCGTCGCGGGCATCACCACCGACGGCCGCTACGAGGTCGGCGACTTCATCGAGTTCCAGCTCGAGCTCACCGGCTGGGACGCGACGGTCTCCGGCATCGCCGAGGTCCGCAGGGCCGGCCTCCGTGAAGGCCACGCCAACCGCTACCTCCTCCAGATCCTGGAGATGCGCCGTTCGGATCGCAAGCTGTTGCAGTCCTGGTACGAGGACCTCTCCGCCGTCGAGGAGGATGAGGGCGAGTTCGCCGCCTTCGCCCTCGATAGCGAAGTGGGCTCCTATGCCCCGCCTCGCGCGGCGCCCCACCTGCCCCGCCCCCCCGTGGGGGGGCCGCCCGTCAGCACGCCGGCCGAGCAGCGCTCCAACTGGATGAACGACCGCGCCATCACCATCTCCCAGACGGTCGAGCACCAGGGCTCCCGGCGCCAGGCCCTGCGGGCCGTGCTGCGCGCCGCGTTCAGCGAGCATGCCGAACGCGGCCCCCACGAGCAGGCCGGGGGGGAGGAGGTCTCGCCGAAGACCACGGTGCGCCTGGGCTCGGGCCTGCCCCGGGTGGAGCTGGTCTACGAGGACGACACCAGCTGGCGCGCCGCCTGGACCGCGTGGCTGCACCAGGGCCTGGCCTTCGTGCGCTACACCGAGTCTGTACCTGTCCTGGAGCAGCAGGCCCTGGTGCGGCTGCGGTACCGCAGCTTCGTGGACGTCACCTGCCCGGCGCGGGTGGTGGTGGTCCACAAGACCGGCTTCGGCATGGTACTCGACCTCGATCCCCTGCAGCTCGACGCCCTCGAGAGCGTCACCGAAGAGGCTCATCTCGGCCGGGTCCGCGTCGCCGACCGCCTGGAGTACGACCCCGGCAAGGAGGCCACCAGCCCCGCCAGCCGCTCCTTCTGGTCGCGGCTCTTCGGGCTCACCACCTCCGAGGAGCCTCTGGACGCCGCCATTCGCGCCCTGCCCGACCCCCTGGCCGCGCTCGAGCTCGACCACCCCCAGGACCGCCACAGGCTCGACGCCATCCTCGCCAAGGCCGACACGGACTACCTCGTGCTGTGTGACGAGGTGGCCCGCTTTCTCGGCCGCACCCGTTGGCGCTGGGAGGAACTCGAGGCGCGCACCCGCGGCAGCAGCAAGCCCATCGACCAGGCCGCGGCCTTCCTGGTCCTGGCCCACGTCACGCGCAGCGAGGCCGTGGCCGCGGTCCGGGAGGCCAGCGCCACCAGCACGCCCGAGGAGGTCCGGATCACCATCGAGCCCGGCCCCGATGCATCCTGCGCTGTCTGCCGTCGCTGGCACGGTGCCCCCACCTCACCGCTCAACCTCGCGCGCCGGGGCCTGCCCCCCTACCACGTCGGCTGCGAATGCCGGGTGGTGCGGGTGAAGGAAGAGTAGCGCGTCAGGGCAGCTCCGCCGCGTGCTCCCGCTCCCAGGCGACGCGCTCCATGCGCAGCTGCAACCGCAGCCGGGGCTGGGGCTCCTGAGCCAAGGCCAGGGCCTCGGCGGCCACCCGCTCCGCCAGGTCCAGCTCTCCGGCGCGGATGGCCTTGTCGAGGAAGCCCAACAGCTCCTCGGCCAGCTCGTCCACGGCGCCTGGGGCCTCCCGGGCGTGGGCCAGGGCGTCGGCCACGCGCTCGCGTTCGATGGACCTCAGGCCCAGGCCCCAGGGCTGGGCGAGGTCCTCGAAGACCCTGGTGGTGTAGAGGTAGCGCAGGTCCTCCAGCTCGGGGTGTGCGGCCACCAGGGCCTCGAGCAGGACCCGTCGCCGGGTGGGCTCCTGGGAGAGCAGCACCGCGGCCACGGCTGGACGCAGGGGCTCTTCCGCCAGCAGGCGGGCCAGCCGCTGCCGGTCCCGCGAGGCGCGCCGCCCCTCGGGTAGAGGCTCGGCCAGGGAGGCCGCCAGGCCGGCCCAGTCGGAGCGCTCCATCTGGCAGGCCTGGCGGCCCTGCTGCAGCCGGAAGCGCTCGTCGTCCGGCAGGTCGGGCTGGGCCAGGGCCTCCGCGAGCAGCGCTTCGGCGTCGGCGGGGCGATCGAGCCAGCGCAGGCACTGGGCGGCCTGGTAGGCGAGGCGCGCGCCGTGGCGCTCCGCCCACAGGGCCTGGTAGGCCTCCAGGGCGCCGCGCCAGTCATCCGCCTTCCAGCACAGCTCGGCCTTCTCCCGCAGCGGGGGATCGAGGGATCCGAGCTTGGGGCAGCACCGGTCGCTGTAGGCCGGCCAGAGATCGGGATCGAAGCGGTCGCGCGCCTGCAGCTGGCGGTCCAGGTCCACGGGTACCTCGGCGAGGAAGGCACGCCAGTCGGCGTCGAGCTGATCCAGGTCCGCGCCGTAGGCCTTCTCGAAGCGCAGCAGCGGGTCGCGCTGGAGGGCGACGAGGCGCTCGAAGCCATGCGCCAGCACCAGATAGCCGAGGAAGGAGCCCGAGGCGGCGTAGGCGTTGCCCTCCTGCAGGGTGAAGAAGCCCAGCGGGCTCATCAGCTCGCGGGCGTGGGGCAGGGTGCCGGCCTGCAGCGCCCCGGCCAGGGCCGCGTGGGCCGCGGGCAGGCGGGCGTAGTCGTCCTCCCAGGAGACCGCCAGGCCCTCGAGGATCCCCCGGGACAACAACACCGTGGGTGCTGGGCGCAGCTCCACGTGCAGGGCGTGGGCCAGCTCGTGGTACAGGGTGGAGCCCACGTCCACCCACCAGGGGGCGTAGATGGTGCGGAAGACCACGTGGGTCGCGGCCGTGTCCGTCCAGGTCGTGATGTCGTCGCGGTCGTCGAAGACGTAGATGGTGAGGGGCTCCTCGGGGTGGATGCCCCAGTCCTGTTCGTAGCGGTGCAGGCTCCACTCGGCCTCATGCGCGATGGCCGGCAGCTCCAGGGCGGCGCGGCCCCCGGGGGCGCAGCGCAGCACGAAGTGGGCTGTGGCGAGCTCCTGGGAGAGGTGCTGCTCCAGGGCTCCGCGGCCCCAGCCGACGCCGAAGCGGCCACCCTGGAACACCACGAGCACCAGGAGGAGCGCCGTGGAGGCCAGCGCCGGGAAGGCCTGGCGCCGCGCGGCGCCCTCGCACCGTGGATCCCGTCGTGCCTCCTCGGTGGCCGCCAGCCAGCGGGCCCAGCACCAGGCGGCCCCCGCGGCGCCCAGCACCAGCAGACGCTGGGCGATGTGGACCATGGGGATGGGATCCATGGCCGCGCGCTGGTCGAAGCCCAGCGGTTTGCCGATGAGGAGGTCCACCACCCGGAAGCCCACCAGGGCCTGCAGGCCGTCGTGGGCCAGGACCAGGGCGCCGACCCCCAGGAGCGCGAGCGCCAGGCGCTTCCACCCCCAGCCGCGCGCACCCAGGGCCACCCCGGCCACCCCCGCGAGCAGGGCCAGGGGGGGCCAGGTGATCCAGAAGAAGGCCGCGCCCGCCTGCATACGGCAACCGCAGCGGAGGGAGTCCACCAGGAGCAGGCAGGCCCAGGCCGCGGGACCGAGGGCGGCGAGGGCCAACAGCACCCGCCGCGAGGCCGTCTCCAGCACCTCGGTGGGTGGGAGGCGCTCGCGCCGCAGCCGCCCGGCCTCCCAGGCGCCGAAGGCGTACGCGAAATCCGCCGCCAGCAGGGCGAAGACCTGGGTCAGCTCGTGGGTGGGGATGTGAAAGGGGCGGACGAGCTGGCCGACGAGGGGCACGGCGAACCCCAGCCCCGCCCCAAGAGCCAGGGCCCGCAGCGATGGAGCGCGGAGGAAGCTCATTCCACGCGACGCCGCACGACGCGCGCCGGGCCGCCGACCCCGAGCACGTGGGCGGCGCTCACCAGGGGGGCCAGGGCGCCGCGCACGGCCTCCGCGTCGGCCGGCGAGCACACCACCTTGACGTTGGGCCCGGCGTCCATGGTCCACCCACACACGAGCCCCCCGGCCCGCAGGGCCTCAATCCGCTCCAGCACGGCCAGGGAGCCGGACCGAAGGTAGCGGATGGGGGGCCAGGCGGTGCTCATGCTGGCCTGCATGAGCAGGGTGGAGCGCTCCATGACCTCAGCCAGGGCAGGCAGGTCCCGGGCGGCCACCGCCGCGAGCCCTTGGGCCACGAGGCGCTCGTTCTGGGCCACGAAGGCCGGGTAGCAGGGGCTCGTGTCCGCCGACCGCAGCATCCCCTCCGTGGAGCCCACGACCTTGGGGCCGCCGTGCACCACCGCGACCACCACGGCCAGCTCCCACGCCGGGTCCGGCGCCACGGGCAGCGCGAAGCTGTCGACGCCATCGGGATCGTCCCCCCGGCGCCAGTGGACGAAGCCCCCCGCCAGGCTGCGGCAGGCCGAGCCCGAGCCGCGCCGCGCCAGGGCCGAGAGCCGCGCAGGGTCGAGGTGCCGGCCCGCGGCCTCGGTGGCCGCCAGGGCCAGGGCGGCGAAGGCCGATGACGAGGACGCCAGCCCCGCGGCGACGGGGAAGTTGGAGGCGCTCTGGACCCGACAGGGCGGGCGGTCCGGATCCACGAGATCGAGGAACCGCAGCACCCGCGCCGCGGCCTGCGCCGAGGCGGGCGCGCCGTCGAGCAGGACCTCGTCTTGCTGCTCGCCCCAGGTGACCGTGGTGCGGGTGGCGAAGCCGCCCAGGGTGAGGGCCAGCGACGAGGTGCTGGGCAGGTTGAGGGCCAGATCGCGTTTGCCCCAGTACTTGACCAGGGCGATGTTCGGGTGGGCTTCGGCGGTGACGGTCAGCATGATCCGTCCTTAGTCGGCGCCGCGGCGCGCGTACAGGGCCGGGATCCCGGCGCGCCCGGCGGCCTCCAGCAGGCGCGCCGCGCCGCCCTCCTGGACGAGGGTGACCACCACGCCCCGCCGCCCGAGCCCGAGAGCTTGGCGCCCAGGGCGCCGTGGGCCCGCGCCAGGGCGCACAGCTCGTCCAGGGCCGGGGTGGAGACGCCGAGGCGCTGGAGCAGGGCGTGGTTCTCGTCCATGGCCGCGCCGAGGGCGGCGGGCTCGTCCAGCAGGCCTCCCGCGCGCTCCACCAGCGCGCCGATGGCGTCGAGCACGGGATCCACCAGCGGTCTCCGCGCGCGCACCGCCGCCACCAGGGCGGCCGTGTCCCCGGCAGTGCCCGAGTCGAGCACCACCACGTCCAGGGGACGAGCCAACGCCAGCGGCTCCACCTGCAGGGGCGGCCCACGACGGAAGCGCAGCAGCCCCCCGGCGGCCACCACGGCGTTGTCCACCCCCGAGGGCTGGCCGTGGAAGATCTTCTCCAGGGCGAAGGAGCGCTCGAACAGCTCCCCAGGCGCCAGCGCGCGCCCCGCGAGGGCGGCGGCGGCGCGCACCAGCGCCACGGCCACGGAGGCCGAGGAGCCCATGCCGCGCCCGATGGGCAGCTCACTGTGGATGTCCACCCGCAGGCCCTCGCGCGGCAGGGCCTGCGCCAGGGCGCGCTGCAAGCGTTCATCGCGCGTATCCGAGTCTCCCAGGGCGGTGGGCCCCTCTGCCGAGAACAGCAGCACCATGGTGTGCAGCCCGACCGCCCCGGCGATGGCCGGATGCCCATGGACCACGGCGTGCTCGCCCAGCAGGATCAGCTTGCCGGGCGCGCGGGCGGCCGCCAGCAGCGCCCCGCTCACCGCGCCGCCCGCAGCGCGGCCAGGACATCCCGCGCCCGCCGGTCCGAGAAATCCCGCGCGGCCACCAGCGTCGCGACGACCCCCGCCACCTCATGGGGCCCGGCGCCGGCAGCCACGGCCACGGCGCGGGCGTGCAGCCGCATGTGGCCCTCCTGGATGCCCGTCGTGGCCAGAGCTTTCAGCGCCCCGAGGTTCTGGGCCAGGCCGACCGCGGCGATGATCGCCGCCAGCTCCCGCGCGCCCTCGACCCCCAGCAGGGCGATGTTGGCCCGCACCGTGGGGTGCAGGCGCAGGGTGCCGCCCACGGTGCCCACCTGCACCGGCAGCTCGATGCGGCCCACCAGGGCGCCCTCCGCGTCCACCTTCCAGGTGGTCAGGGGGCGGTAGCGGCCCGTGCGCGCCGCGAAGGCGTGGGCCCCGGCCTCCATGGCCCGCCAGTCGTTGCCCGTGGCGATGACCACCGGGTCCACCCCGTTCATGATGCCCTTGTTGTGGGTCGCGGCGCGGTAGGGGTCGGCCCAGGCGAAGCGCCAGGCCGCGGCCACGCCCTCGGCCACCACCTCGCCGGGGAACCGATCGTCGCCGAGAAGGCCCGGGGGCAGCCGCACGGAGGCACGCGCCAGGCGGCGGTCGGCCAGGTTGGAGAGGATACGCAGGCCTGCGCGCTCGCCGGTGAGGGCCTCGAGCTCGGGCGCCAGGGCCTCGGCCACGGTGTTGACCATGTTGGCGCCCATGGCGTCGAGGCAGTCGAGGAAGAAGTGCAGCACCACGAGATCGCGGGGCTGCTCCCCCGGCTCGTCGTAGCGCAGGGCGCGCAGCTCCATACCGCGCACACCGCCGCCCAGGCCCACCAGCTCGGGCAGGCGCGCCCCGGCCAGGGCCGTCAGCCGGGGAATCTCGGGGGTGATCGCGGCGATGGCGGCCGCGGGATCGCGCACGTCGCGCAGCTCCACCTGCCCGATCATGACGGAGGGATCGGCCTCCGCCGTGAAGCCACCGGCCTGGCGCGCCAGGCGGGCCATGTTGCCCACCGCGGCCACCACGGAGGGCTCCTCCACCACCATGGGCACCAGCACGTCCCGTCCGTTGACCTGCATGTTGACCGCCACCGCCGCGGGCAGGCGGAAGGTGCCGATGACGTTCTCCACCATGCGGTCGGCCACCTCCACCGGCAGGCCACCCTCGCGCCAGGCCTCCGCCAGGGAGGGGTCCAGCTCCGCCGCCTCCAGGGCGCGCGCGAGACGCTCGTCGGGGTCGAGCTTGAAGAAGCCGGGCAGGCGCGAGCGCAAGGGGACCTCCTGGGCGGGAAGGGAGCGCCCTGGTATCCTGTTCTGCCCGCGGCGCCGGCCGAGCCCGGCCGACGCCATCGCACCCCCACCGGGTGCGGAAAGGGGTCGAAGATGCCCGACTCACCCCCTGCGTTCATCGCCGTGATCGCCGTACTCCTGGGCGTCGCCCTGCTGGTGGCGGCGGCCTGCACCGCCGGCGAGCCCCAGCCCGACGCCGCACCCGCCGAGGCCGCGGACCCGCCCGCCCCCGACGCACAGGCCATCCCCCCCGAACCGGAGCAGGACCTCATGCAAGGCGACCTCACCGTGCGCACCCCCGCCGTGGCGGGCTCCTGGTACCCCGGCACCGCCGGCGCCCTGGCCAGCGAGGTGGATGGCTACCTCGACGCCGCCGAGCGCGGCAGCTGTGACCGCATCCCCCTGGTCCTGGTGGCGCCACATGCGGGCTACTCCTACTCCGGGCCCACCGCCGGCCAGGTCTTCGCCCAGGTGAAGGGCTGCGCCGTGCGGCGCGTGTTCCTGCTCGGCCCCTCCCACCGCATGCACCTGCGCGGCGCGGGGCTCTACCCGGTGGACGCCTTCCGCACCCCGCTGGGGGATCTCCCCGTGGACCGCGCCGTGGTGGAGCGTCTCGCGGCCCTGCCCGGGTTCACCACCCTGGCCCGCGGCGACGGCGGCGAGCACTCCCTGGAGATCGAGCTGCCCTTCCTGCAGCGGGCGCTGGGCGCCTTCGAGCTGGTGCCCCTGCTCATGGGCCAGCTGGACCCGGCCGCCGCGGCCCAGGTGGCCGACGCCCTGCGCGCCGAGCTGGGGCCGGGCGATCTCGTCGTGGTCTCCACCGACTTCACCCACTACGGCCCGCGGTTCGGCTTCGAGCCCTTCGCCGGCGATCCCGACCTCCCAGCCCGCATCGGCGAGCTGGACCACGGCGCCTGGGAGCTTGTGGCCACCCCGGACCCCAAGGCCTTCTACGCCTACATGGAGCGCACCGGCGCCACCATCTGCGGCCGCGCCGGCATGCTGGTGGCCGCCAGCCTGGTGGGGCCGAAGGCCCACGGCACCGAGATCGCCTACGCCAGCAGCGGGGAGCAGACCGGCGACTGGGGCAACGCGGTCTCCTACCTGGGCGGCCGGCTCGACGGCCCCGCCTGGAGCGGGCGTGGTCCCCAGACCGGCGTCGCCCGCCTGGTCTCCGCGGAGACCGCCGAGGTGCTCCTGCGACTCGCTCGCCAGTCCCTGGAGGCCTGGTACCGCGACGGGAAGCTGCTCCAGGCAGACCCGGCCACCCTGCCCGCCGACGCCCAGACCGTGCTGGGCGCCTTCGTCACCCTGGAGAAGCACCACCAGCTTCGGGGCTGCATCGGTGAGATCACCCCGCGCCGGCCCGTGTACCAGGCCGTGATCGAGCGCGCCGTGGACGCCGCCATCCACGACCCGCGCTTCAACCCGGTGCAGGCCTCCGAGCTCGCCGACATCGAGCTGGACATCTCCCTGCTCGGTCCCACCCGCCCCGTACCCGGCCCCGCCTCCGTCATCGTGGGCCGCCACGGCGTGGTGCTCTCCAAGGGCGGCCGCTCCGCCACCTTCCTGCCCCAGGTGGGTCCGGAGCAGGGCTGGGACCGCGACACCCTGCTGCTCTACCTGGCCCGCAAGGCCGGCCTGCCCGCCAGCGCCATCCCCGAGGCGCGCATCGAGGTCTACGAGGCCCAGGTGGTCCGCGAGTAGCCGCCTGCTGCGGTGCGCGTTCCCCGGGGTGGGGACTCCCTACCCCGCCACCTCGTACCGGATCGCCACCACCTCACCGCTGCGCGGGGGATCGTCCGTGAAGCGCACGGCGTTGAGGGCGGGGTCGTACTCCCAGTCGTCCGAGCGGACACAAGCGTCCACGGCCACCTGGATCGTGGCCACCACCGGCAGGGCGGTGAGCTCGAACAGGGCGCGCGCGACCGAGACGTCTACGACGGCGTCCAGGTGCTCGTACCAGGGATCGCAGATGGAGAGGAACTCCCCGCCCGTGGCCGCGGCGGCCTCGACGTAGCCCGTGCCGGGCTCGGCGCCCGCGCAGCCGTCGGGCAGGGGGCCGGCCACGGCCGAGATGGTCAGCGCGTCGGCCGCGCCCTTGATGGCGACCATCGCGTCCACGTAGGCCTGCCAGTAGCTCGGATCGCCCGCGTCCCACCCGGGCGAGTTGTCGTCCTCGTCCGAGATGAGCACCACCGAGAGCATGGCGTCCTCGCGCAGGAAACCCTCGTTGCAGCCACCGGGCCCGCTCTGTTCCACGGCCGCGGTGGCGTCGTACAGCCCCCACTCGTCCACCAGATCCTCCCCGGGCGGGGTGAGGATGCCCGCGGCGAAGGTCGCGGCGTAGTCCGGGGTGTCAGGGGTGATGATGCCGCCCACGCCGCAGCCGTCGGGGCCCGTGACCGCCAGCAGCTGCCAGTCCTCCGTGTACTCCCCGAGGTCGGCCACGAACTCCTCGACCCGCTCGCCGAGGGTCTGCAGCTCCTCGGTCATGGAGCTCGAGGTGTCGCCGAAGAACAGGATGTCCGTGCCCCAGCCCTCGGCCACGTCCCAGCGATCCTCCCGCTGCTCGGTGGGCTGCGGCGGGACGAGCCCGGTGTCGCCGGGATGATCGTCATCACCGCTGAGCTTGTACTCGCTGCAGGCGGCGAGGCAGAGGCAGAGGAGGATGGGGCGCGGAGGTCGCACTTCGGGCCTGGAGAGGAGGAATGCGCCAACGAAGATAGCAAGAAGCGGGCCAAGCTCCCAGCGGGGCGACGCCGGTCGCGGCGAGAGGTCGTCTTGCCGGGGCGTGCGCGGTGGTCTCGACCGAGGATCTGCAGCCCGACCAGGAGATCCAGGGCGTGCGCGTGGTCAATCCCTCCTGACGTGACCGGCCCCTGGCCTCCCAATGGCCAGGGGCGCCGGATGGGCCGGGTACTCCGACGCTGCAAGTCCTCCATCCTGGCCGCGCTGCCCGCGAGCGTGCGTAACTGCCTCGGGATGGCGCATGCCTCCGGGGTTGCGCACGCCTTGGGGTCGGCGATCGTGCGTATCTGCCCGGGGATGGCGCCATCCCCCCGGGGTTGCGCACGCCCAGGGGCCGGCGAGCGTGCGTAACTGCCACGGGATGGCGCATGCCTCCGGGGTTGTGCACGCCCTGGGGTCGGCGATGGTGCGTATCTGCCCGGGGTTCGCGACGCGGCCCGGTGAGTGCAGCCCCGAGCCCTGTGCTTGGATTCCCGCGATCCGCGTGGTGCACGTATTCTCGTGAGCCACGCGAGGTGACCCATGACCCGTAACGCCACCCTGTCCATCGACGAGACCGTGCTGCGCAAAGCGCGCGTCCTGGCTGCCCGCCGTGGCCTGTCCGTCTCGGCTCTCCTGCGCGAGCAGATTCTCCGGTTGGTGGGCGACGACGAGGCCTACGAAGCTGCCCGCGGGGAGGTCTTCCGGCGCTGGGACGCGGGCGCGACCCACCTGGGCGGTGGCGCCCTGCCGGCCCGGGAGGAGGCGCACGACCGTGCTGGCCTTCGTTGACACCAACGTCCTGGGAGCGGTCAGCGGTCAGCGGTCAGCAATCAGCTGCGAACGAGGTACGAAGTTCGATACCGAGGAGGCTACGGCCGAAGCTGCCGAAACACGGTCTGGGTGCCGGCTGCTCTCGGAGTGGTCAGCGAAAACCATCTTGCTGAAGGCCGATTGCTGATAGCTGACAGCTCTCCGTCGGCCCTGGACTGTCGGCTCATTTGGTCGGTGCCCTGACAGGAGACCCGGCAGTCACCCGGCGGAGTGGTCCCCTCGCGGATCGAGACCCCACCCGCGGCAAGAACTGGCTGTGGGCCTTCCGCGGGCCCAGGCGCCCGATCCCCAGGCGCCGCCCACCTGACCCACCGAAGAGCGGCACGAGGAGGGTATCCCCCCCGATCCTGATGCCTACCGGAGGGTATGCCCGCCAAGTTCGACGCGCAGCAGGGGGTAAGCCCCCCGATCCTGACACCCGAGGGGGGTATGCCCTCCGATCCTGACGTTCGGCGTCAACAAAGGCACCTATAGGTCCCGGGATGCGTCAAGATCGGCACCCATACCTGCTCCGGGTGGGACCTCGGGGCCTCCCTAGTCGCTCTTCCGCCCCAGCGCGGCGCGCAGGGCCTCGAGGTGGTCCCAGCCGGGGGGCTTGTCGGCCCCGGACTGGCTCTCCAGCGCAGGGCCACGGTAGCTGGCGTAGAGCGCCAGGGCGCGGCGCACGAGGGCATCGGGATCCGAGTCCTTGACCATGCTCTCGGGGCGCCAGGGCCGCCCTGTGAGGGCCAGGACCTCGTCGATGCGATCGGAGATGCCGCCGATCCCCTCGAGGGCGCCGATGACCTTGCGCTCCTCGTAGGCCACGGTGAATTCGTTGAGGGTGCCCATGCCGCCGCCCACGAACAGCACGAGATCCGAGGAGCGGATGTCGATGATGTCGCGCTCCATCAGGCCGAGGCCGGTGTAGAGGATGATGTCGTAGTGGGCCACGGGCGAGGTGTAGACCGCCACGTGCTCCTCGAGGGAGAAGGCCGGGGAGACGCCGATGACCAGGCCACCCTCGGCGTGGGCTGCGGCCGCGGCCGCGTCGGGCAGGCCCGGACAGGCGCCGTTGATGAGGGCGCAGCCGGCCCGGGCGATGGCGCGCCCCAGGGCGGCGGCCTGCTCGCGCACGCGCGCCTGGTCGAGCAGGGTACCGGAGGCCGATCCCATCACGCCGATCTTGATCTTCATGTCTCCCTCGCGAGCTTCAGGGCGCCGCCCCCCGGAGGAGGTGGACGGCACCCGCCAGGACGCCGCCAGGCGCACCGATGAGCAGCTCCCCGTAGCCGTCCCCGTCCACATCGCCCAGCAGGGCGACGGCGCTGCCGGCGAGATCGCCGTCCATCGCGCCGTAGATCTTGGCGTCGGCGCCGCAGATGCACAGGCGCCCGGTCACGGGGCCGAGCACGAGGTAGGCGGCCCCGAGGGCGGCGCCCGACTCCTCCAACCCGGGGGCGCCGATGAGGAAATCATCGTGGCCGTCGCCGTCCACGTCTCCCGCTCCGGCCACGGCGCTGCCGGCCATGATGCCATCGAAGTCGCCCCCGAAGACCGCCTCGGAGGCGTCGAGGGCCAGGTTTCCGCTGCCGACGGGGCCGAGCGCCAGGTAGACCGCGCCGCCGTCGTCGGCCCGGTCGTCCGCGCAGGGGGCGCCCACCAGCACGTCAGCCAGGCCGTCCCCGTCCACGTCGCCGCCGCCCGCCAGGGCGGCACCGGCCGCGTCGCCCGCGGCCTCACCGAGCAGGATGGCGTCGGCCGAGGCCAGGCTGAAGAAGCCCTGGCTCGGGCCGAGCACGAGGTAGACCGCCCCTGCGCCGGCGCCCGCCCCGTCGCGCCCGGGGGCGCCCACCAGCAGGTCCGCCAGACCGTCGCCGTCCACGTCGCCGGGGAGGGCGATGGTGGCGCCGGCCCGCTCGCCCGGCAGGGCGCCGTCGAAGCGGGTGGTGGCCATGTCCACGTCACCGCCGGCGGCCATGAGGTAGACGGCGCCCCGCGCCGACGAGGCCCCGGGCGCGCCGAGCAGCAGGTCGATCGCGCCGTCGTCGTCGAGGTCCGCGCCCCCCGCCACGGCCTGGCCGAGGGCGACGCCGGGCTCGGCCGTGCCGAAGGTCTCGGCGTCGGCGCCCGGGAGGTACTCGCCCGCGAAGGGCCCGCGCCAGAGCCAGGCCTGCCCCGCGCCCCCCGCGGCCCCCGGCGCGCCGGCCAGCACCTCGACCCAGCCGTCGCCGTCCAGATCGCCCACCACCGCGGCGGAGGTACCCAGGGCGTCCCCGGCGGCCTCGCCGTCGAAGCGGGCCGTGGCGTCCCAGAGATCCAGCTCCGGGTGCGCGGCGTCCAGCTCGCCGCCAACCACCAGGTAGAGCGCACCCAGCCCCACCCCGTCGCGCCAGCCCGGCGCCCCGATGAGAAAATCGGCGCGCCCGTCGCCGTCCACGTCGCCCGCCGCGGCCACGAAGGTCCCCGCGCGGTCGCCGGTCGCCTCACCGCGCAGGGTCCAGTCCGCGCCGCCGAGATCGCGGATGTCCTCCCGGCCATCGCAGTCGTCGTCATCGCCGTCGTGCCACTCGAAGGCCCCGGGGTGGACCTCCGGATCGAGGTCGTCGCAGTCCTCGGCCAGGTCGTGGCCATCACCGTCCTGATCGTCGTCCGAGCCGCCGCTGCAGTCGCTGTCGAGCCCGTCGTACCAGGTCTCGGTGGCCCCCGGGCTCACGGCTGGGTCGAGATCGTCGCAGTCGCCCGCCAGGTCCCAGCCGTCGCCGTCCTGGTCGAAGTCCGATCCCCCGCCGCAGTCGGCGTCCAGCCCGTCGTACCAGACCTCCGCGACGCCGGGGTTCACGCCCGGGTCGAGATCGTCGCAGTCGTCGGCCAGGTCCCAGCCGTCGCCGTCCTGGTCGAAGTCCGAGCCCCCGCCGCAGTCCGAGTCCAGCCCGTCGTAGGGGGCGTCCACCGCCCCCGGGTGCACCGCCGGATCGCTGTCGTCGCAGTCGTCCCCGCCCACCACCTCAGCGGCGTACCCGTCGCCATCGGCGTCGGCGTCGTCCGCGCCATCGCAGTCCTGGTCCACACCGTCGTACCAGCGCTCGATGGCACCGGGGTGCACGGTGATGTCCGCGTCGTCGCAGTCGCCGGCCTGGGCGGCCAGGCCCTCCGCGAGGGCGCAGGCCAGGTGGGCGCTGCCCTCGGCGCCGTAGCCATCGCCGTCGAGGTCCACGTAGAGGGTCTCCCCGAGGCCCACCGCGGGGTCGGCGTCGTCACAGTCCACGCCCGCGGCGATCCCGTCGCCGTCTGCGTCCTGGAGGCAGCCGGCGCCCAGGGCGAGGGCGGCGCCACCCCCCAGCAGCAGGCGGAAGGCGGCGCGCGCGCTCACTGCTTGCTGCAGCGAAGCATCAGGCTGGAGCAGCGCAGGGTGGCGGTCTCGCCCGCCGCCACCTGCACGGTGCCCGCGGGCACGGGCGCGTCGCCGCCGAACCAGGCGGAGATGTTGTAGGTGCCCGCCGGGACCTGGCCCACGGGGAAGCTGCCGCCCCCCGCCTGCAGGAGGACCTTGGTGGCGTCGCCCTCCAGGCGCACGGTGGCCTGCGCTCCGGAGGTGGCCGCGGTGGACCG
>JBDRKM010000467.1:0-3983 GCA_043814015.1 Pseudomonadota bacterium
GAAGGTCAGGGTGAAGTCGAGGCCATCCTCGACCGCGTCCGGATCGATGTTCTCGTAGTAGGGCGGCTGGATGTCGGTGACGAAGCCGTAGATGTCGCCCTCGATCTGCAGCTCCACGCGCCCGAACACCACGGAGTCCACGAGCTGCTGCACGGCCGAGATGATGGCGTTGCGGAAGTCGGGGTTGGAGGAGCCGGCCCACTTGAGCACCAGCTCGTCGTCGGCCGAGCCGTCGCCGTCGAGGTCGGCGTAGGATCCCGTGCGCTGGGCCAGGTCGATCATCTGGTTGTAGGGCGTGGTGGTGTAGTTGTTGACGTGCACGCCGATGATGTAGCCGCCAAGCGCCGCCAGCGCGGTGACCACATCGCTGCTGGAGGCATCACCGGGGCAGCCGCCCGGGGTGCCGTAGCCGGCGTCCGGATCGCGCAGATCGTAGTCGGTGGCGTAGATCAGCACGGCCAGCGCGTACTCCCGGAAGCCGAAGCCGCCGCGGGTGCCGCCGTCTGGGGTGGATGGATCGTACCACTCGCCGCCCGTGCCGCCGAAGGGATCGGAGGCCGTGGCGATGAAGGGCTTCACGTCGGTGCTGGTGGTGAAGCTGTGATCGCAGTTGTGATCGTATCCGATGCCGGTGATGCCCTGGTAGAGAGCTTCGATGGACGACTCGGGCCCGTCGGCGCCGCCGTGGTTCGGGCAGTGGTTCAGCGCGTTCTGCACCATCGTGAGGTCGGTGGTGACGGCCTGCTGCAGGATGAAGGGGCGGTCGGAGCCCGAGCCGTAGCCGCAGCAGCAGTAGTCGTCGAAGGTGGCGAAGCCGTAGGCCATGTCCTCGATGACGCTCTCCAGCCCCACGACGATGTTGCCGAACTCGGCGGCCATGGCGTTGGCCGTGGAGCCCATGGAGCCGGTGGTGTCGATGAGGAAGGCCACATCGCCCATCTGGATGGACAGCTCGAAGTTGAAGTCCTCCTCGGCATCGGTGCGCTCGGGGACCTCCACGTAGATGCCCTCGATCACGCTGCCCGGGTCCAGCGGATCCGTCTCGGCCAGCACCTCGGCGCCATCCGACTGGCCGTCGCCATCGGAGTCGGCGTCGTACGGATCGGTGCCGTAGGTGGACAGCTCATCGGCGTCGTCCAGGCCATCGCCGTCGGAGTCCAGATCCTGGGAGTCGTACAGGCCGTCGCCGTCGGTGTCGCGCGGCTCGGTCACGCCATCCGACACGCCGCCCTCGTCGTGGTCGGAGACGCCGTCGCCGTCGGAGTCGTCGTCGAGGTAGTCGGGGGTGCCGTCGCCATCCGTGTCCACCGGGTCATCTTCCCACTCGGTGGTGCCGCCCTCGAAGATGTCGCCCAGGCCGTCGCCGTCGGAGTCGATGTCCATGTAGTCCGGTGTGGTGTCGCCGTCGGAGTCGAGCGGCGAGGCGGGGTTGCCCCCGATCTCGATCTCGTCCAGGATGCCGTCGCCGTCGTTGTCGAGGTCGCGGTAGTCGGGGATGCCATCGCCATCCGTGTCGCCCGGGCCGTCGCCGGTGGCGTTCTTCTCGTCCACATCCTCGATGCCGTTGTTGTCGGAGTCGAAGTCGAGGAAGTCCGGGACGCTGTCGCCGTCGGAGTCGATGGGCAGGGTGTAGGGATCCCGGTCGCCGGCCTCGAGCTTGTCGTTGATGGTGTCGCCGTCGGACTCGGTGTCCAGGTAGTTCGGGGTGCCGTCACCATCGCGATCGTCGGCCTCAAGCCCCTCGTGGATGTCCATGATGAGGTCGCCGTCGGCGTCGTCGTAGTCCATCGGGCCGGTGCTGGAGTCGCCGGAGGTGTCGCCGGAGGTGTCGTCGGCGAGCTTGTCGTCGCAGGCGGGCGCCATGCAGCCGAGGCCGACGAGGACGAGGGTGAGACAGGAGACGAGACGTGCGTGTGCCATGAGCACCTCCGGGGGCGTGCACGCACCCTACTTGGGCGACGGCCACGCTGTCAACGAGCCATGTGCGGCCTTGGCAAGGTTCCGATCACGGGGCCACGGCGCCCCGCCGCCGCCGCGCGTAGGTGATCCGGGTGGGACGCGGCGCCTGGGCCGCGACCTTGCGGAAATCGTCGCGGATGAGGGCGATGGTCTCACGCGGGTCGTGGGCATAGTCCCGCACGGGGGCAGGGCCCCTGGCCTCGCCGACCGCCGCCGCGCCCCGCCCCTTGGTCAGCTCCAGCTCGTGCAGGAACAGCTCGCAGATGGGCGCCGGGAAGCCCTCGGCGGCGGTGAAGTGGCCGCGGAAGAACGCGGTGGCGCTCGCCACGGCCCGCGCCAGCAACGGCGCGTCCGGCCCGACCCCCTCGGGCTCGGGGTGGCGCTCGAAGTGCGCGATCCAGCGCCGCACGATGGCCAGCGGGTCCTCGTCCCGGAGCATGGCGTAGAGCACGGACCAGGTGCAGATGAGCTGCGCGGCGGTCAGGAAGCAGGAGACCCGCGTCACGAAGGCGCGCTCGAGGTGGCGGGTGGCGACGTGGTAGTAGGCCAGGAAGAGGGGCTTGTGGGCCAGGATCAGCGCGCGGTCGCTGGGGGCCAGGTCGCCGCCCGCGCCGTCGGAGTGGAAGCCGTCGTACTCGAGCCGATCGAGGTTCTCGCGGGTGATCTCGGTGTCCACGTCGGGGGTGAGCACGTGCACCTGGATGGCCTGCCGCTCGGGGAACAGGAGCTGGATGCGGGCGCGCAGCGCCAGGGTCGCGCGGAGGTCGTCCTCGGTCTCGTCCGGAAAACCCATCATCATGGAGGCCGTGATGCCGATGCCGTGCCCGGCGGTGAGGCGCAGGTTGGGCAGCACGGTGCCGAGATCGAGGCCCTTCTTGATGCTCCGCTGGATGCGCGCCGAGCCGCTCTCGATCCCGTAGAAGATGCTGGCGCAGCCGGCGCGCGCCATGGCCGCGAGCAGCTCGTCGTCGACGGCGTCGATGCGGGTGCTGCACAGCCACCGGAGCGGGAAGGAGCGCTCGGTCAGGGCGGCGCAGAGCGCGCGCACCCAGGCGCGCCGGAGCGTGAAGGTGTCGTCGACGAAGGAGATGCCCCCGGCGTGGTGCCGCTCGGCGAGCCGGGTCAGCTCCGCCAGCACGCGGCCCACGGACTTCCGCCGGACCTGGCGCCGCCAGTACACCGAGGTGGAGCAGTAGGTGCAGCGGTGGGGGCAACCCCGCACCACCTCCAGGGGCACCTTGGGGTGCCCGCGGACGGAGACGAGCTCGTAGGCGGGCATGGGGAGGCGGTCGAGATCCTCGATCAGCGCGCGGTCCGGGGCCCGGAACGGTGCACCGTCCTGCCGCAGGGTCAGGCCGGGGATCCCGCCCAGCGGCAGAGCACCGTCGAGGGCCTCCACCAGCTCGGCGAAGGTCAGCTCCCCCTCGCCGCGGACCACGAAGTCCACGGGGAAGGCCGCCAGGGTCTCACGGTCGCAGGCGGTGGCCTGGGGGCCGCCGAGCACGATCAGGGTGGACGGCGAGAGGCGCCTGAGCTCGGTGACCACCTCGAGGGTGTGGTGCCAGGTGGACGAGAACGCCGAGAATCCGACCAGATCGTAGCCCCGCGCGGCGAGCAGCGCAGCCGCCGCCGCCTCGAAGTGGCCGTCGAAGGGCAGGATGCCCTTGCGTATCCCGAGGGTGAGATCCACGATCTCGACCGGGTGGCGCCGACGGTCGAGGGCGCCGGCCAGGCTGAGGAGCCCGAGGGGGACGTAGGGCACGCCGCTCGATGGGTCCCGGGCGTTGACCACCACCTGGGGGACGAGCCCGATCTTCACGGCGGCCCCCCGGCACCCGTCTTCGATCTTCCTAGTAGGAAGTCCCCGGCACCACCACGAGGACGTCGTAGCTGTCCAGCAGGGTCGCGCCGTCGCCCAGCACGTTCAAGGTCAGCCGGTAGAGCTGGTCCTCGGTGGTGGCCGCCACCACGCCGCGGAAGGTCAGGGTGAAGTCGAGGCCATCCTCGACCGCGTCCGGATCGAT
>JBDRKM010000468.1:0-30613 GCA_043814015.1 Pseudomonadota bacterium
GAAGGTCAGGGTGAAGTCGAGGCCATCCTCGACCGCGTCCGGATCGATGTTCTCGTAGTAGGGCGGCTGGATGTCGGTGACGAAGCCGTAGATGTCGCCCTCGATCTGCAGCTCCACGCGCCCGAACACCACGGAGTCCACCAGCTGCTGCACAGCGGAGATGATGCTGTTGCGGAAGTCGGGGCTGGAGGAGCCGGCCCACTTGAGCACCAGCTCGTCGTCGGCCGAGCCGTCGCCGTCCATGTCGGCGTAGGAGCCGGTGCGCTGGGCCAGATCGATCATCTGGTTGTAGGGCGTGGTGGTGTAGCTGTTCACGTGTACGCCGATGACGTAGCCACCGAGGGCCGCCAGGGCGGTCACCACGGCGGAGCTGCTGGCGTCGGCGGCGCAGCCGCCGGGAGTGCCGTAGCCCGCGTCCGGATCGCGGAGATCGTAGTCGGTGGCGTAGATCAGCACGGCCAGGGCATAGTCGCGGAACCCGAAGCCGCCGCGGGTGCCGCCGTCTGGGGTGGTCGGGAGCCAGGACTCGCCGCCGGTGCCGCCGAATGGGTCGCTGGCGGAGGCGATGAACGGCTTCACGTCGTCGTTGGTGGAGAAGGAGCGATCGCAGTTCATGTCGTAGCCCGCCCCCGTGATGCCCTGGTAGAGGGCCTCGATGGAGGACTCGGGGCCGTCGCCCCCGTAGTGGTTCGGGCAGTGGTTGAGCGCGTTCTGCACCAGCGTGGTGTCGGTGGTCACGGCCTGCTGCAGGATGAAGGGGCGGTCGCCCGAGGAGGAGGAGCCGTAGCCGCAGCAGGTGTAGTCGTCGTAGGTGGCGAAGCCGTAGGCCATGTCCTCGATGACGGTCTCCAGCCCGGTCACGATGTTGGCGAACTCGGCGGCCATGGCGTTGGCGGTGGAGCCCATGGAGCCGGTGGTGTCGATGAGGAAGCCGACGTCGCCCATCTGGATGGACAGCTCGAAGTTGAAGTCCTCCTCCGCATCGGTGCGCTCGGGGACCTCCACGTAGATGCCCTCGATCACGCTGGTGGGATCCAGCGGATCCGTCTCGGCCAGCACCTCGGCGCCATCCGACTGGCCATCGCCGTCGGAGTCGGCGTCGTAGGGATCGGTGCCGTAGGTGGACAGCTCGTCGGGGTCGCTCAGGCCATCGCCGTCGGCGTCGAGGTCCTGGGAGTCGTACAGGCCGTCGCCGTCCGTGTCGCGCGGCTCGCTCACCCCATCGGACACGCCACCCTCCTCGCTGTCGGAGATGCCGTCGCCGTCCGAGTCGTCGTCGAGGTAGTCGGGGGTGCCGTCGCCATCCGTGTCCACCGGATCATCTTCCCACTCGGTGGTGCCGCCCTCGAAGATGTCGCCCAGGCCGTCGCCGTCGGAGTCGATGTCCATGTAGTCGGGGGTGGAGTCGCCGTCGGAGTCCAGCGGCGAGGCGGGATCGCCGCCGATCTCGATCTCGTCCAGGATGCCGTCGCCGTCGTTGTCGAGGTCGCGGTAGTCGGGGATGCCGTCGCCATCCGTGTCGCCCGGGCCGTCGCCGGTGGCGTTCTTCTCGTCCACATCCTCGATGCCGTTGTTGTCGGAGTCGAAGTCGAGGAAGTCGGGGACGCTGTCGCCGTCGGAGTCGATGGGCAGGGTGTAGGGATCCCGGTCGCCGGCCTCGATCTTGTCGTTGATGGTGTCGCCGTCGGACTCCAGATCCAGGTAGTTCGGGGTGCCGTCGCCATCGCGATCGTCGGCCTCGAGCCCCTCGTGGATGTCCATGATGAGGTCGCCGTCGGCGTCGTCGTAGTCGATCGGGCCTGCGGTGGAGTCGCCGGAGGTGTCGTCGGTGGTGTCGGTGATGAGCTTGTCGTCGCAGGCGGGCGCCATGCAGCCGAGACCGACGAGGACGAGCGAAAGATACGAGAAGAGACGCGCGGGCTCCATGAGCACCTCCGGAATCCTGCGTGGCTACCCTACTTGGACGACGCACACGCTGTCAACGAGCTATGTGCGGGCTCCACACGGTTCCGATCAACACGCCGGGGGCGTCCCCGCAAATCGCCACGAGAGCACGCCGTGAAAGGACCCTGGAGCGACCACTACACGCGGAAGGCCAGGGCCGCCGGCTACGGCGCCCGCTCGGTCTTCAAGCTGGAGGAAATCCAGCGGCGCACCCAGGTCATCCGGCGGGGGATCCGCGCACTCGACCTGGGCTGCTACCCCGGGTCCTGGTCCCGCTACCTGATCGAGCAGGGCGTCGGCCACCTCGTGGGGGTGGATCTCAAGGTGCCCGACGACCTGAAGGGCACCTTCATCGCCGCGGATGCCCTGCAGATCACGCCGGAGGCCCTGCTGGAGGCCCTGGGCGGGCAGGCGGACCTCATCTGCAGCGACATGGCCCCGTCCACCACCGGCGACCGCTTCGGCGATCACCTGCGCCAGCTCGCGCTCGCGCGGCGTGCCCTGGCCCTGTGCGCGCCCCTGCTGCGCCCTGGCGGCGCCTTCGTGACGAAGGTCTTCGATGGGGCCGAAGCCCCGGCCTTCGACGGGGAGGTCAAGGCCGCCTTCGCGGGCCTGCGGCGCCTGCGCCCGGACGCCACCCGCAAGCACTCCGTGGAGTACTTCGTGGTGGCGACGGGCTACCGGGGAGCGTGAGCGCTACTTCCCCAGCATCCCCGTGCGCAGCACCTTGTTGGCGTGGGGGCCGAGGTAGTTGGAGAAGATCACCCTCATGAACTCGACACCGGGGATGGTGCCCTTCTTGGCGCCGTTGACCAGCAGGCTGGTGCCCTCGCCCGGGACGTACTGGATGGTCATGGTCTCGCCCGAGTGCAGGGTGGTGATCCAGGAGCAGAAGGTCTCGGCCTGGGCCTGCACGGCGGGGTAGTTCGGATCCAGCGCCCAGACCTCGCGGTAGGTCTCGATGGTCTTCTCGGCGGGGACCTCGCTGTAGATGAAGCTCATCTCGATCTTCTTGGCCACATCCTGGTTGATGGCGGTGGCGCCGTCGGTGGTCTTGGCGGGCAGGTAGAGGCCACCCACGTAGATGTCGAGGAAGTACTTCTCGCGCAGGGCCATGCCGTTGAGCACGAGGCTCTGCCCGCCGAGGGTGGCGGTGTCGGGCAGGGTGACGCCGGCGAGCTCGCCGGCCTGGGCGGTGGAGATGGTCAGGGCGGCCAGCATGGCCAGGATGATGCGCTTCATCGGGGGGCTCCTCGGGAGAAGTGGGACCCGCACGGACTATCCGCGCGATGCGGCCTCCGACAAGCGGAAACCTCCGCATCGCACGGGGATTCCATCCAGTACCGTTCAGAACGGCACCGGCAGGTACTCGCTCAGCGCGCGCATGGCGGCATACCAGGAGGCCGGCAGCGACCGGCGCTGCTGCTCCAGGGAGGCGTCTTCGAGGGCCTGGTAGTCGGGCGCGTGGCCACGGTAGGCGTAGTCGTGCTCCCGGCTGGCCAGCAGGGCGGTGGAGGCCGCGAGGGCCAGGGCCAGCACCGACATGGGCAGCAAGCGGGCCAGGATAGGCCGGTGGCGCGGGACCAGCGAAGCCAGCAGCACCCCGCCCAGGCCGGCGCACTGCACCAGGAAGACGTCGTAGTTGTGGAACCACCAGGTCCAGCCCCAGCCGCCCACCATGCGCGCGCTGGGCCAGAAGAGCTGGATGCCACCCCAGACCGAGGCGGGCGTGGGCAGATCGCCCACCAGGTGCAGCAGGAAGCCCGCCAGCAGGCACAGCGGCAGCGCCCAGATGGCGGCGTCTCGCTCGCCCTCCATCCCCGGCCCGCGCCCGACGCGATCGAGCCCCAGCAGCCCCGCCGACAGCGCCGTGGCCCCACCAGCCGCCACCAGGGAGTGGGTGAAGTGGTGGTGGGAGTACCACAGCGCGCCGGCGTAGATCTCGCGCCCTGGTGCGAGGTGCAGCAGGTGCCCGAGACCCCCGTCGAAGCCAGGGTAACGGGTGATCGCGTCCAGATCGGGCAGGGCGCCGCCGACAGCCCCGAAGACCAGGGCCGAGAGCACCCGCGCCCGCCCGCCCCGCAGGCCGAGCCCCACCGCGGCCCCCCCCAACGCCCCTGCCACCACGTGGGTGAGGATGTCCATCAGAGCCCCCTGAGCCACTCGGGCCGGAGCGGGATGCGCCCGTCGAGGGCGGCGTCGAGCGTGCCGAGGATGCGCTCCCGGTCCGCCGCCAGCCGCCCGGCCAGGGGTAGATAGTTGGAGGCATGGTTGGTGCGGAAGACCGCGTCCGTGGTGCCCACCCCGGCCACGAAGGTGCGCAGCTCCCGCAGCAGTCCCGGGACGTCGGGCAGGACGAAGTCGCCGCGCGCCTGCAGGCGCGCCAGCGGTGTGCCGGGTACCACCGTGACCGTGAGCGCCGAGAGGAAGGCCGGGTCCATGGCGGTGGCCAGCCGCGCCGAGCCCTCCGCGTGCTCCGCCGAGCGCTCCGTGCCGGCACAGCCCAGCAGGAAGATGGCCGAGAGCCGCAGCCCGGCCGCGTGCGCCCGCTGGGCCGCCGCCATGTGCTGGGCCTGATCGGCCCCCTTGGCGATACGTCTCAAGGTTGTATCATCCCCGGACTCGGGGCCGATGTAGAGCAGGGAGAGCCCCAGCTCCCGCAGCCGCGCCAGCTCCTCCGGGGTCTTCTCCAGCAGGTTCATGGCGGTGGCGTAGGTGCTCACGCGCCGCAAGCCCGGCAGGACCTCCCGCGCCGTGCGCAGCAGGGGTTCCCAGTGGGCCATGGGCATGGCCAGCGGATCGCCGTCAGCCACGAACAGCTTGGTGGCCGCGCGGCCGTAGTGGGCGCCGGCCCAGCGCAGATCCTCCAGCACCTCGTCCAGCGGGCGCAGCGCGTAGCGCCTGGAGCGATACATGGCGCAGTAGGTGCATGCGTTGTGGGAGCAGCCCAGGGTGGCCTGGAGGATGAGGCTGCGGGCCTCGGAGGGGGGGCGGAAGAGGGGTTCCTGGTAGCGCATGGTGGCCAGGATCTATCCCGCCGGCCCGCTGGCCACCCTGGCGATGAGCAGGAGGGGCACCGACCAAATCAGCCGACAGTCCAGGGCCGCCGGAGAGCTGTCAGCTATCAGCATTCAGCCTCCGGCAAGATGGTTTTCTCTGGCCACTCCGAAAGCAGCCGGCACCCAGACTGTGTTTCGGCAGCTTCGGCCGTAGCCTTCTCGGTATCGATCTTCGTACCTTGTTCGTAGCTGATTGCTGACGGCTGACACCTGACGGCTTCGTCGGCGGAGTCGACGATTCGGGACACTCCCGGCGCAGGCGGGCGTCACCCGCGGCCCTACCCTCCGTGGATCGAGCGCCCGTCCACCGCCAGCGCGGCCTCCTTGACGGCCTCGCTGAGGGTGGGGTGGGCGTGGCAGGTGCGGGCCAGATCCTCGGCGCGAGCACCCAGACTGATACAGATGCATGTCTCATGTATCAGCTCCGACACGCCCGGCCCCACCATGTGGGCGCCCAGGAGCCGGCCGGAGGTGGCGTCGGCCACCAGCTTGACCAGGCCCTCGTCCCTCCCCAGGGCCTTGGCCCGGGCGTTGGCCTGGAAGTAGAAGCGGCCTACCTTGACCTCGTGGCCGCGCTCCTTGGCCTGCTCCTCGGTGAGGCCCACCGAGGCCAGCTCGGGCTCGGTGTAGACCACGCTGGGGATGGCGTCGGGATCCACGTGGCCGGACCTCCCGGCCAGGCGCTCCACGAGGGCCACGGCTTCTTCTTCGGCCTTGTGGGCCAGCATGGCGCCCGGCACGACGTCGCCGATGGCGAAGACGCCAGGGAGGTTGGTCTGCCAGCCCTCGTCCACCGCGATGCGACCGCGCTCGTCCAGCGCCAGCCCCGCCCGCCCGGGCTCCAGGCCCGCGGTGCGGGGGCGACGCCCCACGGCCACCAGGACCTTGTCGCAGGCCAGGGCTTGCTCCCGACCCTTCTTGTCCTGCCAGAGCAGCTCGAAGCCCGCCGCACCCTCGCGGGCGCCGGTGACCCGGGCCTGCAGCTCGATGACCATGCCCTGCTGTTTCAGGGAGCGCTGCAGCGTGCGGGAGGCCATGGTGTCGGCGAAGGGCGCGATGGCCGGCAGCATCTCCAGCACGGTGACCTGGGCGCCGAGCCGCAGCCACACGCTGCCCAGCTCCAGCCCGATGGCACCGCCGCCCACCACGGCCAGGCGCTGGGGCACCTGCTCGAAGCTCAGGGCCTCGGTGGAGGAGACCACGCGCTCACCGTCGAAGCGCAGGAAGGGCAGCTCCACGGGCTCTGAGCCCGTGGCCAGGATGACGAAGCGCCCGGTCAGCTCCTCCTGGCCGCCAGCGGCCAGGGCGACCGCCACCCGCTGGCCGCCCTCCAGGGATCCCGTGCCGCGAAACACCTGGATGCGGTGCTTGCGCATCAGCAGCCCGAGTCCACCCACCACCTCGTCCACCACGGCCTGCTTGCGGGCCATCATGGCGCCCAGATCCAGGCGGGGTGGCGCCACGACGACGCCGTGCACGGCCGCCTCGTGGGCTACCTGGTGGAACAGGTGGCTGGACTGCAGGAGGGCCTTGGAGGGGATGCAGCCCACGTTGAGGCAGGTGCCGCCGAGGGTGGCGCGCTCCTCGACGATGGCCACCCGCATCCCGAGCTGGGCGCCGCGGATCGCCGCGACGTAGCCACCGGGCCCGCCGCCAACCACCACGAGATCGAAGGTGCTCATGCTGTGCTCCGAGCCAGACGGGGACCCCGCGCTTCCGCGGCCGCGGCTCACCTGACCTCGAGCAGCCGGGCGAGGGCCTCGTCGTCGACGTAGAGATCCTCGACGCCCTCCTGCTCCAGCAGCCACTCGGAGAGGGCCGCCGCGCGGGCGCGGAAGCCGCGCACCTCATCCAGGGCCACGGCCGCGTGGATGGCGAGCTGGTCGAGCTCGGTGCCCTCGACGACCTCCAGCAGCTCGTGCTCGATGAGGTACTCGAAGAGCGCCTTGAGCTCCCGCTCCCGCGGGGTGAGCACGGAGATCTGGTCAAGGACGGCGATGATGTCGGGATCCTCGGGGCGCCGTATCGGCGCGGTCCCCTTCGGACGCCTGCGGATGTTGTTCACGCCTACCTCCACGCCTGCCCCCGGACGCTAACCCGCGGCCGGACGCGCGCGAGGAGAAAAGCGCGCCGGAATGATCAGCCCCCCTCCTCCGCGCCTGGCGGGGCTGCGACGGCGGCCGGCGTCAGGGGCACGAGCCGGCCCTCACTGGGGACCAGCACCGTCCCGGGCGTCACCTCCGTGGGGACCTCGCGCACCACCTGATCGGGCGGGCGGACCACGACGGCGCCGTTGGGGATGGCGCGCCCGGGCGCCAGCCAGAACCCCGTGCCGAGGATGGCGCCGTGCCCGACGGCGGAGCCCAGGAAGCGGGTGCCGCTGCTCTGGGCGCGGCCCTCGTGCAGCACGCGCACGTCGCGGTCGAAGCGCATGTCCATCATGAACCCGCCGCCGGTGGTGATGGCGCGTCGGCCGAGGACCGAGAGCTGCATCAGGATCTGGGAGGCGGAGGCCTCGGGGAAGGTCAGGCAGAGGTTGACGGTGGAGGAGGCGGAGACCAGCGTGCGCTCGCCGAGCACCGAGAGGGTGACCTGGGCGTGATCCTGGAGCCAGCTCCCCTTTCCCACCCGGGAGAAGCGCACCACGGCGAAGGGCCCCACCTTGACGCCATCTTCCAGGATGGCGCCCTCCAGCACGGCCGTGGGGTGGACCTCGCAGCCGCGGCCGACGCGGCTCAGGGTGCGCAGCAGCCGGGCGCGGGTGGGGACCCCGGCGCGCAGCACGGCCCAGGCGATGGTGAGAGCCTGACGCCAGCCGGGCCGGTCGAGCCACTCCAGGGCCCAGGCGACGCGGTTGACCAGCAGCAGGTGGACCCAGTGCCGCAGGCGCATGGCCACCTGCATACTCAAGGGGACCAGCAGCACCGGGCTGCCGAACCAGTGCTCCGGGACGGGGACCCGCAGCAGCTTCTCCCGCGGGGTGACGGGGACAGGGCGAACATCCTCGGGCGCGGGGGGCGGCCCCTCCCAGCCCGCGGGCAGGTACCAGAGGGGGAAGGACGCGCCGGCGTGCTCCTCCCCCTCGGGCGCGACCTCGAGGCCCTGCAGCGGGGCAGCCTGGGCGAGCTGGGCCGAGCCGGTCACCCGCAGGGCGCAGGGCTCGTTCGGCGGCTGGGCCCCGAGGGCGTCGAGAAAAGCGCGCAGCATGGCGCGGGTGAGGAACAGATCATCGGCCAGCACCACGCAGGGCCCCCGGATGGGCACCTCGGGCGCGACCCACGCCAGCCCGCAGGCCTCGCACGCGAGCCGCTGCCACCAGGAGAGCCCCCGGTTGGCCACGGGCGCCTCCCCGATGGGGTCGAGGAAGGGCGCGATCCGCGTGCCCGTCGGCAGCAGGTGGGCGTTCACGGTCACCTCGAGGGAGTGGCGAGGGTCTCGTAACCCCGGCCGCGCCGCCGCGGTGGAGCAGGTGCGGGTGGTGGATCTTGACAGCGGCAGTCACCACCGCCATGCTGTCCGGAACACGGGCACCCCGCCCGCAGAGAGGAGGTCGAGATGGCATCAGGTCGCGGCGCGATGGGCTGGGGCATCTTCATCGGGCTCATCATCCTGGTCAACCTCCTCTCCTACATCTTCAACTGGTCCTTCTGGGTCTACTAGCGCTGCCCCGAGGGCTGGCCGCCGCGCCCGGTCCGGAGCGGGTCTTCGACCTGCTCCTGGCGGGCTCCATACTCAGCTGGGGAGTGCTGGGGCTGGTGCAGGCGCCCCCCGAGGACCGCCTGACCACGGTCCGGCTCGCCACGTCGATGCTGCACGGCGTGGTGGCGCTGCTCATCCTGATGCGCCACCCCGCCGGAGGCGCGCCGCGGGTCACGCACCTGCTGGCCGCCCTGCCCTCGCTGCTGCTCTCGGGGGTCTTCATGCGCCTGGCGCCACCGCCCCACGCCTGGCCGGTTGGAGCCCAGGTCGCCTTCGCGGGCGCCATCGCGCTGGTGGTGGCGGCCTTCGCAGCCCTCGGGCGCAGCTTCGCCGTGCTGCCCGCGGCCCGCCGGCTGGTGACCCGCGGGCCCTACGGCTGGGTCCGCCACCCGGCCTACCTCGGCGAGCTGCTGGCCCTCAGCGCCTGCGCGTGGACCTTCCCGCGGCCCTGGCTGCCGCTGATCCTGGCCGCGCCGCCCTTCCTCGCGCTCCGCGTGGTGGTGGAGGAGCGCCTCCTGGCCCGCGGCGAAGGCTGGAGCGACTATCGTGCGCGGGTGCGCTGGCGGCTCCTGCCCGGGATCTGGTGATCAACGACCGAGGGCGACCTTCAGGTTGGCCAGGATGGAGGCGTGCAGGTGCCGCGCCCGCAGCACGCAGGCCCCGGGGCGATCGGCCATCACGGCGCAGCGCAGCTCCAGGACGCTGCCGGTGGGGATCTGCAGGAGCAGCTTGACCTCCTGCCCCTCCCACAGCAGCGGGTGCCGGCCGGTGTAGAGCCAGAACTCCTCGCCCCGCAGCAGGGCGTCCGCCTGCATGATCTCGCGGTGCTCGTAGCGGACCATGATGGTGGGTGGAGCGCCCGGGGCGAGATCGGGGGGGGCCGCTGGGCGCGCGCCAGGGGCGGGGGGGGGATGGGATCGGGACCGGCAGCGTGGCTCGCGGCCGGGAGGCGCGCGGGCGAACGGGGGGCGGGCTTGCCGGGGGGACGCACACCCCGCGCGGCACCGGCGGGGTGCGCAGGCGGGGCGCCGTCGGCCTGGGCTCCACCGGAGGCGGCTTGCTGGGGCGCGCTGTCCCGGAGTCCGCGGGATCCTGGAAACCCTGCGGCGCATGCTCCGGGTTGATCTGCCAGAACCGCTGCAGCAGCCGCGCCTTGTCGGCCTCGGAGGTGATCCGGAAGGCGCCCCGATGGAGGTAGCCGGAGGGCATGGCGGCATCGCGCCCCGCCATGGCGTCCTCGACCTCCACCGAGAGATCCACGTTGCGGCCGATGGTCTTCACGTCGGCGCGCATCTCGTAGCGCCCCTCGACCCGCAGCACCTCCACGCACCAGAAGGTGATCTCGTCGTGCTCGATGAACCAGATCTCGCCTTCGCAGAGGCCGGTGTCGCTCTTGACCGTGATGGGCAGCGTGCGGCGCGCCTTCTGGAACAGGAATGGCTGCAGCCGCTCCTGCTCGGGAGGCTCGAGGCCGTACTCTGGCGGGACGGTTCTCTTCACACGGTCATTGTAGCAAGGATGGCGTGCCCAGGCGCACAGGAGGGGCCCGCCGCGATGCCCGCGCGGGCGAGCTGGAAGGTAGAACCACCTCGGCCGAACGTGAGCTGGGTCGCAAGGTGCGCACATCGGCCGGCGGGAGCCGCCAGAATCCTGCCGAAGCGCAGGTTGCGGCGCCCCTGGCCCGGAATAGGGAGCCCGGCCTCAGCGCACCCCGGTCCGGGGATTCGCGCACAAACCCCGCTTCAACGGACCTCAGGAGATCCCATGTCCAAGCGCACCATCGTCAGCATGCCGGGCGACGGCATCGGCAACATCGTCCTCCAGGAGTCCATCCGCCTGCTGGACGCCGCCGGCCTCCAGGCCGACTACGTCCACGCCGATATCGGCTGGGAGTTCTGGAAGAAGGAGGGCAACCCCCTGCCCCAGCGCACCCTGGACCTGCTCGAGGAGCACGGGCTGGCCCTGTTCGGTGCCATCACCTCCAAGCCCCGCGACGCGGCCGCCCGCGAGCTGGCCCCGGAGCTGCAGGGCAAGGGCCACGTCTACTACAGCCCCATCGTCGGCCTGCGTCAGCACTTCGACCTCGACATCTCCGTCCGGCCCTGCCAGAGCTTCCCGGGCAACCCGCTGAACTTCGTGCGCCGCGGCGCCGACGGCGGGATGGAGGAGCCGAAGGTGGACGTGGTCATCTTCCGCCAGAACACCGAAGGCCTCTACGGTGGCGTCGAGTGGACCAACCCCCCGAAGGTGGTGCGCGACGCCCTGGAGACCCACCCCAAGATGAAGCGGTTCGCGGACTGCCCCTCCGAGGATCTGGCCGTCTCCACCCGCATCTTCACGCGCAGGGCCTGTCAGCGCATCTGCCGCGCGGCCTTCGAGTACGCCGACAAGCACGGCTACAAGAGCGTCACGGTCTGCGAGAAGCCCAACGTCATCCGCGAGACCTCCGGGATGATGCTGTCCGAGGCCCGCAAGATCCAGAAGGAGTTCCCCCACATCCCCGTGTGGGACACCAACATCGACGCCCAGATGATGTGGCTGACCAAGAACCCCGAGGACTACGGGGTGATCGTGGCCGGCAACATGTTCGGCGACATCGTCTCCGACGGCTTCGCCGGGCTCATCGGCGGCCTGGGCTTCGCCGCCTCCGCCAACATCGGCCAGCGCTGCGCCGTGTTCGAGCCCACCCACGGTTCGGCCCCCAAGTACGCCGACTACCCCGTACCCATCGTCAACCCCATCGCCATGTTCAACACGGCCTGCATGATGCTGGACCACATCGGCGAGGCCGAGCTCTCCGCACGCATCTCCGGGGCCATCCGGCGCGTGGTGGCCGAGGGCCGCGTGCGCACCTACGACATGATGAAGCTGCGCGGCGCGCCCCAGGTGGTGAGCCAGGGCGCCGCCTCCACCGTCCAGATGACCGACGCGGTCATCGCGGCCCTCTAGGAGCCACCCATGATCACCACGCACGACATCGAGGTCCTCTTCGGCGACCTGCTCGACGTGATGGACGACCCCACCCTGCGCCGGCAGGTGGTGCAGGCCTGGGTCGCGGGCTGCGCCGCGGGTGGTTGGGAGAGCCTGGAGGCGCTGCGAGCCATGCCCTTCACCCTGCTGACCGACTGCCACGGGGTCAGCTTCGTGGAGCACACCCGGGCGGTCACCGCGGGCGCGCTGGCGCTCGGTCGGGCCCAGCTCGAGAACTACGCCCGCATGCCCTACGCGCTGAACCTCGACTACCTCGTGGCCGGCGGCCTGCTGCACGACGTGGGCAAGCTCATGGAGATCGGGCCGAACGGCCAGGGCGGCTACAAGAAGACCCACGCCGGCCGCTGCGCGCGCCACCCCATCAGCGGCGCCATCCTGGCCGCCCAGCACGGCGTACCCCAGGAGGTCCTCAACATCGTGATCTGCCACGCCAAGGAGGGCGATGGCCGGCCCCAGCGGCTGGAGGCCATCCTGGTCCACCAGGCCGACTTCGCCACCTTCGACCCCCTGGTGATGATGAAGAAGGGCGACCTGATCCTCGAAGGCGAGGCCTAGCCATGGGCGCCACCATCATCGAGAAGATCCTGGCGGCCCACGCGGGCGTGGCCAGCGTCAAGCCAGGCGACATCATCGACATGGAGGTCGACTCCCGCGTGGCCCGCGACTTCGGCGGCGCCAACGTGGTGAAGAACCTGCTCGATGCAGGCCTCGGCGTGAACGACCCGGCCCGCACCTGCTTCACCTTCTACTGCAACCCGGGCGGTTCCGACCAGAAGTATGCGGCCAACCAGCAGACCTGCCGCATGTTCGCCGCCGCCCACGGGGTGAAGGTCTACGACATCGACGCCGGCATCGGCACCCACATCGCCATCGAGCAGGGCCTGGCCTGGCCCGGCAGCACCTTCGTCTCCACCGACTCCCACGCCAACATCATGGGCGCCATCGGCGCCTTCGGGCAGGGCATGGGGGATGCGGACATCGCCGGGGCCTGGGCTCATGGCTCGGCCTGGTTCAGCGTGCCGCCCACCATCAAGGTGGTCTTCGAGGGCCAGCCTGGCCCCGCCTTCCTGCCCAAGGACCTCGTGCTCGCCGCCGCCCAGGCCCTGGGCGCCACCGGCCTGCTGGGCTGCGCCGCGGAGCTGTACGGCCCGACCATCGACGCCCTGGATCTCGCCGGGCGCATCACGGTCGCCTCCATGGCCACCGAGATGGGCGGCATCATCGCCTTGATCCCGCCCTCGGCGGAGGTGGTGGCCTACTGCCGGGAGCGCACGCGCCAGCCCTTCGAGCCCCTCTACGCCGACGAGGATGCCTCCTACCTGCGCACCGTGGTGGTGGATCTGTCGGGCAAGACCGCCATGGTGGCCCGCCCCGGGCACCCCGACGACGTGGTGGCGGTGGAGAGCCTGCCCGTCACCCGCGTGGACTCCGTGTTCATCGGCTCGTGCACCAACGGGCGCTTCGAAGATCTGGCCGAGGCCGCCCGCGTGCTCCGGGGCCGCACCGTCCACCCGAGCGTGGTCCTCAAGGTGGTCCCCGCCACGGACGCCATCTGGCGCCGCTGCCTGGATGAAGGCCTCTGGGAGGTGTTCAAGCAGGCGGGCGCGCTCATCGGCAACGCCGGCTGCGGGGGCTGCGCCGCGGGGCAGATCGGACAGAACGGGCCCGGCGAGATCACGGTCAGCACCGGCAACCGCAACTTCCCCGGCAAGCAGGGGCGCGGCGCGGTCTACCTGGCCAGCCCGGCCACCGCGGCGGCCTCGGCCGTGGCCGGCATCATCCGCAGCGAGCGGCAGCTCGACGAGGAGCCCATCCCCGAGCGGCCCGCCCTCGGCAAGCCCACGGCCGCCGCCCCGCCCGCGGAGGAGGTCGCCAACCGCCCCGAGACCTTCGCCGGCCGCGCCTGGGTGATCGACGTCGACTCCATCGACACCGACATGATCTACCACAACCGCTACCTGGCCGAGACGGACCCGACCAGGATGGGCCAGTACGCCTTCGACAACCTCAAGGGCTGGGAAGACTTCGCGAAGCGGGCCGAGCCGGGCGACATCATCGTCACCGGGGCCAACTTCGGCGCCGGCTCCTCCCGCCAGCAGGCGGTCACCTGCTTCAAGACCCTCCAGATCCCGGCCATCGTGGCCCGCTCCTTCGGGGCCATCTACGAGCGCAACGCCATCAACGAGGCCCTGCCCGTGATCCGGTGCGGCTGGGCGCCCGAGGACATCGAGGACGGCGACGAGATCGAGGTGGATCTCGCCAGCGGCCGCATCACCAACATCACCCGCGGCGCTGAGCTCGCGGCGGAGCCCTTCACCGGCATCCGCCTGGAGATCTACCGGCGCGGCGGCCTGCTCAGGAGCTGACCCATGGGAATGACCTTTGCCGAGAAGGTCCTCGCCCGCGCCGCGGGCAAGGACAAGGTGGTGCCGGGCGAGATCGTCATGGTCCGCCCCGCGCACCTGCTCACCCACGACAACACCTCCGCCATCATCGGAAAGATCGGGCCAGAGCTCGACAAGTACGGGGTGGTGGACCCTGACCTGCCCGTCATCGTGCTCGACCACGTGATCCCGGCCTCCGACGAGAAGACCGCGACCAACCACAAGAAGGTCCGCGAGTTCGTCAAGCGCTTCGGGCTGCCCCACTTCTTCGACGCCGGGGTGGGCATCTGCCACCAGGTGGTGATGGAGAAGGGGCTGGCCAAGCCCAGCACCATCGTGGTGGGCTCCGACTCCCACACCTGCTCCTACGGCGCGGTGGGCTGCTTCGGCACGGGCATCGACCGCACCGAGGCCGCCGCCCTGCTGCTCACGGGCGAGACCTGGCTCAAGGTCCCCAGCACCATCCGCGTGGTGCTGGAGGGGCAGTTCCGCAAGGGCGTGAGCCCCAAGGATCTGGTGCTCACCCTGGCCGGCATGATCGGCGCCGACGGCGCCAACTACATGGCCATCGAGTTCGACGGCCCGGCGCTGGGCGAGATCTGCGTCGAGGACCGCTTCACCGTGGCCAACATGGGCGTGGAGATGGGCGCCAAGGTGGCGGTGTTCCCGGTGGACGAGCAGACCGAGACCTACCTGCACAGCATCGGGGTCCGGCGCCACGCCTACGAGGCCCTCTGGGCCGACGACGACGCCGAGTACGAGCAGCGCATCGCGCTGCGGCTCGACAAGGTCGAGCCCGCGCTGGCCCTGCCCCACGCCGTGGACAACGTCTCCCCGGTCTCCGAGCACCTGGGGCTGCCCATCCAGCAAGCGCTGCTGGGCACCTGCACCAACGGGCGCCTCTCGGACATCAAGACCGCCGCCGACATCGTGCGCGGCAAGAAGGTCCACCCCGACGTGCGTTTCCTCGTGCTGCCCGCCAGCCGCAGCGTGCTGCTGGCCGCCATGGAGAAAGGCTACATCCGCACCCTGCTGGAGGCCGGCGCCGTGCTGCTGCCGCCGGGCTGCGGCCCCTGCCTGGGCGCCCACCAGGGCGTGCTCGCCCCCGGCGAGCGCTGCGTGTCCACCGCCAACCGCAACTTCAAGGGCCGCATGGGCTGCAAGAACGCCGAGATCATGCTCGCCTCCCCCGCCACCGTGGCGGCTTCTGCCCTGGCCGGCGTCATCTCCCTGCCCGAGGAGGGCTGATCATGCGCGTCTGGACCTACGGCGACGACATCAACACCGACATGCTCTTCCCGGGCAAGTACACCTACACCTGCGGCACCCTCGAAGAGATCAAGCCCCACCTGCTCGAAGACCTGGATCCCGGGTTCGCCAGCGCGGTGCAGGCGGGCGACGTCCTGTTCGTGGGGCGCAACTTCGGCTGCGGCTCCAGCCGCGAGCAGCCGGCGCTCGGCCTGCGTGGCGTCGGCATCGCGGCGGTGGTGGGCGAGAGCTTCTCGCGCATCTTCTACCGGGCAGCCATCAACCAGGGGCTGCTGCTGATCGAGTGCCCCCAGGCGGTGGACGCCTTCGAGGAGGGCATGGAGGTCAGCCTGCACCTGGAGCAGGGCGAGATCGAGGTGGGCGGGCAGCGCTACGGCTTCCCCGCCCTGCCCCCGGAGATCCTGGCCATCCGCGACGCGGGCGGCCTGCTGGACTACGCCCGGGCCAAGCTGGCCGCGCGCGGGGCCTGAACCCGCTCACTCCGCGGTGCGGAAGGCGGAGATCCCCGTGATGGCGTGGCCCAGGATCAGCGCGTGCACGTCGTGCGTGCCCTCGTAGGTGGCGACGCTCTCCAGGTCGGCCAGGTGGCGCCAGACGGGGTACTCGCCCGAGATCCCGTAGGCGCCCATCATCTCGCGGGCCTTGCGGGCGCACTCCCGCGCCATCCACACGTTGTTGCGCTTGCCCATGGAGATGTGGGCTTTCTCGATCCTGCCCTGCTCCTTGAGCCGCCCCATGCGCAGGACCAGGAGCTGGGCCTTGGCGATCTCGGTGAACATCCAGGCCAGCTTCTCCTGCTGGATCTGGAAGGCCGCGATGGGGGCGCCGAACTGCTGCCGTTCCAGGGCGTAGCGCAGGGCCGCCTCGAAGGTGAAGCGGGCCGAGCCCACCGCGCCCCAGGAGATGCCGTAGCGGGCCTGGTTGAGGCAGCGCAGCGGAGCGGACAGGCCACCGCCGTTGGGCAGGATCTGGCTCTCCTGCACGATCACGTCGTCAAAGGCCAGGTTCGAGGTGATGGAGGCGCGCAGGGAGAACTTGTGGACCTCGTCCTGGCTGGCGAATCCCGGGGTGCCCTTCTCCAGGAGCACGCCGCGGATCCTGCCAGCGTCGTCCTTGGCCCAGACCACGGCCACGTCGGCGGCGGTGCCGTTGGTGATCCAGGCCTTGGCGCCGTTGAGGACGTAGTGGTCGCCCTGGCGGCGCAGGGTGGTACGCAGGGAGCCGGGATCCGAGCCCGAACCCGGCTCGGTCAGGCCGAAGCAGCCGATGGCCTCGCCGCGGTGCAGGCGCGGCAGCCAGGTGGCCCGCTGCTCCTCGGATCCGTAGGCGTGGATGGGGTACATCACCAGGCCGCTCTGCACGGACAGCAGGCTGCGCCAGCCGGAGCCGCCGTACTCCAGCTCCTGGTTGGCCAGGCCGTAGGCGGTGTAGCTGGCGCCGGTGCCGCAGTGCTCGTCGGGCAGGGCGCAGCCGAACAGGCCGAGGTCGGAGCCCAGCCGGCGGCCGACCTCCAGGGGGAAGGTGGCGGCCTCGAAGTGCGCGTCGATGTCCGGCAGCACGTGGTCGGCCACGAAGGCGCGCACGACCTCCTGCACCGCGCGCTCCTCGTCGGTGAGCAGGTCGTCGATGGAGAGCAAGGCGCGGACGTGGCGGACGGCCTCGTCGGGGTCGGTGGTGCGCAGATCGGGGAGCATGGGGCTACCAGTCGGTGACCTGCAGCACCGCGCCGGGGACGGTGTCCCGCCCGTCGCTGACGGCGGCGGGCGAGAGGGCCCAGGTGCCGGGCAGATCGAGGCGGGGACGCGGCAGCAGCAGGCCGGCGTGCCGGCGGGTGCGCTGGCGCTTGTCCAGGGCGGCCCCGGCGATGCCGCCGCCCAGGGCTCCAGCCCCGGCGCCCACGAGGGAGGCCACCAGGATGGGATCGCTGTCGCCCGTGACCAGGGCCGCGACCACCGCGCCGGTGGTGGCACCGATCACGCCGCCCGCGTCAGCCATGCCCACCACCACGGGAGAGGCATCCACCAGGGGTGACATGAGCAGGACGCCGGCTCCGAGCCCGACATCCGAGGCGATCAGGGTGGGCAGGAGCGGTTCGCGGGCGTCGGCCAGCACCCCACCGACCGAGCCGAGGTAGATGCCCCAGCACCCCAACGAGGTGGCCGCCAGGGTGTCGCCGACCCCGACGTCGATGGCCGGGGAGGCCAGGGCGGAGGCGGCGCCGACGACCGCTGGGACCAGGGGCACGAGGCCGATGACGTCGTCGTTGTCTGCGTACTCCACCCAGCCCCCGCTCTGCCACATGCCCCAGCCTGTGGCCAGGACCGTGAAGACCACGTCGTTGCCGCGGATGCCCTCGGGGTTGCGATGCGCCAGGTACGAGCCCAGGCCCATGCCCGCGGTGCCGCCCACACCCACGGCGGTCTTGAGCAGGGTCTCGCCGGTGTCGCCGGACATGTCGATGACCTCGCCGAGCAGCAGCCCGCTTCCGAGGCCGACCATGGAGCCGTAGCCCAGGCCGACTTAGCCGGTGAAGACCGCGTCGCCGCCCAGCTCCATGGGGTTGGCCAGGCCGTAGGCGGTGAGCGCGCCCAGGCCCAGGCCGGTGGCCACGGTCTCGCCATCGGAATCAACCCCCAGCAGCAGCCCGCCGGCGAAACCACCCCAGGTGGCGCCCAGGGTCATCATGCCGATGTCGCTGCCGGAGAGGTCCACCCGGGGCGCCAGCAGCTGGCCAGCGGCGAACCCGCCGGCCAGCCCGAGGCCGGTGGAGATCTGGGCAGCATGCGCGGCGTCGTCCCAGCCATCTTCCTGGTCACGGCGCGCCCGGGCCACGCCGTAGTTGAACCCCGTCCCCGCCGCCAGGCCGGTGGCGCCGGAGAGCACCAGGGCCTCCACCGTCTCGCCCTGGCGCCGCGTGCGGCGGCCCTTGAGCGCGGCGCCCAGGCCGAACCCGGCCGCCTCGCCCAGCAGCCCGCCGTTCCAGCAGGCGCTGTCCCCGCCCACGCCGCAGCCCACCAGCAGGCCGCTGGTGGTGCCGATCACCCCCGACATGGAGAGGAAGGCGGCCTCGCCCGCCTCGATGGGCCAGTGCCGGCCCGCCACGAAGCCGAGGCTGCCGCCCGCCAGCGCGCCGGTCACCCCACCGAGCGGCTCGAGATCAGCCTGGCCGTAGTAGCCGACGGAGGCGAGCCCGTAGCCGAGCCCGCCGGCGCCGCCGACCATCAGCCAGCCCGTGCCGCGCTGCGAGACCTCCCCCTCGACCTCGGAGGCGCGCTCGGGGTAGCGGGTGCGCACGGTGACCAGCACGGCGGCGCGCACCGCCCGCGGCAGATCGGAGGAGCGCATCAGGCCGACGAGGGCGTCTCCCGCCTCCGGGCTGCCCATGGCCCCGAGCGCGCCCACCGCCTCCACCTGCACCTCGTCGGGCAGCGTCTCGTCCGAGGCCAGGGCCACCAGGGAGGGCAGCGCCTGGGGGTAGTGGGCCAGGGCGCGGCAGGCCGCGCGGGCCACTTCGGGCTTGCGCGTGCGGGCGGTGTGGACCAGCGGCGCCACCGCGCGGTCGTCGCCGAGGGTGCCCAGGTGCTCGGCTGCCATGGCGCCGGTCTCGTTGGCGAGCAGCAGCAGCAAGGTCTGCAGCAGGTCCGCGGAGGCCTCGTCGGTCGGGCAGGGCTCCTCCGGCGGGGGCGCGATCCCGTCCTGGACGGCAGCCTCGACGACAGGTGCAGGCACGACCTCCTCCGTGGGCGCGGGCACGACCTCCTCCGTGGGCGCGGGGCTGTCGGTGGCGACGGGGGGCTCCTGGGCCAGGCCCAGGGAGACGAGCAGGAGCAGGGACGTAGGCATGGGGGCTCCCAGGGTTGGGACGGACACCTGCTATACCAGCACGGTCGAGGCGTCGATTCCCGAGGGCCAAGGGAGGAGTTGGTGCTGGAGCGTTCAGCCCTGCGGCCGTGCTCCCAGCTCCAGCCGCCGCGCGGGGTCCGTGGGCGCCCCGATCTTCACCGCGAAGCTCGTACGCGCCGCGATGTCCTCGTCCGTGATGAAGTGCACGTCCAGCAGGCCATCGCAGCGGTGGCCGGTGCGCAGGTAGCACATCTCGGCGAGGCAGCGGCTCCAGCCCTCCAGCCAGCGCTCCAGGGCCGCGCGCCGCTCGGGATCGCCGCCGTGGTGGACGAGCAGGTCGATGTCGCTCGCGGGCCCGGCCGTGGCGTTCTTGACGCTGCCGATGAGGTACAGGGCGACCACCCCGAAGCGGACGGGATCGAGGTTTCTGGCCAGCTGCACCGCCATGTGCTGCCGCCAGCGCCAGCACTCCTCCTGGGGCGGCCCCGCCGGACGCTCGGCCACCGCCGGCCGCAGCTCCCCCACGCTCCCCTCCCACTGGCCGCTCTCCTCCGCCAGCAGCCCGATGGCCGTGTCCTCGTCCGCGTTCATCAGCACGCGCAGCACCCGCCCGCCCGTCACCGCCGTCACGTCGATCACCTTGAGGACCGGGGCGAGGTGCGCGTCCTCGGGGAGGATGGAGGCGAGCAGGTTGGGTGCCTCGAGGAAGAACCGCTCGTCGAAGCGCACCCCGTGCTCGTCCGGGTACAGCGGCAGGTAGCGGATCGAGGCCTCTACGAGGTCCTGGAAGAAGTGCGTGCCGAAGGAGAGGTCCGGGACGTAGGCCCCTTTACGCCGGGCGATCTCGACGAGCAGGGCCGTGTTGCTGATGTCGCTGTAGGTGACGCGCACGCCGAGCTGGATGTCGCCCCGGCTGCCCCAGCGCCCCGGCCCCAGCAGGGCGAAGCGCCGACGAGGCAGGGCGTCGTTGAGGCGGCCCACGGCGCGGCCGACCGCGGCCATGCTGGCTTCGTCGGGCAAGGCCGCGTAGGCCGCCGGGTCGACGTAGACGAGGTAGCGCAGGTCGGGCACGCGCCCGTTGGAGACGTGCCGGTGGGCGGTGAAGATCACGTCCCCGGCGGGCAGGTTGCGCGGGATCTGCGCGGGCGCGTCCTGGCCTGTGCTGCTCTGGGGCCGGCACTGCAGCAGGTACAGGTCGCGCCCGTCGTGCGCGAACTCGATGTCCACCGGGGTCCCGAGCGCCTCCTCCAGCACCGCCATGATGGTGGCGAGCTGCTTCACGAAGGGCGTGCTCGAGAGCAGGCCCTCGAAGGTCACCACCAGGTCCTCGCGGGTGTAGTCCGTGGCCAGCGGGGTCGGCCGCACCAGGAAGTGGTCGCGCAGGATGGAGACGACGCGCTCGACCCCCGGGAGATCCTGGGCGCACTCGGCCAGGAACTCGTGGACGTACACCGTCCGGAAGGCGTCGCGCTCCAGGTCGATGACGTCCATCTTGCGCGGCGCGTAGCGCAGCACCTCGTCGAGCGTGGCGTTGACGCGCAGGTCCGGGCGGCCGGGCGCGAGCAGGACGGGGTGGTCGTCGGTGAGGCGGTCCACCGCGCGGGTGCCGAGGCCGGGCACGAGGCGGATCAGGCCATCTTCGCGGCGGATACGGGGCGACCAGCGGAACTCGTTGCGCGAGAAGGCCACCCCGGCGAGGGTCGGCAGGTAGTACCGCCCGACGCGGTTGCCCACCACGGCCTGGATGAGGACACCCATCTCCTCGTTGAAGTCCAGCAGGCCCCGCTCCGCGCGGTACCCGATGGGATCCGGGCCGAAGACCGAAGCGTAGATCTCGGCGATGGCGTCCTGCAGGGCCTCCAGCCGCTGGCCCCGCGGCCCCTGGTTGGCCAGGAAGAGGCTCTTGTATTTGCCGGAGAAGGCCGCACCCAGTTGGTCCTCCAGCAGGCTGGAGCTGCGGACCACCAGCGGGACCTCGCCCAGATCGTCGAGGACCTGCTCCAGCCCCCGGACCAGCTCCCGCGGGAAGGGGCAGCCCTTGAAGAGCTGCACGATATGGGGGTAGTCCTGCCGGACCTCGTCGATGGCCTTGTATTTCTGCTCGAAGACCTCCTCGATCCCGTTGTAGTGGACGAAGGCCTGCAGCCCGTCCGAGGCCAGGTACCAGGTCGACGGGGTGCGGATGGCGCCCAGCTCCGGGTGCTCCGCCGCGGCCCGCTGCAGGACGCGGTAGGCCAAGAACAATCCCGCGCCCTTGCCCCCGAGCTTGCCGGTGCCGCCCGCGGGGCCGATGACGCGCTCCGCCAGGGCCAGGAAGTCCTCCACCTCGAGGTGGCGCTTGGCCACCCGGATGTTCTCCAGGCGATCGGTCACGAACCGGCGGATGAGGGCCGCCCGCAGGCTGTTGTTCAGGGCCTGGGAGAGCTCGAAGTCGGGCGGGCGCTCCATCTGGATCCGACGGACCGCCTCCCCCACCTCGGCCAGCGATGCGCCCACGTCCAGCAGCGGCTGTACCAGGTGGGCGGAGCGCTCCTCGGCCACCCAGCGGCGGATGCGCGCCTCGATCTCGCGGGAGTCGAGGTGCTCGGCCGCGAGGGCGAACACGTCGTCCCGCAGGCACTGCAGCGTCTCCTGGGAGGCCTTGCGCCGGGGCCGGTTGACCTCCCCCACCAGCCCGTCCGACCGGGCGTCGGAGCCGTAGCGCTGCAGCAGCGCCCGGGCCTCGGGCAGGCCATGCCAGCAGAGCTGGTTCACCATCCGGCGGGCGATGCGGTCGTAGAGCCGCCGGTCGCTCGCCTTGAGCAGGTCCAGGGCCACCTGCCACTCGCGCCGGCCGTTCCCGCCCCGCTGCATGTCCTCCACGTTGCGCGAGAGCCGCTGGTGGAGCGCGAAGGCGCCGACCCGCTCGGCGATGGTCTCGACCAGCTTGGCTTCTTCCGGCAGGAAGGGCGCGGACGGGCCGACAGGCGCGCCCTCGCTGTACTGCACGCAGATCAGGCCTGCGCGTTCGCCCCGCACGCGGATGGGGGCGCACTGGCCCACGCCGCACTCCACGAAGGCCGGGGAGCAGAAGGTCTTTGCCCCCCAGGTGATCCGCACCTGACAGTGCTCCGGGTGCTGCCAGCCCGAAGGGATGGCGACGACGAGATCCTGGAACACGTCCTCGATGGGGCGTCCCACGTCCCGCAGGATCTCCTCGACCCGGTAGAGGCAGGCCAACTCCTTGGCCCGCTCCTGCAGGCTCTGCAGCAGACCGGTGGTTTGGGGGGGGCTATCTGGAGGCATGGCGCAGGAGGACTCCGCGACCGCTGCGCCCGTCGACGCACAGCGCGAGGGGCTCGGCCAGGTGGATGTGCCTGACGAAGGGGCTCTCCCAGGCGGCGGGGCGAGACAACAGCCAGTCCAAGTCCAGCCGGTAGCCCGGCGAAGCCCTGAGGGTGAAGTACGCGACCTGGAAGCTGGTGACATTGTGGAAGAAGTGGGATCCCTGGCTCGGATCCGAATCGGCCCCCTCCAGGGGGGTCTCGACGATGACCCGCGCCCCGGCGATCTGCCCCCAGGTCACAGGCAGCCCGAACCACTCGTCGGAGGTGCCCCAGCGGCCGGGGCCGATGAGCACGTAGGGGCGGCCGGCCGCCACGAGCCGCGCGTTGGCGGCCTCGACCTCCAGGGCGATCTCGCGGCTCCGAGCCCGATCGAAGACCTCGGGGCGCACCAGGATGATGTCCTGCAGGTCCCCTCGTCGCCCGTGTCCCAGGACCCGCGGCGAGGCGATCACCGCCTCCGGGCTCTCCAGCAGCTCGGGGGGGACCGTCTCCCCCTCCCCGGGCGCCACCTGGGGCCGCACCTGCAGCAGCCCCACGCGGGCGGGCAGGCCGGCGCGGGGCTCGAAGGTGGCCGCCAGCTCGATCTCCACGGGGCAGCCCAGCAGGTCGGAGCAGGCCCCGAGCAGGGCCCGCAGCACGTCGTTGAGGGGGATGTCCGCGATCTTGAGCAGCGGGGCGAAGTCCAGCAACCGCGCGCCGCGGATCCCGACCCCCGGGACCAGGCGGCCGGTGCTCGCATCCAGGGTCGAGGCCACGAAACGCAGGGTGCCGTCGTAGTCGGCCTCCTCGAACCCGGCCTCCACCAGGTACTCGTCCTCTCGCAGCGGGTCGTGCTGCGCGGGGTTGCTCATCCGCACGGCCCAGAAGGTCCGCTGGGTGTTCTGCAGCATGTCGCGCTGGTTGTTGAACGGGGGTGGGCGGCCCGGGGCGGCCGGGCTGTAGCTCCAGGCGCGCCCGCCACCGACGATGGTCTTGCCCAGCCCCAGCGCCAGGTCCACCACGCCCTCCTCGGGCAGCATCCCCTCGCAGGCGTAGCAGTTCCAGGAGCGGCCCACCGCGGAGAGGTCGGGGTAGAAGCGCTCGCCGTGGCGCTGGCCCACCACCTCCTGGATCATGACCGCCATGCGCTCGTCACCGTCCGCCGCTCCCACTGCCGCCCGGTAGCGCCTGGCGTCGGCGAAGAAGGTGGAGGCCCAGACGTACTTGACCGCCTCCAGCAGCCGCCGGAAGCGCTCGTCCTCCGACGGCTGGTGGTTGGGGATCATCTTGGTGCCGTAGACCCCGGCGAAGGGCCGGAACATGGCGTCCTCGAGCAGGCTGGAGGAGCGCACGGCCAGGGGCGCACGGATCTCGCGGGCCAGGGCGCGCAGATCGCCCACCCAGCGAGCCGGGAACTCCGCGCGTTGGAACAGGTGGGCGACGCGATCGTCCGGCAGCCCCGAGGTGGCCGGACCCCACAGGGCGTTGGCCTCCATGAAGGCCTCGAACACCGCGGTGGTGAGGACGGTGAAGCGGGGGATGTCCACCGTCACACCCGGGAAGCGCTCCGGCGGCAGCCCGGCCGCGATGGCCTCGCAGACCGTGGCGAGCCCCTGGGCCTTGCCGCCCAGGGCGCCCGCCCCGATCCGCGTGATCAGGCTCCCGGCGCCGAAGAAGCTGCGGTCGAAGCGCTCGGTCATGCGCCCTCCTCGGGGGCTACACCCAGCCGCGATCGCGGCAGGCGCTGGCCACCCGGCTGACAGAGATGACGTAGGCGGCATCGCGCATGTAGAGGTCGCGGCGCCGGGCGAGCTCGCTCACGGCCAGGAAGGCGGAGGTCATCTTCTGGTCGAGCTTGCCGAGGACCTCCTCCTTCTCCCAGAAGTAGTTCATGTTGCACTGGACCTGCTCGAAGTAGGAGCAGGTGACCCCGCCGGCGTTGGCCAGAAAGTCGGGGATCACGAAGATGCCCCGCTCCTTGATCACGGCGTCGGCTTCCGGCGTGGTCGGGCCGTTGGCGCCTTCGGCGATCAGGCGCACGCGCGGGCGGATGCGCTGCACGGTCTCGGCGTTGACCTGGTTCTCCATGGCGCAGGGCATCAAGATGTCCACGTCCTGGTCGATCCAGGCGCCGCCCTCGAGCACCTCGTAGCCCAGGGCACCGGCGCGGGCCTTGTCGATGCCGCCGAAGCGGTCGGCGATGCGCCGCAATTCGGCCAGGTCCACGCCCCGATCGCGCCGGAAGGCGTAGGAGCGGGAGTCGGTCTGGTCCCAGCAGGAGACGCAGGTGACGGTGCCGCCCAGCTGGGTGTACAGGTCGATGGCGTACTGGGCCACGTTGCCGAAACCCTGCACGGAGGCGCGGGTGTCCTCAGGGCGGATGCCGAGCTGCCGCAGGGCCTCGCGCACGGTGTAGATCAGGCCGTAGCCGGTGGCCTCGGTGCGCCCCAGCGAGCCGCCCATGCCCACGGGCTTGCCCGTGATGAAGCCCGGGTAGCGCGCGCCGTGGATGGCCTCGTACTCGTCCAGCATCCACAACATGTGCTGACCGTTGGTCATCACGTCGGGGGCGGGGATGTCCGCCAGGGGGCCGACGTTGCGGGCGAGCTGGCGCACCCAGCCGCGGCAGAGGCGCTCCTGCTCGCGGGCCGAGAGGTTGTGGGGGTCGCAGATCACGCCGCCCTTGCCGCCGCCCAGCGGGATGTCCACCACCGCGCACTTCCAGGTCATCCACATGGACAGGGCGCGGACCGTGTCGATGGTCTCCTGGGGGTGGAAGCGGATGCCGCCCTTGCAGGGGCCACGGGCGTCGTTGTGCTGGACGCGGAAGCCCGAGAAGACCTGGACCTTGCCGTCCTCCATCCGGACGGGGATGCTGAAGTGGTACTCGCGCAGCGGCGTGCGCAGGAGCGCGCGGGTGGCGGGATCGAGGTCCAGCAGATCGGCCGTGTGGTCGAACTGGCGCTGGGCCATCTCGAAGGGGTTGAAGGCCTTGGTGGTCATGATTCCTCATCTCCTGGGCAGGGCCGACGCCGGGCCGGGCGCCCACCGATGGGCGATCCAGGCCGAGGGCGAGGGGCTCCTGCCTTCGTGGTGGAAGCGGCTCGAAAGGAAAGCGGCGCCACTGCAACCGTTGGGGGGGCCGGAGGCCGGTCCTCCGCGAAACGCTGTCGTACACCTTTTGGGATGAGTCGTTGTCACGGTCGTCGTGGCGCCGGGGGGCGGGTGATCGGGGCGAGCACCAGGAGCAACGACCGTGCCAGTCGCGCTCTCTGGACGAAGCGGCCCCCGCACCGCAGTTATTCATCGGGGCCCGTTGTCAGGACCCAGGCGGAGGGTTGGGGCAACCCTCCGCGGTGGTGCGTTTCTCCCCACCTCGCGCGGAGGGATCAGGCGTACAGGTCGTCCCCCGGGGCCAGCAGGGCGTCCGTGGTGAACATGATGCCGAGCTGCCTCAGGACCAGCTGGTCGCTCTCCGTGGGCAGGTGGGTCATGTGCAGCTCGCAGCGGCGCAGGGAGGCCAACTGCTCGAAGCAGGCCTGCGCCGCCGGGTTGTAGGCGGCGACGATGGAGAGGGCCTTCAGGGCCTGCGCGATATCGAGGCACTCACTGGAGCCTCCGAGCACCTCATGTTCCAGCCGCACCATGTGCTGGATGGCCAGGCTGGAGAGCAGCGGTAGATCCGGCTGGATGCCCCCCAGCCGCTTGACGGCGTTGATGACCACCGCCGCGGTGGAGTACAGCAGCGGCGAGTTGCTGCCGGTGACGATGCTGCCTTCGGGAAGCTGCATGGCGGCGCCGCACCAGGCTCCGCGATGGCCCTTGCGGGGATCCTCGCGGGCCGCCTCGGCCGCCTGGCGGGCCGGCCTCACGACGGGGCGGTCTTCCACCTCGAGGCCACAGGTCCGCATCAGCTCCCGCGCCACCTCGACGGTCTCATCACGCCCACGGCCGATGACCCGCTCCCACCGATACCGCAGGTATCTCCGGATGATCTCCTGGTGCGACGCGGCGCTGATCGCGGCCTCGTCCAGCATGCCGACCGACACGCGGTTGATACACATGTCGGTCGGTGAACGGTACCGCGGCAGGTCGGTGCCCGCGCCGTAGAGGTGGTCCAGCAGCGCGCGCAGCACGGGGAAGTGCTCGATGTCCCGGTTGTAGTTGGTGACCGCGACGCCGTAGGCCTCCAGGTGGAAGGGATCGATCAGGTTCCGGTCGCGCAGGTCCGCGGTGGCCGCCTCGTAGGCGAGGTTGAGCGGGTGATCGGGGGCGAGGTCCCACACGGGGAAGGTCTCCCACTTGGCGAAGCCGCTCGTACGCCCCGCGGCCTGGTCGTGCCACATCTGGTGCAGCGCGGTCTCGATCTTGCCGCTCCCAGGCCCCGCCCCGGCCACCACCACCAGCGGCCGGCGGGTGGGCACGTAGGCGTTGATCCCGAACCCGTTCGGGCTCGCCACGAGAGGCACGTCGTGGGGGTAGCCCGGGACGTCCCGGTGCAGGAACACCCGCATGCCGCGGTTGCTGAGGCGCCGCTTGAGCATGTCGGCCATGTCCTGACCGCGATACCGGGTGATGATCACCGCGGTGACGGGCAGGTCGGCGGCCATCAGATCGTCGAGGGTCCGCAGCGTGGCGTCGTAGTAGGTCGTCCCGAAGTCGCCCCGGATGCGCCCCGCCTGCAGGTCCTTGGCGTTGACGCAGAAGAGGACCTCCAGCCTGTCCGCGAGGCGCTGCAGCGATCGAAGCTTCACGTCGGGGTCGAAGCCAGGCAGCACACGGGCCGCGTGGTAGTCCTTGAGCAGCTTGCCACCGACCTCGAGGTAGAGCTTGGTGCCGCAACGCTCGACGCGGTCGAGGATGCCCGCCACCTGGGCGGACTGGTAGCGGGCGTTGTCGAAGGGGGCGGGTTGGCGCTGGGGCATGATGTGCTCCGGGAGAGGGGCCCGCGGGTTCTGCAAGAACCCTGCCGCGGATCATCAAGCCGCGATCTCCCCCTTCCCGAGGGGATGCTCGCCTGATCGTCCCGATTCTGGGCGCCCTCACTGGGCGGGGAGAAACGCCCCGGCGGAACGCACGCGCTCGATCTATCCCTCGGAACCGCCCAGTTTGGCTCGCAAGGTCTTGCGATCGATGCCGAGCACCTCGGCGGCACGGGTCTTGTTTCCCCCGACCTCGGCCAGGACCATCCGGACGTGCTCCCGCTCCACTTCGGCCAGGCTGCGCAGCCGCCCCCCGATCCGGGGCGCGCAGAACCGCATGACCGGCGGCAGCTCGGAGACCTCGACGGTGTCGCCCTCGGCCATCAGCACCACGCGCTGCACGGTGTTCTCCAGCTCGCGCACGTTGCCGGGCCAGTCGTAGGCCTCCAGGGCCGCCAGGGCCGCGTCGGTGAAGACAGGCACGGCGCGGCCCCACTCCTCCGCGAAGCGCGCCGCGAGGTGGCGGACGAGCAAGGGGACGTCCCCCGTCCGCTCGCGCAGGGGGGGGACCTCCAGGGTCAGCACGTTCAGCCGGTAGAAGAGATCCTCCCGGAAGCGCCCGACGGCCACCAGGGAGCTCAGATCCTTGTTGGTGGCGGCCACGACGCGGATGTCGAGCTGGCGCTGGCGGGTGTCCCCCACCATGCAGAACTCGCGCTCCTGGAGCACCCGCAGGATCTTGACCTGCATGGCGCTCTCCATCTCGCTGATCTCGTCCAGGAACAGCGTCCCGCCCTGGGCGGCCTGGAAGAACCCCATGCGCGACTCGCCGGCGCCGGTGAAGGCCCCCTTCATGTGGCCGAAGAGCTCCCGCTCGATGAGCCCCGACGGGATGCCGCCGCAGTTGACCGGCACGAAGGGGGCGCCCGCGCGCGGGCCTCCGTAGTGGATGGCGCGCGCGAGCAGCTCCTTGCCGGTGCCGCTCTCCCCGGTGATCAGCACCGTGGCTTTGCTGGAGGAGGCCTTCTCCACCAGGCGGCCCAGGCGGCGCATGGCGTCCGAAGCGCCCAACATGCCGAACCGCGCGAGGGTGCCCTCGGCGGGCTCACGCCGCTGCGCGCGGCGGCGGCGCAGCTTGTCCAGGGCCCGGCGCACCACCGCCAGCAGCTCCGCGTCGGTGAAGGGCTTGGGCAGGTACTCCTCGGCGCCGGTCTTCACGGCGGCCACGGCGCCCTCCACGCTTGCGTAGCCGGTGATCATGACCACCTCGACGTCGTCGAGGTTCTCCCGCACGTGCCGGACCAGCTCCATCCCCGAGACCCGGGGCATCTTGTAGTCGGTGATGACCAGGTCGATCAGGGTGTCGTCCAGCAGCTCGAGGGCCTCCGCGACGCTGCCGGCGGTGTGGACGAGGTAGCCCTCGCCCTCGAGGTTGCGGCGGATGACCTCGACGGTGTCGGGAGCATCGTCGACCACGAGTATCCGGTCAGGGGGGATGGTCATGGGCGCTGCTCCTCCGGGGTGAGGGGGAGGTGGACCTGGAAGCGGGTGCCGCCGCCAGGCCTGCTCTCCAGCTCGATGCGCCCGCGGTGGGCCGCCACGATGCCCTGCACCACGGGCAACCCCAATCCGGTGCCCTCGCCCACCTGCTTGGTGGTGAAGAAGGGCTCGAACACACGGGCCTGGACCTCGGGAGCCATGCCCACGCCGCTGTCCTGGACCTCCAGGAAGAGACCATCGCCCTGGCGACCGGTCGAGACCCGCAGCACGCCCCCCTCGGGCATGGCCTGGATGGCGTTGACCGCGAGGTTGATCAGCACCTGCTGGATCTGCGCGCGCTCCGCCAGCAGCGCGGACAGCCCCGGCGCCAGCTCGCACACCAGCTCCACCCCCTGCCGCGCGCAGCGGGCGCCCAGCAGGCAGAGGCCGTCGTTGACGACCTCGTTCAGGTCCACCCGCTCCCGGCGCGGGGGGGTGTGGCGGCCGAGGAGCATCAGCTTGCGCACCACCTCGCGCGCGTGCAGCGAGGCCGCCTGGATTTTTTCCAGATCCCGCGCCGCGGTCTCCGGCAGGGCCGGGTGCTTGGCGGCCAGCTGGGCGAAGCCCAGGATCGCGCCCAGCGGCTCGTTCAGCTCGTGGGCCACACCGGCGGCCAGGTTCCCGATGGTGGCGAGCCGGTCGGCGCGGCGCAGCTGCTCCTGCATCACCCGCTGCTCCTCCTCGGCGCGCAGGCGCGTGATCACCCCCGCGAGCTCGCGCGCCACGGTGTCGATGAGGTGCCGCTCCTCCTGCAGGAAGGGGCCCTCGTCCAGCGCCGGGCGCTCCTCGCGGTAGCCCACCTCGACAATGCCCACGTGCTCCTCTCCCAGGGGGATGCTCGCGCGCTGGCGGGCCACCGTGGACTCGAACCGCGGGGTCTCGAACACCGCGCCGTCCAGGGCGATGCGCGCCGCGGCGATCTCGGGGTACTGCCAGGAAGGGGGCAGCACGGCGACGGCGCGCTCGAGGACCTCCCGCAGGGCGAGGGAGCGATCCGCCGACAGGCGCGCGATCTCGTAGAGGCAGGTCAGCTCCTTGACCCGCTCGAGTTGGGCGGCCTGGACGCGATGGTAGGCGATGGCCACGGCGAGGACGTGGCCGATGTCGCGCAGCAGCTCCTGGTCCAGCCGCGCCAGGGGCTCGGCGCTCCAGGACTCCAGCAGGGCCTCCCCGATCTCCTCATCGCCCAACACCAGGGGGCAGCACAACGAGGAGACGGTGGGGACGACCTCGCACCCTCCGGCGTGGTGGGGTGGGTCGCCGGGGCTCGCCAGAGCCTCCTCCAGCCGCCGGAACCGACGCGGCGTGGCCGTCAGCTCCCAGCGCGCGCTGCGCCCGTGCTCGCGGATACGGAGCTCGACCCGGGAGCAACCGAAGGTGTCCACCAGCGCCGCGCACACGTCCTGCAGGAACTCCACCCCGTGCCCGGCCTCGCCGGTGGCGATGAGGATGCGGTAGGAGAGGCCGCGAAAGCCACCGATGCCGACCATGAACAGAGCCTCCGGGAGCATCTCGCTCCTAACCAGAAACAGCTCGGGGCAGATGGATCTCGCGCAAAGACGCCAAGCCGCCAAGATGTCCGTGGCTGGCGGGAATCGCCGAGGCGAGGCGTGGCCTCGCAGGATCTCACGCAGAGGCGCAGAGACGCTGAGAGCCTG
>JBDRKM010000469.1:0-24729 GCA_043814015.1 Pseudomonadota bacterium
AGGGGCGGCGGCGCCTCGTGCGGGCGCTCGCGGCGGGCCTGGCGGAGGTCCACGCCGAGCTCTCGGGCGGCGGCGCGGCCGGGCTCACCTACCGCTCGGCGCTGCTGGCGGCGTCCGACACCGACGGCTCCGACGCGGAGCTCGAGCTGCGCTACCTGCGGCTGCTGGCCGGCGCACGGGCCGAGGAGGTGCGGCGCGGCCTCAACCTGGTCGGGCCGCAGCGAGACGACCTGGAGCTGACCCTGGCCCTGGCAGGCGAGGCGCCGGTGGCCGCGCGCACCTTCGGCTCCCAGGGCCAGGTGCGCACCCTGGCCCTCGCGCTCAAGCTGGCGGAGCTGTCCGTGGCCGGGGCGGGGGGAGATCCCCCGCTGCTGCTGGTGGACGATCTCTCCTCCGAGCTCGACGCGGAGCGCCTCGCCCGGCTGGTGCGGCGGATCGAGGCGCTCCAGAGCCAGGTGGTCGTGACCACCACGGATCCCGAGCCTGTCCTGTCCTGCTCGCGGCGCGGCGGGCAGGCGGTGGAGATCCGCTCCGGAACGGTGGCCTCCGTGGTTTCTCGGGGTTAGTTTCGGGTGTTCCCGATGCGCCCGTCGAGCACATCCCGGACTCCCCCGATGGGGCGGGAGACGGGAGTCCGACCCGCGGCGGAGTTGCCCGATGACCGACAAGGATCAAGCACCGCGTTCCTATGACGCCTCCAGCATCCAGGTGCTCGAGGGGCTGGAGGCCGTGCGCAAGCGGCCCGCCATGTACATCGGCAGCACCTCGGCCCGAGGGCTGCACCACCTGGTCCACGAGGTGGTGGACAACTCCATCGATGAGGCCCTGGGTGGCTACTGCGACCGCATCGAGGTGTGCATCCACCACGACGGCTCCTGCAGCGTGACCGACAATGGCCGCGGCATCCCCGTGGATCTGCACATCGCGGAGGGCCGCTCCGCGGCCGAGGTCGTCATGACCACGCTGCATGCCGGGGGCAAGTTCTCGGACAGCTCCTACAAGGTCTCCGGCGGCCTGCACGGGGTGGGCGTCTCCTGCGTCAACGGGCTGTCCCTGTGGCTCAGGCTCGACATCTACCGCGATGGCCACCACTGGTACCAGCGCTACCGCCGCGGCGTACCCGATGCGCCCCTGGAGCGCCGCGAGCCCACCGAGCAGCGCGGCACCCGGGTCACCTTCCAGCCGGATCCCGAGATCTTCACCGAGACCATCGAGTTCTCGACCGATCGGCTCGCCTCCCGGCTGCGCGAGCTGGCCTTCCTCAACCCGGGCCTCACCATCCTGCTGCGGGATCACCGCGACGACAGCGAGCAGACCTGGTGCTACGCCGGCGGCATCGTCTCCTTCGTCGAGCACCTCAACCGCGACCGCGGGCCCCTGCACGAGCAGCCCATCTTCATCCACGGCGAGCGCGAGGGCCTCGAGGTGGATCTCGCCCTGCAGTGGACGGGCGCCTACAACGAGCTGATCTTCAGCTTCGCCAACAACATCAACACCGTCGAGGGCGGCACCCACCTCTCGGGCTTCAAGGCCGCGCTCACCCGCACGGTCAACAGCTACGCCCAGCAGGAGGGCATGGTCAAGGAGCTGAAGGGCGCCAGCATCTCCGGCGAGGACATCCGCGAGGGCCTCACCGCGATCCTGTCCGTGCGCATCCAGAACCCGCAGTTCGAGGGCCAGACCAAGACCAAGCTCGGAAACTCCGAGGCCAAGGGCCTCACCGAGTCCCTCACCAACGAGCAGCTCGCCATCCACTTCGCCGAGAACCCGGCCGTGGCCAAGGCCGTCATCAAGCGCGCGGTGGATGCCGCCCGGGTGCGCGATGCGGCACGCAAGGCCCGCGATCTCGCGCGGCGCAAGTCCCTGCTCGAGGGCAGCAACCTGCCGGGCAAGCTGGCCGACTGCCAGGAGCGGGATCCCGCCCTGTGCGAGCTGTACCTGGTGGAGGGAGACTCCGCAGGCGGCTCCGCCAAGCAGGGCCGCGACCGCCGCTACCAGGCCATCCTGCCCCTGCGCGGCAAGATCCTGAACGTGGAGAAGGCCCGGCTCGATCGCATGCTCGCCAACCAGGAGGTGCGCACCATCATCTCCGCCCTGGGCACGGGCATCGGCGCCGAGTTCGACCTCACCCGCCTGCGCTACCACCGCGTGGTCATCATGACCGACGCCGACGTGGACGGCTCCCACATCCGCACCCTGCTGCTCACCTTCTTCTACCGCCAGATGCCGGAGCTGGTCCGCAAGGGCCACCTCTACATCGCCCAGCCCCCCCTGTACCGGGCCAAGCGCGGCAAGAAGGAGCGCTACCTCAAGGACGACCCAGCCCTCGAGCAGTTCCTGTTGTCCGAAGGGCTCGGGTCCCTGAGCCTCACCACCGCCGCCGGCCCCCTCGCGGGCGACGATCTCGACGCCTCCGTGCGGCTGCTCAACCGCTACGCGGCGCGCCTGCGCATGCACGAGCGCCTGATCGACCCGGACATCCTCGACATCTGGTTCCTCTCGGGCGGGCTCGCGGAGCCCGGGAGCCCGGAGGCCTCCCAGGGTCGGCTCGATGGCTTCCTCGCCAACCTCTCCACCTGGCTCCCGGAGTTCACCCAGGCGCGGCTGGAGATCGAAGCCAGCCCGGAGGGTGGTGCGCCCGTGGTGGTGCTGCACGGCCTGCGCGGCGGCGAGCCCCGCACCCTGCGCTTCGGCGGCGCGGCCGAGGTGGGCGATCTCGAGCATTTCCGCAACATCCACCGGGTCCTGCGCGAGCGCCTGCCGCTGCCCGTGACCATCCAGGGCGGCGCGCCGCTGTCCACCTGGTGGGGCCTGCAGCAGGAGCTGATGCGCACCGTGGCCAAGGGCTACGACATCCAGCGCTACAAGGGCCTGGGCGAGATGAACCCGGATCAGCTCTGGGCCACCACCATGGACCCCGCCGCCCGCACCATGGTGAGGGTCGATGTCGAGAGCAGCACCGAGGCGGACGAGGTCTTCACGGTGCTCATGGGCGATGCCGTCGAGCCCCGGCGCGAGTTCATCGAGCGCAATGCGCTGAGCGTGCGCAACCTGGACATCTGATGGGCCTTTCTGGCGATCACCGGCGGCGCGCGGGGCCCGGGGTGCGCCGGTGATCTCCTGCCTGCCGCGGCTGATGGCCGGCCGCCTGCTCTTCGTCACCGGCAAGGGGGGCACGGGCAAGACCACCATCGCCATGGCCATGGCCCGCGCGGCGGCCGCGCAGGGGCGGCGGGTGGCGCTGGTGGAGGTGGACAACCAGCGCCCCTCCCTCACCGAGCACTTCGGCCAGGTGCCCACCTACCAGCCGGTGAACGTCGCGCCGAACCTCTGGATCGGCAACATCACCTGGGGCGAGGCCCTGGAGGAGTGGCTCGGCCGCTTCGTGCCCGTGCAGCGGGTGGTCAGGCTGGTGCTCGGCAACCGCATGGTGCGCCTGTTCCTCGACGTCACCCCGGGCTCGCGGGAGGTGGTCACCTTCGCGCGTCTGCAGCAGCTGATGGGGAGCTTCGACCTCGTGGTGGTGGACATGCCCGCCTCGGGGCACGCGGTCTCCTTCTTCCGGGTCTTCACCCGCGCCGCCAGCCTGTTCCAGGCCGGCCCGGTGCGGCACACCATGGACGACGCGCTGCAGATCCTGGCCGCGCCCACCACCCACCTGGTGTTCGCCTCGCTGCCCGAGGAGATGGTGGTCAACGAGACCCTGGAGACCTGGCAGCGCCTGCGCGAGGGCATCCCCTCCCTGTCCATGCCGCTGGTGGTGCTCAACCAGGGCATGGTGCCCACCCTGAGCCCTGGGGAGTCGGTGCTGATCGAGCGCCTGGCCCGCCAGGACCCGGGCCCCGGGGAGCAGGGCCTGCGGCGCGCGGATCTGCTGCGCGCGGGCCGCTGGGAGGCACAGCGCGAGCAGGCCACGGGCGAGGCCATGGAGCGCCTGCGGCAGTTCACCACCATGGAGCTGCTGGTGGCACCGCTCATGGGCGCGGGCGCGGGCGCGGCCGATCGGATCCGCCGTATGGAGGCCCTGCTGGTCCGCTCCGGGGCGCTCCTGCCGGCCTGGCGTGGGGGTATTCCGTGAGCGCCACCTCGAGCATGGCGCTGAGCCTCGACGCGCTGGTGCGCGAGCGCCACGTCATCGTGTGCGTCGGCTCGGGCGGGGTCGGCAAGACCACCACCGCGGCCTCGCTCGGGCTGCGCGCGGCGCGGCTCGGGCGGCGCGTGCTGGTGCTCACCATCGATCCGGCCCGGCGGCTGGCCAACGCGCTGGGCCTGCACTCCTTCGGCAACGAGATCCGCCAGGTCCCCCTGACCGACCTGCCGGAGGGCGGCGAGTTGTGGGCCTGCATGCTCGACACCCGCGCCACCTTCGACGATCTCGTTCGCCGCATGGCGCCGGACGAGGCCTCCCGCGACGCCATCTTCGCCAACCGCATCTACCGGGTCATCGCCGACAACTTCGCGGGCAGCCAGGAGTACATGGCCACGGAGCGGCTCTACGACGTGCATGCCTCTGGCGCCTACGATCTCATCGTGCTCGACACCCCGCCGGTGAAGAACGCGCTCGACTTCCTGGAATCTCCCGGGCGCCTCGCGCGCTTCCTGGACCGCCAGATCGTGCGCTGGTTCCTGACCCCGTACGACGAGAGCCGGGTCTTCGGGCGGGTGCTGGTGGGCACCTCGGGGGTGGTGTTCCGCCTGCTCGGGGTGGTCTTCGGGCGCGAGTTCCTCGACGAGCTCTCGACCTTCTTCCAGGCCTTCCGCGATCTGATGGACGGCTTCTACGAGCGCCACGAGGCGGTGCTGGCGCTCTTCGCCGATCCCAGCACCTCCTTCGTGGTGGTGGCCGCCCCCAACGAGCCCTCGGTGGACGTGGCCTCCTTCTTCCGCGACGAGCTCGTGGCGCGCCGCCTGCCGCTGGGCGGCTTCATCGTGAATCAGGTCCACCGCTGTGCACCAGAGGCGCTCGACGCCCACGCCCTGCTGGGCCCGCGCGCGCAGGCGGCGGCCGGCGATCTGCCGCCCCACACCGTCGCCTCCCTCATGGCGCGCCTGGAGTCGGCCCACCGTCGCCTGGCCGCGGTGGTGCAGGCCGAGTGGCCCTTCCTGGAGCGGCTGCGGCGCCTGGCCTCCGGCGGGCCGTTCCTGCGGGAGGTCCCCCTGCTGGACGCCCCCATCCGCGATCTCGAGGGCCTGCTGGAGCTGTGCGCCCGGCTGTTCCCCGCGCCTGAAGAGGGGGCGCCGGCAGCGCGCTGAGGGGCTATGGTGGGCGCTCCCCTCGCCGTGGACCGGGAGGCGCCCGTGTATCGATCCGCCATCGCCCGCCACCTGTCGTTGCTGAGCGCGCTCCTCGTGCTGTTCTTCAGCGCCGCGCCCTGCGCCCGGGCCCAGTCGCTCGAGCCCCTCAACCGGCTCCACCTCGGGGCCTCCATGGTCCTAGGGCCGGTCCCCCTCGGGATCACCGGCGGCTTCGACTCCCGGCTCACGCGCCTGCTGTTCGTGGACGTCAGCGGCTTCGGCAGCCCGGGTCGCGTGACCCCGGATCTGGTGCCCGAGGATCACAGCTCGGCCGACGCACTCCTGCTGCGCCACGGCATCACCCTGGCGCCGGGGCTGCGCGTCCCCCACGTGCAGCCGAAGGCCTTCACCTTCGACGTGGTGGTGCGGGCCGGCATGGCCGCCCTGTGGCTGGCCGATCTCGACCGCGACACCTCGAAGGGGCTCTCCATCTACGCCAACGAGGTGAGCGGCCTGGCCGGGCTCGACCTGGTGCTGCAGCGGGGGCGTGCGGGTGTGAGGATCTCCTGGCGGCAGCTGATCTACGCGCCCTACCTGAAGGACATCGGCGACGCGGTGCCCACCACCACCCCGCTGTTCTCCGTGGAAGGTCAGGCGCAGTTCGGGAAGCTGTCGAGCCGATGAATCCTGCGACCCCGGGCGCGTGGGGCCGGGGTGGAGGGTGGCTCGCCCTGGCGCCGCTCGTCGCGGTGGTCTGCGGCTGTGAGCCGCCGGATCGCCTGGTCCTGCCTGGGCTCGTCAACATCGTCGTGCAACTGGAATCCCGCGAGTACGTCAGCCTGCTCGTGACCCTGGACGCCCCGCGGCGGCGCCCGGCCGTGCGGGTCGCCCCGGGCCTGGTGTCCTATGACGGCCACCGGATCATCGAGGTGTCCACCTGGCCCCACCTGAGCCCGGACGGTGCCCTCGTGCGGGAGCTGGAGGTCCACGATCTGCTCAGGGACCGCCGCGTGATCGTGACGGTGGAGCCCGGGGGAGAGCTCGATGACCGCCTGGACGTGGTGAACCTCGGCGACCGCGAGGCACGCCTGCGCCTGCGCCCGGCCGCGGGTGGTGAGACCATGAGCGTGCTGGACCTGGTCACAGGGGAGCTGACCGAAGCGGAGCCCGCCGTCCCCACCGCGACCTACGCGCGCCTCGGCCCGGATCGCGGCTTCAGCGTGCGGCTGGAGGGGAGCCGGCTGGTGCTGGGCCTGCCGCATGCCGATGGCGGCGGGGACCTGCCCCTGCTGGATCAGACCGACCACATCGTGGCGGTGCACTGGATCGGCGAGGAGGCCGTCCCCTGGGGGCGGCTGGACCCGCTCCAGGCCCGCTTCAAGAGCGCGGGCTCTGTGGTGGCCAGCGCCCAGGACTGTGTCGCCGACGGCGATCTGGGCGAGTGGTCCGGAGACGAGGCGCTGGCCGTGGAGGGCCTGGGCCACGTGGAGCGCGGCGGCCACCTGTGGCAGGGGGTGCGGGACGCCAGCTTCGCCCTGGCCGCACGCCTGTCCCCCGACGCCCTCTGCCTGGCCATCCGCATCCGGGACGATCACCTGCTGGAAGGCCGGGATCTGCTGGTGCTCGACACGGGTGAGGCCCGCTTCGAGCTGCCCCTGCCCGCCGGGCCCACGGAGGAGGAGCACGACGGCCTGCGGATCGCCTTCACCGACCGGGCCACCTTCGGTGTGGGCGCCGAGCTGCGCCTGCACCCCGCCATCTGGACCGTGCGCGACGGCAACGTGCCCCTGCGGGTGCTCTACAGCGACGCCGATCCCGGCGAGGATCCGGTGCTGCTGGCCTCCGCCCCCGATGTCCCCTGGGCCGCCCTGGCCGGGGTGCGGCTGCCGAGGAGGGGGCGGGAGGGAGTGCCGTCGCGGTGAACGCTACCCCACCTTGTGCGGTGCGATCATCAGCACCGCCACCGACACCAGCACGAACGCCACCACCGTGACCAGGATGTGGCGATCGCGCACCAGGATCTCGTCGGGGGCGGCGCCGTCGCCGCGGTCCACCAGGTAGATGTAGCGGAAGATGCCGTACAGCACGAAGGGCATGGTGCAGAGCAGCCAGGGCGTGGGGGAGCCGAGCACCGTGTAGAGGGCGTAGCTGATGACCGCGCCGCTGGTGGTGACCGACTGGAACTCCTGGATCATGGCCATGCTGTAGTGAGCCAGCGACGGGCGCACCCCGGCCAGCTCTTCGGTGTCCGGATCTCCGTCGGCCGAGAGCTGGGCGATCTCGCCGCGGCGCTTGTTGAAGCCCAGGAAGAGGGCCAAAAAGGCCGCGCACATGATGAGCCACGGGCTGATGTGCACCGCGATGACCACGGCGCCGGCGGCGGCTCGCCACAGGAAGCCGGCCGTGATCATCATCACGTCGAGGATGACGACATTCTTGAAGAAGAAGGAGTAGGTCATGGTGGTGACCAGGTAGGCCAGGGTCACCGCGAGGAAGGGCCAGCCCAGCGAGGTGGCGGTGAAGAGGCCCAGCAGCCCGGCCCCGATGGCCTCTGCGATGGCCCAGCGCGCGGACAGGGCGCCGCTGGCGATGGGGCGCTTGCGCTTGGTGGGGTGCTGGGCGTCGGCCTCGCGGTCGCGCAGGTCGTTGACCAGATACCCCATGCTGGAGACCAGGCAGAAGACGGCGAAGCCGCCCGCGGCCCGGACCCAGGCCTCCACCGAGTCGAACTGGTAGGCGTAGATCAGGGCCGCGAAGACCAGGCCGTTCTTGGTCCACTGCTTGGGGCGCAGGGCCTTGACCATCGGACCGATCGGGACGCCTCGGCGAGCGAGGGCGCCCTCGGCAGCGGGCACGGTGGGCACGGTACTCACTGGGGATCGGGCTCCGCGATGGCCACCACCACGGTGCGGTGCTCTCCCGGCTCCAGCGCGATGGGGAGATCCAGGGCCTCGTGTCCAGGCAGCAGCAGGCGCACCTGGTGGGCGCTCCCGGTGTCGAGCTGGAGCGAGAGGGCTGGACCGGTGCCGCGCACCTGCCCGTCCACCTCGAGGGAGGCGCCGGAGGGGATGCGGAAGGTGAGCTCGGCGGGCCCCGACGGCTCGGCGGGGGTGGGGGTTGGGGTGAGGTTGGAGGCGCCGAACCAGCCGGCCGCGGCGCCCACCAGCAGCCCCAGGATCAGGGTGAAGAGGGCCCCCGTCAGGTAGGCGAGGTGGGTCTTCAGGGGGATGCGGGCGGGGGCCTGCGCGGCGGTGCGGGTCGGGGGAGGCGCGACCTGTGGTGCGCTGAGGGCCTGCGCGGGCATGGGCGCGGGAGCGGGCGGTGGGGCGTAGGGGGTTGGCGGCGGGGCGTATGAGGCGGGTGCCGGCCCGCTGGGCCTCGGCGGCGCGATGGGGATTGGGGGCGCGGGCGCGGCGGGTTGAGGCGGCCGGGGTGGGGGTGCGGCGGGCGCGGGAGGCGGCGCCCAGGGCGGCGGGCCGAAGGGGTCCTTGCCCCCGGAGGCCACGGTGGGGCGCTCGAGGTCGGCCCGGGCCAGGGTGGGGCGATCCGGGGGCTGGAAGGGATCGTCCTCGGCCGGCCAGGCCGGGGGTGGCTCGGTGATCTCGGGTGGGGCCGCGCCGAAGCCGACGAATTCGGGATCGGAGGGCGGCGCGTCGGGGATGGGCAGGCCATCCAGGGTGGGGCGGCGCTTGATCTGGGTCTCGACCTCGCCAAGCTCGCCGTCGAGCAGGGGGTTGGCCCGGATCAAGGTGGCCGCGTCCGACAGGCCGGCGGGCTGGGAGAAGGCGGACGCCCCGGCCGCGTCGGGGATGCGGCGCAGCATGGTGGCCGCCTCGTGGATGGAGGCGGCCGAGGGGCGAGAGACGCCGCTGCGCGGCGGTGGCGCGGGCGGCGGCTCCTGGGGCGAGAAGGGCGAGACCTGGGCCAGCGGGTTCTCCTGCACCACCGTGGGCAGGATGTCCTCGTCGAAGTCGTCCATCGGCGGCAGGTTCACCCGGTTGCGATCCAGGGGGCGGGTGGGGGCGTGATCCCGCCGGGGCTCGGCCCGCGCGGCCTTGTGATCCGGGAACAGGCCCTTGAGGAACGCGGCCAGGGTGGACTGGGTGAAGATGAACTCGGACTCGTGGAAGAAGCGGTCGAGGTCCTCTTTGAAGGCGGTGGCGTCGGGGTAGCGCTCGGCCGGATCCCGCGCCAGGGCGCGCGCGATCACGTCGTCGAGCTGGGGCGGGATGTCCATGTTCACGAAGCTGGGCGGTTCGAACTGGCCGCTCCGGATCGCGTCGATGGTGGCCATGTCGGTGTCGCGCCGGAAGGGGTGGTCGCCCACGAGCATCTCGTAGAAGACGATCCCCAGGCTGAACAGGTCGCTCTGCTGGGTGGCGGGGCGGCCCTCGGACTGGATGGGATCCAGGTAGTCGAAGCGTCCCTTGGGGATTCCGGCGATGGTCTCCAGCGCCTTGACGCTGGCCCGGGCCATGCCGAAGTCCGTGACCTTCACCTCGCCCTGGCTGCTCACCAGGATGTTGGAGGGGGAGATGTCGCGGTGGATGATGTCCAGCGGCATGGGGCGGCCATCGCGCATCACCTGGCGCTTGTGGGCATACTCCAGGCCCTTGAGCACCTCGATGCAGATGAAGACCGCGTGCGGCACCGGCAGGGTGATGCCCTTCTCCAGGCAGCGCTTCATCACCTCGCCCAGATCGTGCCCGGCCACGTACTCCATGGCGATGAAGTAGTGATCGTCGATGCGGCCCAGATCGAGGATCTGCACGATGTTGGCATGCGACAGCAGGCCCGCGACCTTGGCCTCATCGACCAGCAGATCCACGAATTCGGGGTTCTGGGAGAGAGTGGGCAGCACCCGCTTGATGGCGAAGGTGCGGTGGAAGCCGCCGATGCCGTCGAGGCGCGCCTTGAAGATCTCGGCCATGCCCCCGGTCGCGATGCGCTCCAGGATGCGGTACTTGCCGAAGGTGCTGGGAGCTGCCTCGCTCATGGCCCGCCTGGCGGCGCCTTGCCCCGGGGGCTTGGCGCGGGGAGCCCGCAGCTTAGCCTGTTTGTCGTGGACAGGCTCCTGTGCGACGGAAAGGTCTCGGGCTCGCTGGGGCGCGGGTGTCGCACCGCGGGCTCCCAAGGCGGCGGATGGACCACCGAACGGGCCCGCGGGCCTGTGGAAAAGGTGATGGAACACCGATGGAATATCACCTCGGAGGCCAGGTCCACGGGGAGCGCCCCGGTCGCGTCACCAGCTTGGCGCGCGGACCCATGCGGGCTGGCGCGGGTCTTGCTATCTTCGGGGCGGATTCCTCTCGAAGGCTTGGCCCATGGCGCTCCATCTCCGACGCGGTCAGTCCACGGTCGAGTACATGATGCTGATCTCGGTGATCGTCATCGCCATCGTCGCGGCGGCCTATGTTTTCGTGCCCACCTTCCGGTCGGGCGTCCAGAACCTGGCGCTGGACATCAAGGACATCCTGTCCACCGGCGAGATCGTCGGCACCGGGACGGAGCGCTGACGATGCGGCGCCCCCTCGCCCGCAGCCGGCGTGGCCAGAGCGTGGTGGAGTACATGCTGGTCATCTCGGTGATCGCCATCGCGCTGGCCGTGGGCTTCATCGCGTTCGGCGAGTCGGCGCGCGACATCTTCGACAACGTGCGCCGTACCGTCGCGATGCCCTACCCGTAGGGCACCAGGTGGAACTCCTCTCCCAGCTACAGCCAGCCGATGCGGTGGTGGTGGGGCTGCTCGGCGTGGCGGTCTACACCGATCTGCGCTGGCAGAAGATCCCCAACGTGCTCACCTTCGGGGTCATGGGTGCCGCCCTGGTGGTGCATCCGCTGCTGGCCGTGCTGCTGCACGGGCGGGACGCCGTGCTCCCCGCGCTGTACACCTGCCTCGCGGGCATCGCGGTGGCCTTCGTGCCGGGGTTCTTGTTCTGGAACCTCGGCGGCGCCATGAAGGCGGGCGATGCCAAGCTGCTGATGGCCATCGGGGCGGTGCTCGGCCCCTTCGAGGTCTTGCGGGTCTTCGTGCTTGTGCTCTTCGTGCAGATCCCGGTGGCCATCTTCCTGCTCGCCCGCGCGGGGCGCCTGCGCTCCGTGTTCTCGGTGATCAAGGCCGGCATCAAGCGCGACGTGGCCGGCCCGAAGCCTCTGGTGGCGCCCTTCGCGGGCGTGATCGCGGCGGGCTATGTCATCGCGCGCTGCTTCCCCCAGGTCCTGAGGTTCTGGTCATGAGCTGTACCCGCCGTCCGCTGTCCCGCCGCGCCGCGCGCCGCCGCGCCGGCCAGAGCACCGTGGAGTACTTCCTCGTGATCGCGGTGATCGTGGTCGCGGTGGTCGCGGTGGCCTACTCCTTCATCGACCCCTTCTCCGACGGGTACCAGGCCATGACGGAGGACGCCCGCCAGGTCATGACCGCCGGGACCCAGGACGGCACGAGCAACCGCCGCTGATTCCCTCGCGCGTCGGTTATGGGGCTTCATCGCGTCCCGCCCGGTCCGCGCGCTCGGCGGCCGGGGACGGGGTGCTCGGGAGGCCCCGTGTCTCAACCCGTGACCATCGCCGATGCCAGCCCGGAGAGGGCCCTCGCCCGCCTCGCCCTGGAGGGCGCCACCGGCGCCCTGGAGATCCTGCAGGGCAAGCGGCGTCGGAGGTTCTTCCTCCGCGACGGGCGGCTCATCCAGTCCAGCTCCAACCTCAAGAAGGAGCAGGTGGATCAGCTCCCCTCCGGCCTGGTGTCCGGCTCGCAGGAGCAGACCGCACAGCACCTCGCGGCGCTCAGGCTCGCGGCCCTGCTCCAGGAGCCCTTCGACGCCCAGCAATGGCAGGAAGGGGAGGCCCCGCCCCGTGAGCTGCCCTGCTCGCTCCCCCTCGTGCTGTGGGAGGCCCTGGACCTCGCGCTCGACGCCGACGCCATCCTCACCCGCCTGCTGGCCGTGGGCGATGGGGAGCCGGCCTGCGCGTCCGAGGCCATCGAGGCGCTCTCTCCCCTCGGCCTGCCCCTGGAGTACCGCCACTGGCTGCTGGCCCTCGACGGATTCAGATCGGCCGAGGAGGTGATCCAGTTCGGCCCCGGTGAACCGCGGGCCTGCGCCGCCGCCCTCTACCTGGCCGCGCTGTACGGCCTCGTGTCCTTGAGTCCCCAGCCCGCCCAGCCCCCCGGGTCCGAGGAGCAGGATGAGCTCATCGACCCGGCGGCGGAGGACGAGGCCTGGTTGGACGCCCACGAGGAGGTCGCCTCCCAGCCCTCCCCCACCTTCTCCAACCTCTCCGCGCTCATCGCCGCCAGCGTGCAGCCCCGCGAGGGCGCCGTCCTCGCTCCCGAGGACGAGCCCGCCGACGAACCGTTCGGCGAACCCGACATGGACATGGAGATCGATCTCGGGCCCGAGGAGGGGGACCTGCTGTCCTCCGGGGGCGACGAGGAGCCGGGCCTCGGCGAGAGCGCCCACGAGGTCTCCTTTGCGCGCAGGGATGACGACGTGGAGCTCTTCGATGACGAGCCCTTCGGGGACGAGCCCACCGATCTGCCGGATCCGCTGGCCGAGGCCGCCCTGACGCAGATCCGGGCGGAGATCACGCGCATCGAGGCGGCCGAGAACCCCTTCGCGGTGCTGGGCCTGGATCCGTTGGCCGACCTCGAGATTTTCCGCGGGGCCTACTTCCAGCTGGCCCGCCAGCTACACCCAGACCGGCTCGTCGGTGCCGACGAGGACCTGCGGAGCCGGTCCATCGCCGCCTTCGATCTCGCGCGCGCGGCCTGGGAACAGATCAAGGACGACGAGCAGCGGCAGGCGCTCATCGACCGGATCGTGCACGGCAAGAAGACCGAGGAGGAGGAGATCGCGGAGGAGGTCGAGCGCATCCTGGCGGTCGAGCGCCTCATCGACCGCGGGCTGGCCCAGTTCCGCGCGGGCCGCATGGTGCAGGCCCACGAGCTGCTCGCCCAGGCCCGCGTGGATGGCGCCGGCATCAAGGACTTCAAGTCGGCCGACCTCGACATCTACCTGGGCTACCTCATGTGGCGCGTGGGCCAGGGGCGCGACGAGGACGAGGCCGAGCGCGGGCTCGTCATGCTGCAGGAGGCCCTCAACGAGGCCCAGCGGCACCAGGACGGCTGGGTGCTGCTCGGGCGGGTCATGAAGGAGCGCGGCAACCTGGACGAGGCCCGCAAGTGCTTCATCAAGACGCTCAAGATCAACCCGGAGAACAAGGACGCCTTCCGCGAGATGGACCGCATGAAGAAGGAGAAGGAGCAGGCCGATCATCAGGCCAAGGGCTTCTTCGCGCGGCTCTTCTCCCGCAAGAAGAACGGGGCCAGGGAAAAGAAGAAGGGGGACTGACCCCATGCCCGGCCTGTTCCAGAGCACCGTCACCTACCACCTGCGCCCGGTGCTGCACCTGCTGGAGGATCCCACCGTCACCGAGGTGCTCATCAACGGCCCCGGCGAGGTCTTCGTGGAGATCCGCGGGCGCCTGCAGCGGGTAGAGGGCGTCACCTTCTCAGGCGAGGAGGAGCTCCGGGCGGCCTGCATCAACATCGCCCAGTACAGCAACAAGGTCTTCGACCGCGAGCACCCGCGCTTCGATGGGCGCCTGCCCGACGGCTCCCGCGTCCACGTCATCGGCCCGCCGCCGGCCCCCTTCCTGGCCATCGCCATTCGCAAGTTCGCCCGCGAGGCCCTCGGCCCGAAGGAGATCGTGGAGCTGGGCACCCTCTCCAAGGAGGCCATGGCGCTGCTCAGGGCCGCCATCCTGATGAAGCGCAACCTGATCGTCTCGGGCGGCACGGGCTCGGGCAAGACCACCCTGCTCACCATCCTGGCCTGCTTCATCCCGGCCGACGAGCGGATCGTCATCATGGAGGACACCGCCGAGCTGCACATCGACAAGCCCCACGTGGTGCAGCTGGAGGCCCACCTCGGCGACGAGCAGGGCCGCGGCGAGATCACCATCCGGGATCTGTTGCACTCCACCCTGCGGCTAAGGCCCGACCGCATCATCGTGGGCGAGGTGCGCGGCGGCGAGGCGCTCGATCTGCTCAACACCCTGAACTCCGGCCACGGCGGCACCATGACCACCCTGCACGCCAACAGCGCCGTCTCCGCCCTCGGCAAGCTGGAGACCCTGGTGCTGTTCGCCGGCGAGGACCTCCCCATCCGCGCCATCCGCGGCCAGGTGGCCGACGCCGTGGATCTGGTGCTGCAGGTGGCGCGCTTCCCCGACGGCTCGCGCCGGGTCGAGCAGATCGCCGAGGTCCTCTCCGGCCTGGACGAGCACGGCAACTACCGCATGAACACGCTGTTCCGCTTCCAGGGGCAGGGCATGGTGGACGGCGTCATCCAGGGCGGCCTGGTGCCCACGGGCCGGCTGCCGAGCTTCTACGACTCGGCCATCGGCAAGGGCGTCCCGCTGGACAAGCGGTGGTTCATCCCCCGGAAGGCGGCGGAGTAGCTACCTGCCCGGGGGGGGCGCGAAGGTGGGCTCGACCCGCTTCATGAGGCCGTCGTAGTAGTTGACCACCTGGCGCACGTACTCGCGCTTCTCGCGGTAGTCGCCCGGGTAGAACGAGCGCTTGAAGCCGTAGATGATGAGATCGCGCAGGGCCTGGTCGGAGAGGTGCAGCTCCGAGAGGGCCAGCTGGATCTCGCGGGTGACGGTGGTGTGGGAGACCAGGCGGTTGTCGGTGCACAGGGTGCACGAGAGGCGCGCGTCGAGGAACTGGCGCAGGGCGTGGTTGCCGACCGTGCCGATCTCGGGGTTGGTCTGCAGGTTGGAGGTGATGCAGACCTCGATGGTGATGCGGCGATCCGCGATGTACTGGCCCAGGGCGCGGACGTAGCCTTCCGGGTCGTAGACCTCCTTCGAGGTGATGAGATCGGGCCGGAAGAGGTGGTAGCCGTGGCCGATGCGATCGGCGTGCAGGGCGGTGATGGCCTGGAAGATGCTCTCCGGGCCGTAGGCCTCGCCGGCGTGCACGGTCTTCTTGAGGAAGTGCTCGTGGGCGAAGCGGTAGGCCTCGGCGTGGTCCACCGCGGGGTAGCCGTCCTCCTGGCCCGCGAGATCGAAGGCCACGATGGGCAGGCCCAGCTTGTCGCGCGCCTTCACCGCGGTCTGCGCGAGCTGCAGGCTGGCGATGCCGAAGCGGCGCTTCTCCTCGAGCTCGGAGGTGACCCGGTGGAGGTTCTTGAAGTACCAGCCGAAGCCCGGGGAGAACATCCGCATGGCGCAGACGATGATGCCGTACTCGAAGGGCGGCTCGCCGCGCTTGGCCACGGCATCGGATTGGCGGTGCGCGCGCCTGGCGCGCTCCAGGCCCTGGTTGACGGCCTGCAGCACCTGCTCGCTGGTGAGGTGGTCGTTGACGTGCAGCTGGGGCGCCAGCCGCACCTCGAGGTAGCGCACGCCCTCGTCGATGTTGTCGATGGCCAGCTCGTAGGCGGTCTGCTCGAGGGCCTCCGCGTCCTGCAGCACGGAGCAGGTGTAGGCGAAGCCGGCCAGGTACTCGGGGAGGTTGGCGTAGCTCTCCTTGAACACCAGCTCGTTGAGCCCCTCGGGCGTGCTGGAGGGCAGCACCACCCCGCGGGTGCGGGCCAGGTCGATGAGGGTCTCGAGCCGCAGCGAACCATCGAGATGAACGTGCAGGTCGGACTTGGGGAGGGCGCGGATGAGTTCTTCGGTGATCATGGGGCGGCTGTTAACCAGGATCCGCCGTCAAGGGCGCGGCGCGGGCTGCGGTGGGGCTCCCGCCCCGTGCTGCTGTGCCCGCTTCTTCGCGTCCAGCCGCCAGGGTGGCGCGTCGCGGCGGCCCTGGGCCTGCCACCAGGGATCGAGCAAGATCCCGGCGGCGTGGGCCTCGGCGGGCTTGCGCAGCCAGAGGCCGCGGTCGTCGTCGACGCGGCGGGCGCTCACACACAGCGCCTCGCTGCCTTCGGGCCGGGCCCCGATGCGGTCCACGTCCACCCCGCGGAAGGGCTCGTTGCCGCCGATCAGGCCGGAGAAGCCGTCGCCCAGGTAGATGAGCGCTGTGTGGGGCAGGGCGTCGAACAGGGTGCAGAGGAAGGCCGCCAGGGTGGCCTGGTCGGGCAGGTCCGAGGGGATCAGCTTCACGAAGACCAGCCCACCGGGGGCCAGGCGTTCGCCCGCCTCGTGGAAGAAGTCCCCGGTGTAGAAGGCCGGGGTGGTCTCGGGGCCGTAGGCGTCCACCACGATGAGATCCCAGCGCTCGGGGTGGGTGCGCAGGTGCTGGCGACCATCTCCCGCGAGCAGGCTGAAGCGAGGATCCTGCAGCAGATCCTCGTGGCCGAAGTGCGGCAGCAGGTCGCGCTGACGCTCGTCCAGCTCCACCACGGAGAGGGCCTCGAGGCTCGGGACCTGGAGCATGGCGGCGGCGGTGGCGCCGGTGCCCAGGCCGATGAGCAGCACGCGGCGGGGCTCCGGGTGCAGGCTGGCCGGGGCCAGGGCGCGGCGGGCGTGATCGTCCACCTCGGCGCAGCGGCCCTCGAAGATGCGATGCCCGCCCGTGAGCAGGATGCGCTCGCCCCTGGTGTCTTCCAGGGCCATGGCCGTGGCCTGGCGGCCCTCCTGGGCGGCGATGACATGCTCGCCTGCGGTGAGGACCCGGACGCCGGCCACCGCAGGGACCCGCGGCAGGGCGATGGACAGGGCGGCGGCCAGGGCGGGGAGCGCCGCGAGGGCGGTGCGGCGCCAGCCCGCGCGCCAGAGCCCGATGAGGGCGGTGGTGGCGGCCAGGCCGGCCAGCAGCAGCAGCCAGCGCTGGGCCCCGAGGCCCGGGATGAGCAGGAAGCCCGTCAGCAGGGAGCCGAGCACGGCCCCGGCCGTGTTCACCGCGTACAGGCGCCCCAGCCCGCGCTCGTCCTCGCCGGAGGCGAGCAGCTCACGCGCCAGCAGCGGGAAGGTGGCGCCGAGGAACAGAGCCGGCACCAGCGGCAGGGCGCCCTCCAGCCAGGGGCGGAGCGCGGGGCCGAAGAGCGCGGTGCGCACGGGCTCCAGCACCAGCACGCAGCCCATCACCAGGGCCGCCTGCAGCGCGGCCAGCAGCCCCCCGGCGCGCTGCCCGTGCCGGCAGCCGAGCAGGCTGCCGAGGCCGATGCCGGCCAGCACCGCTGCCAGCACGCAGGCGAAGGCCTGCTCGCCCGGGCCGAGGTGGGGCACCAGCAGGGGAGCGGCCAGGCGGGTCCAGGCCAGCTCCAGGGCCAGGCCCGCGAAACCGGTGAGGGCGGCCAGCGCCCAGAGGGAGGGGGCCACGCGGCCCGGTGCGCGAGCGGCGGCCGGGGGTGGAGCGACCGCGCCGCCGGGCCCGAGCCTCCAGGCCACCGCGGCCACGCACAGATCGAGCCCGCCCAGCAGCAGGCTGCCGCGCCACAGCCCCAGCGCCCAGGGCAGCCACAGGCCGGCGGCCAGCGCCCCACCCGCCGCGCCCAGCGCGTTGAGCCCGTAGGCCAGCCCCACCCGCGCGGGGCGGGCGGCCGCGCCCAGGGCCTGCAGCACCGCCGGGAACGTGAGGCCCAGGGCCACGGCGGGCGGACCCACCAGGGCGGCCGCCACCGCCAGGCGCAGGAGCACGGCGGCCGGGCCTTCGCCGAGGCCCCCCAGCGCGGGCAGCAGCAGGTGGCGCAGCCCGGCCAACACCCAGGGCAGGGCCATCCCCCACAGGCCGACCCCGAGCTCGAGCGCGGCGTACAGGCGCAGCCCGCGGCCCCTCCCGAGCAGCCGCGGGGCCAGCGCCCCGCCCAGCCCCAGGCCCGCCATGAAGGTGGCGGTCACCGCAGCGGTGGACTCGATCCCGGCCCCGAACAGCGGCGTGAACGCCCGCACCCAGACCACCTGCCAGGCCAGGCCCACGGCCCCGGAGAGCCCATACAGGGCGAGCAGCAGGGGGACGTGGCGCTCCTTCACGCGGCGGGCCTCCCGGGGGGCGGAGGGGTGTATGCCAGGTCGGAGGTGGTGGCTACGGAGGGGCTCGCGGCTTCCCGCGGTCGCCTCCCGTGGGCGGGTTGCGCCCAGGGTGTACTGCAGGTTGCCAGAACGCGCCCAGGGTGCGCTGCAGGTTGCCACGCGCCTCCTCAACGCGGCGGGTCCGCCGGGGGGGGGCGTTGAGAAGATACGTTCATCCGTCCAGCTCCGGGTGAGGGAGGAGTCGGGTGGAGACTTCCGGGGGACCCTGGGCGGTATCTGGCAACTTTTGGTGGGGGCTGGGCGTGTGTCTCCTCTCTCGCCCAGTGATGGCGGCGACGCCCCCGGCCCGAGATGGCGCTGTCGGGGGCCGCGGGCCTTGATCCAGCCCGCCCTTGCGGCCCCGTCTCCGCCACGGCGATACGCCCGCCGCCATGATCTCGCTTCGCCGTCTTCGCTGGCCCCTCTGCCTGCTCGCGTGCCTCGCAGCCCTGGCCTTGGCCCTCCCCGCCACCGCCTGGCTGCGGGTCCTCCTCGACGGCGACACCCCCTCGCGGAGCGTGGGCAGCGGCGCCGGCGCCCGCCTGGAGCACGGTCACGTGCTCCCGCCCATCGGCCGCGGCCATGTGACCTACTCCTGGCTGGGCAGCGCCATCGGGCGGCAGTACCTCCACGGGCGGGTGCGCGACCTGCTGGTGGCCGCGACGGCCGAAGCCCGCGGTGAGCATGGGTGTCGCTACGTCATCGGAGAGACGGGCTGGCGGCGCGGCGGCGCCTTCCCGCCCCACGCCACCCACCGCGCCGGGCTCTCCGCCGACGTGATGATGCCCATGCAGGTGGAGGGCGTCTGCACCCACCTGCCCACCTGGGCCTGGAACCTCTGGGGCTACGCGGTGGATCTCGACGCTCGGGGTTGCCGTGGCGGGGCCTGCGCCGATCTTGCGGCTTTGGCCCGCCTCGTGGCCGCGCTGCAGCGCAGCGGGCCCGAGCACGGGGTGCGCCTCACGCGGGTGATCATCGCGCATGATCTGGCTGCGGGGCTGGAGGCGGCGCTGAGGGTAGAGGGGGCGCGGGTGATCGTGGTGCCGGCGTCGCGCGAGGGCCTGCAGGACCACGACGACCACGTCCACCTCGACTTTTCCCTGCGCGACTGACCAGGACTCCCCATGCACACCACCCACCGCCTGCTGATCGGCGACGCCCGCGCCCTCTCCGGTGTGGCCGACGCCTCCGTCCACCTCGTGGTCACCTCGCCGCCCTACCCCATGATCGCCATGTGGGACGAGGCCTTCTCCGCCATGGATCCGGCCATCGCCCCCCTGCTGGCCGCCGAGGACGGCGCCGGGGCCTTCGAGCGCATGCACCGCTGCCTCGACGAGGTCTGGGCCGCCTGCCACCGGGTGCTGGTGCCTGGAGGCCTGTGCTGCGTGAACATCGGGGATGCCACCCGCAGCCTGGGCGGGGAGTTTTCGCTCTTCCCCAACCACGCGCGCATCCTCATGGGCATGGCCGCCCTCGGCTTCACCGTGCTGCCCGACATCCTGTGGCACAAGCCCACCAACGCGCCCAACAAGTTCATGGGCTCGGGCATGCTGCCAGCCGGGGCGTACGTGACCTACGAGCACGAGTACGTGCTGGTCCTGCGTAGAGGGGGCAAGCGCACCTTCTCCCGTCCCGAAGACAAGGCCGCCCGCGCCGGGAGCGCCTACTTCTGGGAGGAGCGCAACGGCTGGTTCTCGGACCTTTGGACCGATCTGCGGGGCACGCGCCAGGCCCTGGCCGCCAAGGAGGAGCGCGAGCGCAGCGCCGCCTTCCCCTTCGACCTGCCCTGGCGGCTGATCCAGATGTACTCGCTGTACGGCGACACCGTGCTCGACCCCTTCGCCGGCACGGGCACCACCATGGCGGCCGCGGCCGTGGCCGGGCGCTCGTCCGTGGGGGTGGAGATCGGCCCGGGACTGGCGCCGGTGGTGGGGCGCAGCCTGGAAGCGGCGGCGCGCGCGGGCCCCGGCCTGGTGCGGTCCCGGTTGGAGAGCCACCGTGACTTCGTGGCCGCACGCCAGGCCGCGGGCAAGGAGCTCAAGCACCACAACGCCCCCCACGACGTCCCCGTGGTCACCGGCCAGGAGCGGACACTGGCGCTGTTGGAGCCAGCGGGGCTGCGGGCCTTGGAGGAAGGTGTGTGGGAGGTGGAGCACGTGCCGGTGGGCGAGGCGGTGCTGCCGGGGCAGCAGGGTTTGTTCGGGCTCTGATGCGCGGGCCTGCCTCCCGTCCAGGCGCTTCAGGCGGAGATCCCCTGGCGCGGGGCTCCGCCCGCGACCCAAAGAGATCGCACGCCGCGAGCGGCTGGTCCCGGGGGCCACGCCAGCCATGGACCTGGTGGGCTGCGCAGGAGACCGCGAGCTGGCGTTGCTCGTGCGGACACGGGGGGTTGGGACGGTGGTCAGGGTTACACGGTCCATGGACCTGCGTGACATCAGCGGGAGAGAGCGATGCCTCCTTTGACGACAGAGACGAGCGCCGGGCGGACCCTGATCGAGACGGCCCTCGTGTGCACCTACATCCTCTTCGACCTCCGGGACGCGTTGCGCGATCATCTGAACGCGCGGCTCGTCGAGGTCGCGAGCAGCGCCGATGCACGCGAGTCGTGGCGCACCGCGGTGCGCAGCAAGAGCCTGGCTGGGTTTCGGGAAGGGGAGCTGCTCGCCATTCTGGACGACGCGGATTTCCGATGGCGTATGCTCTCCGAGGCCGATTTCGCCCTGCAGCTCCTGTGCAATATGGCTGATGTGCTGTGCCCGCCACCCGACAGGCCGAAGATCCGTGCCCTGAAGAAGGCCGCCGGAAAGCTGAAGGAGGCCCGGAACAAGTGGGCCCACACCACCGACGAGCTGCGCGACCGGGTCACGCCGATCATCGAACTGTCAGGCCGTATCAGGGCGCTGCTCGGGCTCCCAGCGGAGAATCCGGTTGCCGGTTGCCGTCGGGAGGACCCCCTGGAGGGTGGAACCTCCACATACGGCGGAGTCCTCGAGCGGGTCGCCGCAGCCATTGGTAGAAGTGACGGCCACCGAGAGTCGATCTGCCGGGCAGTGTTCCGCGCCCACCTGGCGACGACAGGACAGTTGACCGACGATTTCGTCGAGTACCTGGCAGACGACCAGAGTATCCCCACTGCCCGTGCCCGCGGCATCGCTCGCGAGATCCTGTCATCAGAAGTCCCCGGAGTCGTTCCGATGGCGCAGGTGTTCGACCACGACTCCATCCTCCGGAACGCGCTCGCGCTCACAGCAGACGAGATATCTGCGGATGACATCGACGTTTTGAGGCGGTATCTCAAGCCGCATCCGATGCACCTGGATACCCTGCACTTCGCGCACTTCTGGCGTGAGGAGTGCATCATAGAAGATGAGAGGACGACCTATCGCACGAGCCTGATCTGCGAGAACCGCGATCCATTCCCGTCCCAGTACGTCCGTGACTCGGCTTCCCTCGAACCAGCATTGGAAGAGGAGATCAAAGGGCATGGCTTCGAGGTGTTCCCCGCCGCCAGTGGGGAGTTCGCCTGGCTGTCACGTGATGAAGTCGCGATGGTCGCGGAGGCCCAGCGATCTGGGGCGGCGGCGGAAGCGATCTGTGCCGGACTCGCCGCGCGGGCCGCTCCCGTCGCGACGAGTCTGATCCCAACCCCCGACGAGAAGGGTGAGGCCATCGCGTTGGACTACACCCTGGATGTCCGTTTCCCGCGCGCCGTCCAGATGGGGGAGGGTTTCTTTGCCTCCTGGGAATATCGGTGGAACGTGCCCGACGTCCTCGGGGACGACTACGTCTTCTACACGCTGCGAGACCGGCCACGCGGGGTGGCGTGTTTCCACTTCACCCTCCAGTCCAGGATCCCTATCGATCGATGCGTGGGAAGAGCGCTCCAGTCGGGGACCTGGCGGTCGCTGGGAAGCGCCACGATCAGCCAGACATCCGATTGCTGGCGAGCCGACATGGTCGTCACGGACGCCGCCGAGATCGCGCTCTTCACTTTTAGTAGGGGCGTCGAGGGGCGGTGAGGAACGCCTGGGGCGGGGTGATGAGGCGGCACGTCGTGGGCTGGGGAGGGGTGGGGGCGGCCATGGCCCTCGGATTCCGGCGGGCGGATCGGGGGCTGATTCGGGGGATGTGCGGCGAGGGCGCCCCTGAACCTACCAGAACGCGGGCAGGCCTCGCTCCTACCTACCACCTGGGTCGGGCGAGAGACGGCTCACTGCCGAAAACCGACGTTCTCCCGTAGCCGGAGCGTGTGCTCGCCCTGGCCGGCGCGTTGGGTGGTAGGTTCGATCCGACCCTGATCGCAGATCGGTAGGTTCAGCGGGGTCTTCCCCGCACGATGGGGTTCCTCGCGACGGAACGGGCTGTGACGACCCTTCTCGGGGCGGGCTGGCGCGAGCCGGGGGACAGGCTGGGTGCCTCTGGGAGCGGTCAGCGGTCAGCGGTCAGCAATCAGCTACGAACGAGGTACGAAGTTCGATACCGAGAAGGCTACGGCCGAAGCTGCCGAAACACAGTCTGGGTGCCGGCCGCTTTCGGAGTGGCCAGCGAAAACCATCTTGCTGACGGCTGAATGTTGATAGCTGACAGCCTCCCGGCAGCCCTGAATTGTCGGCTGATTTGGTCGGTGCCGTGCCTTCCGGCCGTGCCGACATCAGGAACGAGCCTACTTCGGCCCAAGTACGTCGGTGGCGGCCGGCGGACGCGGGCAGGGTTCTGGCCGCACCACCGCCAGCCCGAACCACGGCGCCCACAGGATCACCTCATCCTTCCCGTCGCCCTCCAGATCGCCCACGACCGACAGCACGGGTCGCTGCAGGTCGAGGCGGGCCATGACCGCGCCGTCCTCCGCCAGGGCCCAGAGGTCGCCGCCGCCGGTCTCGGCCAGGCGCCAGCGCGCGCCCTCCGCGCCGCGCCCCACGAGCAGGCTCCGCGCTGCGCCACCGCTGACCCACAGGTCGCCTCCGTCCCAGGTCAGGCCGCGGGGGCGGTCCAGGGGGTGCTCCACCGGGCGCAGGGCGAGATCGGGATCCAGCAGGAGGACCTCCGCGTCGGCGAGCACCACGGCCACGGCGTGGCCGTCGGGGGCCGGGGCGAAGGCCAGCACCGGAGCGGGCAGGGGCAGATCGGTGCGCAGGGCCCCGTCGGGGCCGAGGACCTCCAGGTGATGCCGCGGCACCTGCACCTGCTCGCCCGGCGCGATGCCGCGGGAACCCGCGGGAGGGTCCTCCAGCGCCACCCCCGCGCGCAGGGTGACCAGCAGCGCGCCGCCAGTGGCATGCAGCAGGCCGAGGCCCCCGATGGGTTCGGCGCCCCGCCGGGTCCAGCGGGCGGCGCCCTCGGCGTCTGAGACCCGCAGCGTGCCCGCCTCGCCGTCGACCAGCAGCAGCTCGGCCGGGCCATCGCCGTCCAGATCGGCCCACAAGGCCTGGTCGGCGACCAACGGCAGGCGCTGGGGTGCGCCGGTCTGCAGGGCCTCGCCCTGGCGGGTGAGGGGCACCAGCGCGCCGCGGGCCAGCACCTGAACGCCGCCATCGGGGCCGCGCACCAGGGCCTTGGGCCGTCCGGGCAGCGATCCTGTGGCCAGCAGGTCGAGCTGCCCAGCGAGCAGCCCGAGGCTGCGCTCCCCTTTCAAGGTCCCCGCCAGCACCTCCTGCACCTGCTCCTCGAGCTCCGCGAAGCTCTCCTCCGAGAAGCCCTGGTGGTCGAGCACGCGGCGGTGCTCGGCGTCCAGCACCACCACGCGGGGCACGGAGCGCACGTCCCAGGCCTGCACCAGGGCGGCGGGCGCGGGGGCCACGGGCAGGGAGACACCCCACCTCTCCCAGAGCTCGGGGATCTTCTCGCGGTCCTTGGCGCGGTCCGTGGACAGGGCCCAGACCTCCAGGCCTTGCGCCCGGTGGGCCTCGCGCAGGGCCTGCAGGTGGGGCATCTCCTGGCGGCAGGGGCCGCACCAGGTGGCCCAGAAGGCGAGGACCACCGGGCCCTCGTGGGCGTCGAGGTCCAGGGTGGACCCGTCGATGGCGGGGGTGGTGAAGGGCGCCACCACCGGGGCTTCGGTGGCGGCGAAGGCCTGGGCCGCGGCCGCCCGCTCCCAGGGCAGGCGCATCCCCGTGGCCTCCAGGCGCGCCGCGCTCTCCTCCGGGAGCCCGGCGGGGCGGCCCGACGCGCTCGGTGCGCTGCACAGCTCCAGGGCGGCCAGGTCGCCCGCTCGCGGGCCGAGCACCAGGCCCCCAGCCGGCTCCCACAGGTCGGGCGGGGTCCAGCCGGCGGCGCCGATGGCCTCGGGATCGCCCGCGATCACCGCCGCTGCCGGGCCCTGGCAGCGGCGCCCTCCTCCCCCGGATCGGGTTCGGACAGCAGCGCGTCCACCGCGGGCGCTGAGGCCGCGTGGCGCGCCAGGAAGCTGGCGGCGCGGGCGCGGGTGGCCAGCGGACGGCCCGCCAGCCAGGCCAGCAGGGGCTCGGAGCCCGCGATGGCGGCCCAGAAGGCGAGGACCACCGGGCCCTCGTGGGCGTCGAGGTCCAGGGTGGACCC
>JBDRKM010000470.1:0-21155 GCA_043814015.1 Pseudomonadota bacterium
CGCCTGGAGGAGCGGCGCCGCAAGCTGGAGCGCGAGGCCGCGGGCGACCTGGCCGCGCGCCTGCGCCGCCACGAGGGCGAGGTGCGCCGGCTCATCGCCGAGCTGCAGCGCGGCCCGGATCTCCGGACCGCCGGCCAGACCCTGGAGCGCCTGCGCGCCCTGCGGGGCGAATTGGACGAGGCCGCCGCCGAGCCCCTGCCCGAGGGGCCCGCGCCCCAGGCCCTGGAGGCGGGCGCGCGGGTGATGATCCCCTCGCTGCGGCGCGAGGGCACCGTGGTGGAGGTCACCACAGATGGGAGGGTGCGGGTCGAGGTGGGCAACCTGCGCACCTGGCTCAAGCTGGCCGATCTGCAGGAGCCCGGGGCCCCGCCCCCGCCGAGCGCCGCCGAGAAGAAGCTGCGCCGCGCCCGCGAGCGCGCCGAGACCTCCACCATCCCCGCCGCCACCGGTGCCGTGCCCCACCCGGGCAACAGCCTGGATCTGCGTGGCAAGCGCCTCGAAGAGGCGGTGGAGGCCACCGAGGCCTTCTGCGATGCCCTGCTGCTGCGCGGCGAGGCCGCCGCCTTCGTGCTGCATGGCCACGGCACCGGGGTGCTCAAGGACGGCATCCGTGCCTGGGCGAAGCGCTCCCCCTACGCCCACCGCTGGCGCCCAGCCGCCGAGGGCGAGGGCGGGGATGCGTGGACGGTGATCGAGCTGGGGTGAGCCAGGCTTGCGCCGATCCTCCGCGGCGTTATGCCACGGGAGTCGGTGAATGAGGATTCATTCACCCGCGCACCCCCGAACCGGAGGAACGATGGGCTACGAGATCAAGAAAGTCGCCGTGCTCGGCGCGGGCGTGATGGGCCAGGGCATCGCCGCCCACCTCGCCAACGCGGGCATCCCCTCGGTGCTGTTCGACATCGTGCCACAGGGCGCCGAGCCGCGCTCCATGCTGGCCATCAACGGCATCGAGAACGCCAAGAAGCTGAGGCCAGCCGCCTTCTTCACCAAGAAGGACGCCGACCTCATCACGCCGGCCAACTACGAGGACGACGCCGCGCTGCTGAAGGGCTGCGACCTCATCATCGAGGTCGTGCTCGAGAACATCAACATCAAGAAGAAGGTCTTCGGCTGGGTCGCCGAGCATCGCCGCCCGGGCTCCATCGTCACCTCCAACACCTCCGGGCTCTCGCTGGCCACCATGGCTGCGGTCATGCCCGAGGAGATGGCCGCGCACTTCCTGGTCACCCACTTCTTCAACCCCGTCCGCTACATGCGGCTGCTGGAGCTGGTGGGCGCCGAGCAGACCAAGCCCGAGGTCATGGCCGCCGTGGCCCGCTTCGGCGAGGAGGTCCTCGGCAAAGGCATCATCTTCGGCAAGGACACCCCGAACTTCGTGGCCAACCGCATCGGCGTGTTCGGCATCGCCTCCGTGTTCAAGCGCATGGTCGAGCTCGACATGACCATCGAAGAGGTGGATGCGGTCTTCGGCAAGCCCATGGGCCGCCCCAAGTCCGCCGTCTACCGCACCGCGGATCTGGTGGGCAACGACACCCTGGTGCACGTCATCGACACCGTCTACGAGGGCTGCCCCGAGGATGAGAGCCGCGACTACTTCATCCCGCCCCAGTGGCTGAAGGAGATGGTCGCTGCCGGCGCCAACGGCGACAAGTCCGGCTTCGGCTTCTACAAGAAGGAGCGCGACGCCTCGGGCAAGAAGACCATCCTCGCCCGCAACTGGAAGACCGGCGAGTACGCCGTGGCCGACAAGCCCAGGTTCGGCTCCATCGGCGTGGCCAAGGGCTCGCCCGATTCCGGCGCCTCCATGAAGGCCATGGTCTACGGCAAGGACAAGGGCGCCGAGCTGGCCTGGGCCTGCACCGCCGACACCCTGATCTACACGGCCAACCGCCTGCCCGAGATCGCCGACGACATCGTCAACATCGACCGCGCCATGCGCTGGGGCTTCGCCTGGGATCTGGGCCCCTTCGAGTCCTGGGACGCCATCGGCGTACAGAAGTCGGTCAAGAAGATGAAGGACGAGGGCCGCGCCATCCCCGCCTGGGTCGATGAGATGCTGGCCACCGGCCGCAAGAACTTCTACGAGTGGGCCGATGGCCGCCACACCTACTGGTGCCCGCTGGAGAAGGTCGCCAAGCCCGTGCCCTTCTCGGATCGCTGGTTCTTCATCAAGGACCTCAAGCGCGACAAGAAGGTGGTGCTCAAGAAGAACATGTCGGCGGACCTGCTCGACATGGGCGACGGCGTCCTGCTGCTGGAGTTCCACAGCAAGATGAACGCGCTGGACGCCGACATCATCAAGCTCTACGGCCTCGCCCTCGATCTGCTGGAGGCGGAGAAGTACGAGGGCCTGGTGATCGGCAACCAGGGTGGCAACGCCTTCTGCGCCGGCGCCAACCTCTTCATGGTGGGCATGGCCGCGGCCACCAAGCAGTGGGGCATGCTCGAGACCGTGGTGAAGGACCTGCAGGAGGTCTGCCAGCGGGCCAAGTACAGCGTGCGCCCGGTGGTCACGGCCCCCTGGGGCCTGGTGCTGGGCGGCGGCTGCGAGGTGGCCATGCAGTGCGCCCACACCCAGGCCGCGGGCGAGACCTACATGGGCCTCGTCGAGGTCGGCGTGGGCGTCATCCCGGCCGGCGGCGGCTGCAAGGAGATGCTGGCCCGCTACATGGGCGATATCCCCGAGGGCACCGAGTACGACCCCAACCCCTTCGTCCAGGCGGCGTACAAGAACATCGCCCTGGCCAAGGTGGCGGTCTCCGGCGAGGAGGCCCGCGAGCTGCGCTACCTGCGCCCCACCGATCGCCTCTCCCTCGATCCCGACGCCCAGCTCATGGACGCCAAGAAGGTGGTCCTGGGCCTGCGCCAGGCCGGCTACAAGCCGCCGCGCCGGGTGCGGTTCAAGGTCCCGGGCCCCACGGGCCGGGCGGCCATCGAGCTGTTCCTCTACCAGATGCACCAGGGCGGCTACGCCACGAACCACGACATGGTGGTGGGCAAGAAGCTCGCGTACGTCATGACCGGCGGCGACCGCCCGTTCGGCGCCCAGGTCGTGGAGGAGGACATCATCGAGCTGGAGCGGGAGGCCTTCCTCTCGCTGTGTGGCCACCCCGACACGCAGGCCCGGATCCAGCACATGCTGCAGACCGGCAAGCCCCTGCGGAACTAACCCGGCAAACCCGAACAACGAGGAACGAACCATGTTTGCAAAGAATCCCCGTGACGTCGTGGTGGTGGCCGCGGTCCGCACCCCGGTGACCAAGTCCGGCAAGGGCTCCCTCAAGGACACCCGGCCCGACGAGCTGCTGATCCAGTGCATCCAGGGCCTGCTGGCCCGGGTGCCCGGCTTCGACCCGGCCGAGATCGATGATGTCGTCATCGGCTGCGCCTTCCCCGAGGGCGAACAGGGCATGAACGTGGCCCGCATCGCCATCCTGGGGGCCGGCATCCCCCACACGGTGCCCGCCATGACCATCAACCGCTTCTGCTCCTCGGGCCTGCAGTCCCTGGCACAGGCGGCCTCCGCCATCACTGCCGGCTGGATCGACTGCGCCCTGACCGGCGGCGTCGAGTCCATGTCGCTCATCCCCATGGGCGGCCAGAAGCCGAGCCCCCACCCGGGCATCATGGAGTCCGATCCAGGCCTCTACGCGCCCATGGGGACCACCTCCGAGAACGTGGCCACCCGCTACGACGTCTCCCGCGAGGATCAAGATGCCTTCGGCCTGCGCTCCAACGAGCGCGCCCTGGCGGCCCTGGCCTCCGGCGCGTTCGTGGACGAGATCGTGCCGGTCAAGGCGCGCATCTTCGACGGCAAGGGCTGGACCGAGAAGGTCATCGACACGGATGAAGGCCCCCGGGCCTCCACGCTGGAGGGCATGGCCAAGCTCAAGCCCGTCTTCTCCACCAAGGGCAGATCCACCGCCGGCAACTCGTCCCAGACCAGCGACGGCGCCGCGGCCAACCTGATCATGACCCGCGAGAAGGCCGAGAAGCTCGGGCTGCCCGTGCTGGCCGTGTTCCGCGGCTACCAGGTGGCCGGGGTCAAGCCCGACGAGATGGGCGTGGGCCCGGCCTACGCCATCCCGAAGCTGCTGGAGAAGGCCGGGATGACGGTGGACGACATCGACCGCTTCGAGCTGAACGAGGCCTTCGCCTCCCAGGCGATCTACTGCGCACGGAAGCTCGAGCTCGATCTGGAGAAGGTGAACGTGCACGGCGGCGCCATCGCGCTGGGCCACCCGCTGGGCTGCACCGGCGCCAAGCTGACCGCCACCCTGCTGCACGAGCTGAAGCACTCGGGCTCCCGCTTCGGCGTGGTCAGCATGTGCATCGGCGGCGGCATGGGCGCGGCCGGGCTGTTCGAGCGCGAGGGGTAGTAGCCTCGCCGCTTGAGGGGCCCGCTCCCATGGGGGGCGGGCCTTCGCGCTTCGGGGTGCTACACTGGAGCCATGAGCCTCCCACCCCACCCCGCACAGGCCGGCTACGCCGAAGGTTCCTGGTTCCCCTGGGACCGGGCGCTCTCCGCACAGGAGACACGCACCATCCTGGCCGATCCCTCGCACCCCCGCCGCGCCGCGGTCATCGCCCTCATCCTGCGCGAGGCGCGACCCGACCAGGTCTGGGGCTGGCTCACACCCGCGGAAGTGGCGGCGGCCCTGCCCTCGGTGGAAGCCCGCCTGGGCCGGGCACGCACGTTCTGGCGCTGGCTCATCGCGAGCTGGAGGCGACTTGGCTACCTCGCCTAGCGAACACGCCGGTGTGCTGCCGCCCCTGCAGGAGCGCCTGCTCGGTGCCTTCCGGGGTGTCGAAGGGGTCTACCTGACCGGCGGCAGCGCGCTCGGGCGCTTCTACCTTGGGCACCGGCGCTCGCTGGACCTCGACTTCTTCACACCCGACGCCGACCGCGTGGACGAGCTGGAGGCGCGGTTGCGCGCCTGGTGCGCCGAGCAGGGCATGGCCATCGCGCGCACCCGGGCCTACCCCGGCTTCCGCCGCTTCGAGGTGGAAGCCGACGGGCAGGCCACGGTGCTGGACCTGGTCCACGAGCCGGTCCCGCAGACCGTCGCGCTGCGGGACAAGCCCCTGCACGCGGGCCTGCGCATCGACGATCTGCGGGACCTGGTCGCCAACAAGCTCGGCGCTCTGCTCGGCCGCTCCGAAGTCAAGGATCTCGTCGATCTGTACTTCCTGGCCGAGGAGGGGCTCGATCCCCTCGCGTTCCTGGAGGCCGCGCGGCAGCGCGACCGCGGCCTGGAACCCGCCACGCTGGCGTGGGTGCTGCAGGAGATGAGGCTGGACCTGAGCGAGGTCGCCCTGATCCGGCCCCTGGACCTGGAGGCGCTGGCGGCCTTCCGCGACGCGCTGATCGATCGCCTGCTGGCGCTGGCCTGGCCGGGTCCTGCCACACCACGCCCGCCCTGCACGCGCTGAGGTCATGCCCCTCTCCTTGCACCAATAGGCGAGGTCAAGCCCTCACTTCTGCCCCAGTCCCGGCCGTGGACATAGACAATTGGCACCTCGTCATGGCGATAATCGGCGTTCGTTGGTTAACATCGGATCAGGCAGCGCACCGGATGGGGCACATTCGGGGGCTTGACCCGAGAAGGTGGTGCAGACGGGAGGGCATGACCCCGCGGTGCTCCACCCTTGACCGCCACTCCGTCAGAACAACCTCCCCTGCCGCATGGCCGGCAGGTCCGCGGCCCAGGCGCACAGTAGCGGCACGGCGCGTGGATCGAGCCCCTCGATGTCCAGCCGCCCGCCATCGAGCAGCTCCCGGAACTCGGCCTCCACGGCCCGCCAGGCCTCGGTGCCGCGGCGCCGGGCCAGGCGGGCACGGCTCCAGGTCTGGATGGCCCAGCCCGAGCGGGACAGCCAGGGCTCGCGCCGCCCCTCGAGCTCGGCGGCGTGGTCACGCTGCTCCAGCAGCACGGCCAGCTCGATGTGCTGGGGCATGAGACCCGTGAACAACCCGCGCGGCATGCGGGACGCGAGCCCCGTGCGGGCGAACGCCTCGCGGAAGCGCTCTTCGTGCCGCCGGTGCAGGGCCCGCGGCGCCGCGCCGGAGGGGCCAGCCTGCCCGTAGGCACGCTGGTAGGCGGGCAGCAGGTCGGGCCGGTGCCGCCCCACGGTGGCGAAGAAGTGCTCAGCCTGGCGTCCGGGCCGGAGCGTGAGCCCGCCGGCCAGCAGGAAGTCCACCCCGGCGTCCGCGGCGCGCGCGAAGAGCGCCAGGATGTCCTCGGCCGAGTCTGCGATCCCCGGCATGAGCGGCATGGCCATGACCCCGGTGGCGAGCCCGCGCCGCTTGGCCTCCTCCAGCAGCCACCAGCGTTCGGCGATGGGGGCGGCGCCCGGCTCGAACCGCTCCCGCACGCCCTCGTCGAGGGTGGCGATGGAGAAGGATAGGATGGCTCTGCTCTTCTGCTGGATATCTACCAAAAGGTCGAGATCGCGCTCCACCAGGGCCGACTTGGTGAGGACCGAGACGGGCAGCCCGCGCTCCAGGGCCAGCTCCAGGGCGGTCCGCGCCAGGCCATGGCGCGCCTCCAGGGGCTGCCAGCCGTCCGAGACCCCGCCGCCGATGAAGATCAGCCCAGGCTCGCGCAGCCGGTCCAGCTCGCGAGCCAGGAGGGCCGGGGCGCCCGCCTTCACACCGATGTCCCGCTCAAACTCGCCTTCGACCCGGTATTTCTCCGCCCGCCCGTCGCAGTAGGCGCAGCCGTGCTGGCAGCCACGGTAGAGGTTCATCCCGTAGCGGGCCACGAACCAGGAGTCGGTGCGCCCACCGTCGCGCAGGATGGTCTTCGCGGGCTCCTCGTAGGAGCGGACCACCCAGGGCTCATCCACCATGGCGGCTCAGGCCTCGCGGACACACTCCGCGAAGAGGTTGATGCGCTGCTCCTCGTACTGGAAGCGCGTGCAGGGGCGACCGAACTTCGAGGCCCGGAACAGGGCGTTCATCTTGGCTTCATCGCGGTGGATCAGGCGCCAGTCCAGCACGTGGTCCATCATGGCCCTGGTGGGGTTGTCCGGGTGGAAGTTGCCCAGGATCACGCGACCGCCGGCAGCGAGCTGATCGTGGATGAAGTTGAGCAGCTTCACCACCAGGGTGTCGGGGAAGTAGTCGATGAGCCCGATGGAGTAGATGAGATCCTGCGGCGGCTGGGGGAAGCTGCCGCGACCGACCGCGAGGTGGATGAGGTTCTTGTTGGCGCACTGGAAGGCGACGGGCGGATCGAAGGCGCCGAGCTTGCCGGCGGCGAAGTCCAGCGCACCCTGGTCCATGTCCACCAGGGTGAACTCGACCTCGGCGCGCAGGCCCGCATCCTCCAGCAGGTCGCAGATCTCGCGGGCGGGGCCGCTGGCCAGGCTGGTGACGCGGGCGCGCTGGCCGGCGGGGGCGGCCGCGATGGTGGCGGCGATCTCACGCCGCAGCAGGTGGCGCCGGTTGCGCACGGCCTGGGCCGCGGGCAGGGCCTGGAAGCAGGAATCCAGCAAGCGGCCCGAGGGGTGCTCGCCGAGGGCCTGGTTCTGGTAGATCAGCTCGATGGACTGGAAGTCGCCGGCGTAGCCGCGGGGTTTCAGGTAGACGTGCAGGACCGAGCGGGCGTCCACCAGGTAGGGCTTGAGGGCGTCCTGGACGAGGCCGCCGAGGACCGCGTGGACCGTCTCGCTGCGCGCCGAGCCGTGGCCGGCCAGGGCGTCGAACTGGGTGTGCAGGGCGGCGAACAGCTCGTGGGCACGCGCCGCCAGATCGAGGATCTGGGCGTCGGTGGTGGCGGGGTCGTCGGCCTGGGTGAAGACGGCCTGGAGATCCACGAGGAGCTGCTTGACCGGCGCGAAATACTCGCCGCGGGCCTCGACCGCGGCCAGCACCTGGCGGCCGAGGTGGCCCATGGTCTCCCGCAGGCGCTGGGCGGAGAGGCGGGCGAGCACGCGGTAGACGGCCGCAGCCACCGCCGGGTGCTGGACCAGCAGGCCCTGCAGCACGGTGTGCGGCAGCTCCAGCACGCGGGAGGGCTCCACCGCCACCACCGTCGCCGAGGCCGGCGAGGCGTCGATGAAGGACATCTCGCCCACGAACTGGCCGTAGCCGAGCCTGGCGATGGACTGGTCGTCGAGCGCCGCGATGCGCACCTCGAAGAGCCCCTCGAACACGATGAAGAGGGAGCCGATGGGCGCGCCCTCCTGCATCAGCACGCTCCCCGCAGGCAGCTCGCGCAGCTCGCCGCGCTCCTCGATCTCCTTGACGATCTCGTCCGGCAACTCGCCGTAGAGTTCAGCCCAGCGGTTGTGCATCCTGGCCTCTCTTGGTTGGGTGGCCTCTGAAGGTAGCGCGTTCAGGCCTTCACTGCAGGCTCCGGGGCCGCGCCACGGTGCAACGCGATGCACCGGAAACAGCCGCCCCCGGCCTCGGCCGCAGGCAGCTCGACCACGGGGCTGGAGAGCCCGGCGCCGGCCACCAGCGAGCGCAGCCGCGCCAGGTCGAAGGCGGGGACCGGCGCGCCGAGCAGGTGCTCGTGCAGCAGCGCCATGGGCGGCGGCAGCTCGATCCAGCCCACCAGGAAGGTCCCCCCGGGGACCAGCAGGGCCACGACCTCCCGCAGCACCTCCGCGATCCCGGCGTCGTCCACCGCGCCGGGGAGCTGGGCAAGCAGGACGAGCTGCTGGGGCAGCATGCGATGGCGGGTCCGGGCTGGGCCGCGGGCGAACACGTCGGCGCAGGTCAGGTGGATCTGGTGGCTCAACCCCATGGAGGCCGCCTGGACGCCGACCGCGGAGAGATCCGCCAGGGCGCCACCCACGTAGGTGAGCTGCAGGTTGGAGCGCACCTGCAGCTCACCGAACGCCAGCAGGGCCGCACTGGCGGCGCCTGCGTCCAGCACGGCCATGCGCCAGGTGTGGTCGGTGGGTCGGTAGGCCTGCCGGACCTGCTCGGCCATCAGCTCGATCCCGCTCCGCACCGCGCGGGCGTAGGCCTGCCGCAGGACCCAGGCGTCGATGAGCCGGCCGAGGGGATCGGCGCTCGAGGGCTCGTCCGCGAGGATGGCACCCAGCGCGGCGTGATCGAAACGGCCATCGGGCCGCAGGAGGCCCAGCAGGCGGCTGCGGCCGAGGAACCCCGCGGCCTCCCCCCGCAGGGCGAGCGCGGCCCCCGACAGCGACCCGGCCGGCGCCGCGGCCGCGACCTCCAGGGCATCCAGCAGCGCGCCGCAGGCCGCGTCGACCTCCGGCCCCAGCGCGTCACCACCCTGCTCAGCGCCCGCGGCCAAGGGGTGCAGCCGCAACCGCAGGCCCCTGATCCGCTCCAACAGCGGCACGGGCAGGGAAGGGGTGAGCAGGGCGGGCCGCGGCTCCAGGTCCTCGGTGGCCGCCTCGCTCTCAGCACCTCCCCCAGCGGAGAAGATGCGCGCGTTGGCCTCGCGCACCCGGCGCGCCAGCACCACCGCGAAGGAGTGCAGCAGGCGCACCCCGAGCCCCGACAGCTCGCCGTCGGCCTCCTGCAGCCGGTCGAGATCGAAGCGCATCACCGTGGCGTCGCTCAGGGCCACCACGGTGGCGCTGGCGGGCTCGAGGGTGACGAAGGAGAGCTCGCCGATGATCTCGCCCGGGCCGAGCACCGCCACCTGGATGTCGGCACCCTGGCGGTGCACCTCCACCCCGAAGAAGCCCTTCACGATCAAGAACAGGACACTCAGGCCCTGTCCCTCCTCGATCAGCACCTTTCCCTGCCCCACGTGGATGTGGTCGGCGACATCCATCAGCCGCTCCTGGTCGCCGGGGGCCAGCGTGGCGAAGGTGTCGGTGGGATCCTGGCCGACGGGTACCAGGGCCTTGATGGGCGGACGCTCCCGCTGCTCGTCCAGGGTGGGCAAGGTGGCCCCACCCTCCGCCAGCCAACGCCCCACCTCCTGCCCGAACCGCGCATTGGGGGCGCGCCCGTGGCGGTCCTCGGAGTACTCGGGGCGCAGCCTCAGCACGCTGGCCATGCGCATGGGACCCTTGCCGCGCACCGGGACATAGCCACGGTCCTCGCCCACGAAGAAACGCTGCACGACCTCGTACAGCTCCCAGGCCACGTTGATGGAGGCCGGCAGCCCGGTGGACTCCAGGCGGCTGGCGGTGTTGACGGTGTCACCCCACAGGTCGTAGGCGAACTTGGTGGTACCGATGACACCGGCCACCACCGCGCCGGCGTGCACCCCGAGCCGCATACGCCAGCGCGTGCCGTCGGGCGCCCGCAGGCGCTCGCCCTCCAGGGCCTCCATCATCTGCAGCCCGGCGAGCAGGCTGGCGATCAGGTGGTCCGGCTGGCTCCCGATCACGCCCGCGGCGCACATGTAGGCATCGCCGATGGTCTTGAGCCGCTCCAGGCCGCGCTTCTCGCAGATCTCGTCGAAGGCGGAGAAGGCCTCGTCGAGCCGCTCCACCAGGACCTCGGGATCCACGTGGGCCGACATGGCGGTGAAGCCCACGAAGTCGGTGAAGAGGATGGTGCAGGAGTCGATGCTGCGCACCTTGACCTTCTTGTGGGCGCGCAGCTCGTCGGCGATCTCGTGGGGCAGGATGTTGAGCAGGAGCCGCTCGGTCTCCTGCCGGGCGGAGAACTCCTCCACCCGCAGCTTCTGCGCGAGCCAGTTGATGATCACGCCGCAGACGACCGTGGCCCCCATGAAGAAGTCGGCGGGGGCCAACATGCTGCGCTCGATGTCGTCATCGAACATGAACTCCACCGCGTTGAGCTGGGCCACGACGAAGACCAGCAACAGCGCGGTCTCCCACACCTGCAGCGGCAGGCCGATGGAGAGGGCCAGCAGGATCAGGTTCATGCCGGCGTAGTAGGGGGTGTCCAGGCCCCCCACGTGCATGATGACGACGTCGAGGCCGCCCACGAAGACCAGGGCGAAGAGCAGGGTGAGGACGCGCGCGTGGCGCGCGATGGTGCCACGCCGGATGCTGAACCAGACGACCCCCGCCAGCAACAGGGCGGCCAGGGTGGTGAGGCCGCGAGCGACGGCCAACACCCGGATGTGATCCGGGTAGAACGCATAGTCCAGGGCCAGGAAGGCCATGAACAGCGCCGCCCCGACCAGGCTGTAGGGCAGCAGGGCCTCGCCGCCGACCCGCAGCCGCTGCTGCACGAAGGCCGCGCGTTGCTCCTTGTCCAGCGCCGCGTCGCCCCAATGCAGGAAAGCCCACAGGCGCGCGAGGGGCGCGGCCCCTCCCTCGGTGCCGGGGTCGGGGTGGCGGCTGGGTCGCGCTCTGGACTGCTCGCTCATGACAGCTCAACCTCGTGTGCGACATCGGCGGCGCGACCACGGCGCGGCCGGCCGTTGGCCTCCTCGACGGGGACCACCACCGGGCCTCCTATCTACGGTGCCCCACGGTCCGGGACAAGGGCCGGGGCGACACCTCGCGGGTGGCGTTGAAGCTGCCGTCCCAGCCCACGAAGGCCTCGCCGTCCTTCCACGAGCCAGAGAACTCGCCGGTCAGCGTGTCCGCGGCCACGAAGGCGGCGCCCCACAGCGCGGGGCTCCGCCCGCAACCCAAGGGAAGGCTGGAGGCTGCCGGCGCTTCGCGCCGTTACCACGCGCCTTGGGCCTCGGTGGCTGACGAGGAGCGCTGGTGGGCGCTTGAGGCTGGAGGCTGTAGGTCGGACACGGCGCGCGGGTCACCTGTCCGTCCTCCGCCGCGGCCCGCTGGGCTATCGCCTCCGGTCTCCGGTCTCAGTCGCGGTCCGCAGGACTCCAGCCTTTCGCGCCTGGCGCGAGGACCTGCCAGCACAGTAGAACAGGTGGGTGTCGGTGTCGGTGTCCCCCTCCGGCGGCGTGGAGTCGGTCAGGGTGGTGTCGCAGGCCCACAGCGCGGCGGCCGCGAGGAAGGCGAGGAAAGAGCGCATGCATCACCTCCGGGACGCTGTGTCCTGCAGGACGCCACACCCACGATACCAGAGCGGCGGCGAGGCGGCCTCACCCCAGCCGCGCGATCGTGAGCCGGCTGGCGAGCGCCGGCACCTGCAGCGCGAGGGGGTCGGCGTGGGGATCCACTCCGGGCAACGGGAGATCCTCCTCCACCAGGCCGGCGCCCAGCAGGGTCGAGGAGGTGAGCCCGACGATGCGCCGGTGCTGCGGGAGGCCGCGAAGACGCAACACCAGGGAGCGTTCCACAGGGTGCAGGTTGCAGGCCAGCATGGCCACGGTGTTGGAGTCCTCGCTGCGAAAGACGCGCGCGAGCAGCAGGCGGTCGTCATCATGCGCCGTGCCGCAGCGCAGCGGGGCTGCCTGCTGCAGGCGCCAGGTGAGCAGCTCCTGCTGCGCCAGGGGCCAGACTGTTCCGTCGGGTGCGAAGAACAACCCCGGACGGAGCGTGGCTACAGGGAGTTCCCTCCCCGGCGGGAAGGCGCGCTGGTTGGCCCGGTACACGAAGGAGCCGTCCACCACCCCCTGCCAGCGCAGCTTGCAGGAGAGCACGTAGGTGGCCAGGCCCGCGGCGTAGTGGCGCAGATCGGCCTCGGTGGCGCGGTTGGCGGTGGCCCCGCGGATCCGCAGGTGGTCGCGCAGGAAGCCCCCGCCCTGCCACTCCGTATTCCACAGCTCGGTACCTTCGAAGCCCTGGGCATCCAGCAGGGCGCGCAGCGCCCGCGCCAGGCGCGCGTTGGAGGCCGGAGAGGTGTCGTCACCGTAGGTATGGAAGGAGAAGACCGGCAGGGCGCGCCCACCGGCGCGCAGCTCCGCCAGCAGCCTGGTGAAGCGCGGCTCCCACGCCGGCCAGTCGGACCAACAGAGGGGCACGCCCGGACCGACAGCGCGAACCGGGGCCTCGGGGTGGGCCAGGTTGTGGGCCGCCACGGTGTCGAGGAAGCAGGCGAAGGCCGGGATCAGCTCGGGCAGGTGCCTGCCCCCGAAGCCGCCGAGGCCAGTGGGCTCGTTGATGAACTCCACGGCCTGCACCGCGCCGTGCAGGCCGCCGGTCCAGCCGACGCTGAAGTGCGCCAGGCAGCGGGCGAGCACCGCGCACCAGCGCTCCAGGTCCCGCGGTGGCCGGCCCCCGAGGTTGAGCCCCTGCCAGGCGTCGGTGGGACCCAGATCGTAGGAGGCTTGCCACAGCACGGCGCAGCCGGCCTCCCGGGCCGCCTCGAGCCGCTGGTCGATCTCCCCGAAACGGTAGGAAGCGGGATCGTCGGGGTCGGCCGCGGCGTCGGGGAAGATCCCCCCGAGCGTGAGGGTGTTGGGCGCGCAGTCCTGGGGAAACCGGGCCCAGTCGATGTGGTGTTCGCGGTAGCGCGCGGTGTGGACACCATCGCCCTCCACGATGGGCCAGGGGGAGCCCTGCACGCCGGAGAGACGTCGAAAGGAGCCCTCCACCGCGCCCAGATCCGCCTCCACCGGGGTGGGTCCGGCCGCATGCGCCGGGCGGCCGCCCACCGCGACGAAGGTGCCGGCGCCAGCCAACAGGGCGTTGAAGCGGCGGCGGGTGAGCGGGCACATGGCTTCCCTTCCTTGTTGCAAGAACAGGGGCATACCTCCAGCGGGCGCTGGCCGCGGCCCCCGCTCAGTCCACCGCCCGCAGCACGAAGCACTTGAGGTACTCCGTCTCGGGCACGCCCAGCAGCACGGGGTGGTCGGGTCCGGCACCGCGACGTTCCTGCACCACCATGCGCCGCCCCGTGTCCCGGGCGGCGTCTACGAGCATGTCTTCGAACAGCGCCCGCGTCATCTTGCCCGAGCACGAGCAGGTGACGAGCGTGCCCTCGGGGGCCAGCAGGCGCATGGCGCGCAGGTTGAGGTCCTTGTAGCCACGGCGCGCGCCGTCGAGCGCGCTCTTGCGCTTGGCGAAGGCCGGCGGGTCGATGACGATGGTGTCGAAGCGCGCCTTCTCCCCCTCCAATGCCCGCACGAGGTCGAAGGCGTTGGCGCAGTGGACCTCTACGTTGGAGAGCCCGTTGGCGCGGGCGTTCTCGGCCGTGCGGGCCGCGGCGGACTCGCCGATGTCCACGCAGGCGACGCGCTCGGCCCCCAGGGCCAACTGCAGCCCGAAGCCGCCATGGTAGGTGAACAGATCGAGGGCGCGACCGCGGGCCAGGGTGCCGGCGTGGACGTGGTTGTCGGCCTGGTCCAGGTAGGCGCCGGTCTTCTGGTCCTCCAGCAGGTCGATGCGATACTCGAGGCTCCCCTCGTGGTAGGTCACACGCGCATCGTCGCCCCGTACCAGGGCCTTGCGGCGCTCCAGCCCCTCGTGGTCGCGGGTGCTGCCGTCATCCCGCAGGGCCACCACCCGCGGACCGCAGAGGTCCACCAGCATCCCCACCAGCATGTCCTCGCGCTGGTCCATGGCCTGGCACAGGCTCTGGATCACGAGGCCATCGCCGAAGCGGTCCACCAACAGGCCCGGCAGGCCGTCGGACTCGCCGTGCACCAGGCGGGCGGCATCGCGGGTGGCCAGCAGCGGGGCGCGCCGCACGATGGAGGCCCGCAGCCGCTCGCCAAAGAAGGCCCGCTCGTCCTCGATCATGCCGCGGTCGAGCAACCGCAGGCTGAGCTCGGAGGAGGAGTGGAAGGCGCAGCCCAGGAACGCGCCGCGCTCGTCCTGGACCCGCACGATCGCGCCGGGCTCGGCGCCGCCCATGTCGCGCAGGTCGGACCGGAAGACCCAGGGGTGGCCGCCGCGCAAACGGAGGGCGCCACGGCGCAGGACGGTCACGGTGTGCATGACGAGAGCCCAGGTTGACGGGAAGGCTGCCTGCTAACAGCCCCGCCCATCCGCGGCGCCCGACACTCCATGGCGCACGGCAACACGCGGAAACAAAACCCAAACACATCGAGCATGGCCCACCCGCCTGCGGGTGCGTAGGCTGCGGCATCCTCGGAGGTCCCCCATGCACCGCTCCCTGTCCCTGTCCGCCGCTGCCCTGCTGCTGATCGCCGCCGGCTGCTCAGGCTCCAAGGCCGATGACGAGGCCGCCACCGCGGCCCGCCCCGTGGACGTGGCCGCGGTCGAGCGCGGCGACATCGCCCGCACCGTGGTCTACGCTGCGGATCTGGAGGCCTGGTCCGAGGTCCAGGTCTACTCGCGCGTGGCGGATCGCGTCCTGTCCCTGCCGTTGCACGACGGCGACGAGGTGCGCGCGGGCCAGCGCCTCGCCCTCATCAAGCGCGACGCCCTCGACAAGGGCATCGAGCAGGTCTCGGCCCAGATCGAGGCGCTGGACATCCAGATCCGCACCCAGACCCAGGATCTCGCTCGATCGAAGGAGCTTCTGGCCGGCGGGGTCATCACCCAGCAGATCTTCGACCAGGCCTCGGCCGGGCTGGAGGCCACCCAGGCCCAGCGCCGCGCCCTGCAGGCGAGCCTCGACCAGATCGGCATCAACGCCGGCGACGCCGCCGTGGTGGCCCCCATCGCCGGGGTCGTGGCCAACCTCGCCCTCGACCTCGGCGACACCGCCAGCCCCCAGCTCCCCCTGTGCAGCGTGCTGCAGGTGGACCCGCTCAAGATCGAGCTGGACATGGCCGAGTGCGACGCCCAGCAGGTCCAGCCCGGCGACGAGGTGCGGCTCACCGTGCGCGCCTGGCCCGAGGAGACCTTCACCGGCACCGTCACCCGGGTCTACCCCTACCTGGACGCCGTCACCCGCACCAACACCGTGGAGGTGCGGGTGCCCAACCCCGTGGGGGAGGACGGCCTTCGCCGCCTCAAGCCCGGCATGTTCGGCCGCGCCGAGCTGACCGTGGACCGCCGCACCGACGCCGTGCTCGCCCCGGCCCAGGCCATGCTGCTGGACCCGGTCCTGCTGGCCCAGGACAGCAAGGAGGGCGAGCTGCGCAAGGCCTTCGTGGTGGGCGGTGACGGCCTGGCTCACGAGCGCCAGCTCACCCTGGGGATCCGCTCCGGTCGCCTCTACGAGGTGCGCGCGGGTCTGGACGCCGGGGATCGCGTGGTGATCCGCGGCCAGCACAGCCTCACCGATGGCCAGGCCGTTCGCATCCCGGAGGAGACGCTGTGAACCTCTCAGTCCTCTCCGTCCGCCGCGGGGTCACCTTCACGGTGGTCTGGCTGGTGGTGATGCTCTTCGGGTTGTTCTCGCTCTCGCGCCTGAAGCTGGATCTGCTCCCCGACCTCCAGTTCCCCGGCATCCTGGTGGTCACCACCTACACGGGCGCCAGCCCCGCGGACATGGAGACGCTCATCAGCCGGCCCATCGAGACGGCCGTGGCATCCGTGGAGCGGGTCAAGACCATCGACACGGCCTCCTCGGAGGGCTTGTCCATCGTCAACGTCAGCTTCTCCTGGGGCACCGACATGGACCAGGCGGAGACCGACGTGCGCCGCTCGCTGGACATGTACTCCAGCATGCTGCCCGACGACGCCGACGACTCCCTGGTGTTCGCCTTCTCCACCGACATGAAGCCCGTCATGTTCCTGGCGGTGGACGGCAGCCTGCCCCTCGATCAGCTCCGCACCATCGCCGAGGACCAGGTCCAGCCACGCCTGGAGCGGGTGCAGGCGGTGGCCTCCGCCAGCGTCACCGGCGGCCTCGAGCGTGAGATCCACGTGGACCTCGATCCGCTGCTGGTGGGCGCCACCGGGCTCGACGTGAACGCCGTGGTCCAGGCGCTGTACGCCGAGAACATGCAAGAGCCCGGCGGCTCCCTGGACCAGGAGCCCCTCTCCTTCACCATCCACACCGGCGGGCGCTACAGCTCGCTGGACGACATCCGCCAGGTGGTGGTGGGCCGACGCGCGCAGACCAACGCGCTCGGCCAGCCCACGGGCAGCCGCATCATCCGCCTGGGCGAGGTGGCCACCGTGAGCGACACCTACCAGGAGGCCACCTCGGTGGAGGAGGCCGACGGGCGCCCCGCGGTGCGCCTGGCGCTTCGGCGCCAGTCCGGCGAGAACACCGTGCAGGCCATCGAGGGGGTGCTCAAGGCCCTGCCCGAGATCAACCGGGATCTCCCCGACGGCGTGGAGGTCAAGGTCATCGCCGAGGACTCGGGCAGCATCAAGCGCTCGCTGGGCAACCTCGCCACCACCGGGCTGATGGGCGTGGGCATCACCTTCATCGTGCTGATGGCCTTCCTGGGCGATCTCAGGGCCTCCGTCATCGTGGCCACGGCCATCCCGCTCTCGGTCATCGCCACCTTCGCGGTCATGGACCAGGCGAGCATGACCCTGAACATCCTCTCCATGGCCGGCCTGGCCCTGGCCATCGGCATGCTGGTGGACAACGCCGTGGTGGTGCTGGAGAACATCTTCCGCCTGCGGGAGGAGGGCCGGGGCGCCTGGCTGGCCGCGGCCACGGGCGCACGCGGGGTGGGCACGGCGGTCACCGCCTCCACCCTCACCACGCTGTCCGTGTTCGTCCCCATCCTGTTCGTGGAGGGCTTCGCCGGGATGATGTTCCGCGACATGGCGGTCACCATCTGCTTCGCGCTGACGGTCTCCCTCATCGTGGCGCTGTCCTTCGTGCCCCTGGCCGCCTCGCGCATCCTCGCCAAGCCGAGCGAAGGCGGCGAGAAGGCCCGCCAGCGCGTGGGCAAGCTGCTCGGCGTCTACCAGCGCGGGCTCGATTGGTCGCTCGCGCATCGCTGGCGCGTCGTCTTCGCCCTGGCCGGCGCCCTGGTCCTCTCTGGCGGCCTCGCCGTGACCCTGCGCTCGGATCTGATGGCGCGCCAGGACAACGGCCAGCTCTTCATCTCGGTGGAGACCCCGGTAGGCTCCTCCCTGGCCGAGACCTGGGGGCGCGTGGACGAGGTGGTCCAGCGGATCGAGGGCGTCGTGCGCCCGGACGAGCTCGAACACACCATGGTGGACGCCGGCGCGGGCACGGGCATCCAGGCCATCTTCGGCAGCAAGGCCAACAGCGGCTCCATCCGGGTGATCCTCACCCCACCCGGCGAGCGCGAGCGCGGCGTGATCGAGATCGAGGACGCCATCCGCGCCGCCACCGCGGACCTGGCCGGGGTGGAGATCCATGTGGGCAGCCCCTTCAGCCTGACCGGCGCCGCCGACATCCAGGTGGCGCTGAAGGGCTGGGACCTGGACCAGGCTCGCGAGACCGGGATGGTGATGAAGCAGAAGCTGGAGGCCCTGCCCGAGGTGGCCGAGGTGGCGTTCTCCCTCGCCGACCAGCAGCCCGCCCTCGAGGTGGTCTTCGATCGCCCCAAGATGGCCGAGCTGGGCCTCTCCTCGGCCACGGTGGGCCGCGCCGTGGCCACCGCCTTCCAGGGCCGCACCGCCGGCTTCTACAGCGACGGCGGCGACGAGTTCGAGATCCGCGTGCGCTGGGAGAAGGACGCCCGCCAGGACATCGACGCCCTGCGCCGCATGCCCGTGACCACCCCCACGGGCCGCACCGTCCCCCTCTCCACCATCGCGCGGGTGGACATCGGCCTGTCCCCGGTGACCATCGACCGCGAAGACCAGCAGCGCAGCAACAGCCTGGACATCACCCTGGCGGACACCTGGACCGACGAAAACGGCAAGTCCCACCGCAAGGACATGCGCGGCGCCATCCAGCGGGTGCGCGAGGCCGCTGGGGCCGTCCCCCTGCCCGAGGGCTTCACCATGGAGGTGGGCGGCTCGGCCGAGGACTTCGCCGACTCCTTCAAGTCGCTGGGCATCGCCCTGCTGCTCTCCATCCTGCTGGTCTACCTGGTCATGGCCAGCCAGTTCGAGTCCCTGCGCCAGCCCTTCGTGATCATCTTCTCGGTGCCCATGGCCATGATCGGGGTGGTGCTCACCTTCGCCATCACCCGCACGGCCATCGACGTCTCCTCGCTCATCGGGGTGATCATGCTGGTGGGCATCGCGGTCAACAACGGCATCGTGATGGTGGACGCCGCCAACCAGCTCCGCCGCGAGGGCCAGGAGCGCATGGAGGCCATCCGCAACGCCTCGCTCATGCGCCTGCGGCCCGTGCTCCTCACCAGCCTCACCACCATCTTCGCCATGGTGCCCCTGGCCCTGCAGATCGGCGAGGGCTCGGAGCAGTGGTCCGGCATGGCCCGCGCGGTCATCGGCGGCCTGGTGGCGGCCACCACCCTCACCCTGTTCGTGGTGCCGGTCCTCTACACCTTCTTCGCCGCCAAGCACCTCAACGCGGAGGAGAAGGAGCTGGAGGACGCCCTGCTGGCGCCCGCTGAAGGGAGCGCGAGTCATGCGTAGCCTCGTCCTCACCCTCGTCCTGCTGCTGGCCGCCCCGGCCGCCCTCGCCGGGGAACCCTCCGAGCGCACCCTCTCGCTGGCCGAGGCCGTGGACGCCGCGGCGGAGCAGAACCTGACCATCGCCGCCCTGGAGCAGAGCCTGGAGCAGGCCCAGGGCCAGCTCACCCAGGCCCGGGGGCTCCTGCTGCCCATGGTCTCGGCGGGCGGCACCTGGAGCCACGCCGATCACGAGGATGCGGTGGACATGACCTCGGGCATCATGGCCATGTTCGAGGAGCTGGGCTTCCCCATCCCCGACGATGTGGAGAGCGAGCCCACGGTGGTGCGCGTCCAGGACGACGTCACCGGCAACCTCAGCGCCAGCCTGTCGATCCTCAACCCCCAGCTCTGGGCCGCGGCCCACCTGGCCCGCGAGGGCGCAGACCTGGCCGAGATCTCGGTGGAGCAGGCCCGGCAGGGGTTGCTGATGGGCGTGGCCCAGGCCTGGTACGCGGTGCACATGACCGGCGCCCTGGTGGAGGTGCAGGACGAGCGCGTGCAGACCAGCCTCGGACACCTCGATGTGGCCGAGCGGCGCCAGGCCGCGGGCGCTGGCCTGCGAATCGACGTGGTGCGCGCCCGCACCGAGGTGGCCCAGGCCCGCCAGGACCTGCTCACCGCCCGCCTGGCCTGGGAGTCGGCCCGCGACGCCCTCGGGGTGCTCACCGGCCTCGGCGGCCTGCCTGTGGCGGGCGAAGCCCCCGCGCTCCAGGTCCCGGCTGCGGCGGGTGATGCCCTGGTGGCGCAGGCGCTCTCCGCCCGCGAGGACGTGGCCGTGGCGCGCCAGAACCTGGCGCTGGCCCATGCCTCCCTGGCCGCCTCCTGGGCCGCCTTCGCCCCGAGCGTCAGCCTGGTCTGGCAGGGCTCCTACCGCTTCACCGAGGCCTCGGGCTTCGGCTCTGACGACCCCTCCCGCTGGACCGGCGTGGCCAGCCTCTCCGTGCCCCTCTACAGTCACAGCCGCTTCGGCGACGTGCACGCCAAGCGCGCCGCCGTGACCCAGGCCGAGATCAAGCTCCAGGACGTGGAGCGCAGCGCCGGCCAGGCCGTGCGCCAGGCCCTGCGCGACCAACAGACCTCGGTGGCCGCCGAAGACCTGGCCCAGGAGCGCGCCGCGCTGGCCGCCGAGGCCCTCGGCCTGGCCGAGACCGCCTACGCCCAGGGCGCGGGCTCCTCGCTGGAGGTCAGCGACGCCCAGACCGGCCAGGTGGCCGCCGAGGTCAACCGCCTCACCTCCGAGCTCCGGGCCCAGATCGCCACCCTGTCCCTGCTCAGGGCGCTCGGGGCCGACGTCTTGACCGTGGTACGATGAGAGCGGAGCTTCAACCTTGAGCACCCCCCGCGTCCTGCTCGTCGAGGATGACCTGCGCCTGGCGGGGTTGATCAAGGAGTACCTCGAGGCCTCCGACGACCTGGAGGTGACCCTGGAGCCCCGCGGGGACCGCGCGGTGGAGCGCATCCTGGAGGATCTGCCCGATCTGGTCATCCTGGACATCATGCTGCCGGGGCTCGACGGTCTCACCGTCTGCAAACGGGTGCGCGAGCGCTACCCCGGCCCGATCCTGATGCTCTCGGCCCTGAGCGACGAGGTGGACGAGGTGGTGGGGCTGGAGCTGGGTGCGGATGACTACGTGGCCAAGCCCGCGTCCCCCCGCCTGGTGCTGGCCCGCGTGCGCACCCTGCTGCGGCGGGTCGGGGGAGAGCCGGGCGTCGCGCTGGGCCCTGCCACAGGCCCTGTGCTGGAGCTGGGCCCGCTGGTGGTGGATCCAGGTCGCCGCAGCGTACGGCTGGCCGACACCGAGATCGACCTCACCACCGCAGAGTTCGATCTCCTGTGGCTGCTGGCCCGGCACGCGGGCGAGCCGCTCGACCGCGAGGCCATCTACCGTGAGCTGCGCGGCATCGAGTGGGACGGCCTCGACCGCTCCATCGACCTGCGCATC
>JBDRKM010000471.1:0-41540 GCA_043814015.1 Pseudomonadota bacterium
CCCACCGCCAGCAGCGCCAGGCTCCAGCCCCAGCGCACCCCCGCCCGGCCGCGCCCCAGGCTCCCGAGCGCCCAACCCAGCCCGGCGAGCAGCAGGATCGCGGCCCCGGTGCGGTGCGCGTCGGCGCAGGCCAGGCCGAAGGACGCCAGCAGGACCGGCCGCCAGGGAGCCCGCCGCCAGGTCGCGGCCTGCCCCCAGCCCGCCGCGAGGGCCGCCGCGATGGCCAGGAAAGGCGCCGCGATCCCGAGGTTCTTGGTGAACTCCGCGGAGAGCTGGGAGAGGGTGGGCGAGCCGGCAGCCCAGGCGGCCAGCACCCAGCCAGCGGGCCGGGCGCAGAGCGCCCGCCCGAGCCAGAAGACGGCCGGGACGCAGGCCGCCGCCAGCAAGGCCGCGCCGATCTTGACCCCGAAAACGGGATCGCCGAGCGGGGCGCTCACCCCCGCGAGGAAGGGGAACACCCAGCTCGCATCCGGCACGTGCAGCCGCCCCTCCGCCAGCAGCCGCTCCACCTGCACCACGTAGAAGTAGCCGTCGGTGCCGGTGGGGTGCGCCGTGGACAGGGCCGGCAGCAGGCGCGCGAAGAAGGCCCCGGTGGCCAGGGCCGCCAGCAGGGCGCCGTCGGCCCAGCGTGGCTGCAGGCCCTTCAGCGCTCCCGCCTCAGCTCTTCGAGCAGGTCGGCGTCCTCGTCACGGCGCTCCACGGCGGCCAGCCCGGACCGCCGGCGCACCAGCACGAGGACCAGCCCGGCCACGAACACCGGGATGCTCACGAGCTGGCTCGTGGTGAAGAGCCCCAGCCAGTCCAGCCCGCGGATGGTGTCGCCGCGGAAATGCTCGATGGTGGAGCGCACCAGGGGGTAGGTGAGCAGCAGCCAGGCGAAGACCTGCCCGTCGTAGCGCCGGTTGCGCCAGCGCCAGGCCAGGAGCAGGAACAGGCACAGGGCGGCGGCCGAGGCCCACAGCTGGGTGGGCAACAGGGGCTGGTGGTTGATCCCCACCCCGTGGAAGGGCTCGGTCAGCAGGAAGGGCGCCTGGCCGAAGGCCCACAGCCGCCCTCCGGAGAAACCATCCGGCAGCAGGTTGACCGCCCCGGCGGGCAGCGCGCGCACCGCCCCGTGACAGCAGCCCGCCGAGAAGCACCCGATCCGCCCCAGCGCCAGCCCCAGCATGATGGCCGGCGAGGTGAGATCCGCCAGCTTCCAGACCGGCATCTTCAGGAGCAGCGCGTAGGTGAAGCAGCCCACCACGGCCAACAGCACCCCCCCGTAGAACGCGAAGCCGCCCTCCCAGACCCGGAAGAACACCAGCGGATCGTGGAAGAAGCGCTCCGGCTCGGCCATGGTGAAGTGCAGCAGGCGCGCCCCGGCCAAGCCACAGACGAAGGCCACCAGGTACAGCCCGGGCAGCTTGTCGGCATCGATCCCGGCGGCTTTCGCCCGCGTCTGGGTGACCCCGGCCGCCGCCAGGAAGGCCAGGGTGATCATCAGCCCCCACGTGTGCAGCGGGAAGGAGCCGTCGGAGGTGCTGACGTGGAAGAGGTCGGGCCACATGGGGGCGGCTTATCGCCGCCAGCTATCAGCCGTCAGCCGTCAGCCGTCAGCCGTCAGCCACCAGACTCCACCAATATCTGCTTTGCAGCTCCTGAAAGCTGAAAGCTGAAAGCTGAAAGCTGACCGCGCGGGTAGCCTCAGGGCTGCCCGCTCGCCGCCACCGGCGTGTCCGGCAGCCCCCGCGCGGGCAGCAGGCCCTGCTCGCGCAGCGACGTCCAGCTCCCCCCTCCCAGCACCAGGTGGTCGAGCAGCTCCACCCCCACCAGCTTGCCGGCCTCCACCAGCCGGATGCTGACGTCCACGTCGGCGCCCGAAGGGCTGGGATCGCCGCTGGGGTGGTTGTGGGCCACGATCACGGCCGAGGCTCTGTGCAGCAGGGCCTCGCGGAAGACCTGGCGTGGATCCACGATGGTGTGGGCGTCGTTGCCGGAGGTCAGGATGCGGTAGGCGCGCACCTTGTGGCGGCGGTCCAGCAGCAGGGCGTGCAGCTCCTCCCGCGCCAGCCCCCCGAGCCGGGGCTGGAACCAGGCGGCCGCGTCCACCGCCGAGAGCACCTGCGGCCCCAGGGCCAGGCGGGCCAGGGCGCGGCGCTGCAGGCTCCAGGCCGCGTGCAGCCGCACCGCGCGGGCCGGCCCCAGCCCCCTGAGCTCCACCAGGGAGCCCACCGGCAGGGCCGCCAGGCCCTCGACGCCCCCAGCCAGCGCCAGCACGCCCATGGCCACCTCCTGGACGGGCAGGTCCTTGAAGCCGGTCCCCAGGGCCAGGGCCAGCAGCTCCAGATCACCGAAACCCTCGGGGCCCTCCAGCAGATACCGCTCGCGTGGACGCATGATCGCACCTCCGCGCCCGCCATGAGCAAGGGGCGTGCCTCGCGATCCGCGGCGTTGGACCGTCCCGGGATCCGTCGATCGTCGAAGGTTCGACGGTCGACCTTCGACACCTTGACAGGCCATCAGGGCAGGTACTGGACCTCGATCTCGATCTCGACGGAGTCGAGGTTGTAGATCTGCTCCTGGTCGGCGCGCACCGTCACCAGCCCGCCCATGGTCTTCAGGTAGGGCTCCACGCTCTCCAGCCGGGAGGCCGGGATGCGCAGCACCACCCGCGCGTAGTTGCGCTCGACGGTCAGGATCTGGGGGTCGAGCGCCGCGCCGTCCACCTCGTAGGCGGCGCCGTCGAGCTTCTCGGCCAGGGCCACCAGGCGGCGCAGCACGTCGGGGGAGGAGGGGGTGAGCCGGTAGGCGAAGGCGCCGGCGCCGCCGGCGGCCTCGACCACGGGGGCCTCGGCACCCTCCTTCGCCACCTCTCGCTCGGGGATCTCTTCTTGTTCCCAGCCGGGCACGTAGGTGGCGCCCTTCCTGGTGTCGAGGGCCTGCTCGAGGGGCACGCTCCCGCGACCCTTCTTGGCCACCGGCTCCTCCTCGGCGCTGATGGAGCCGAGGGTGCCGGGGGCGTCGAACTCGTCCTCGGCGCCACCCGCCTCCTTGGTGCTGGCCGGCCCCGCGGGGGCCTGCTCCTCCGCGGAGGTGCCCTCCTGGCCGCCGCCGGCGCCAGGCGCCTGGTCCGGGGCCGCCGCCTCGTGGTCGGCGTCGCCCGCCACGACGGGCAACCCACCCGCAGCCGTCCCGTCGGGCGGCGGGTGGACCACGGTGGGCCCCCGCAGCACCACCAGCAGCACGACCGCCGCCACCACCGCCACCCCGAGGGTCTGGGCGGGGTAGCGCCCCAGCGGGCCCAGCAGGCGCTCCAGCCAGGGCCGCCTCGTGGGCTCGGCCTCGACTTCACGCATGATGGCCGCGTGCAGCCGCGCCGGGGCCTGCACCGGGCCGTGCCGGTGCAGCAGATCCACCGCGGCCTTCAGCTCCTCGAAGGCCTGGCGCAGCTCGGGCTGCTCCTCCAGGGCGCGGGCGACCTCCGCCATCTCGGCGTCGGTGAGCTCGCCGTCCAGGTAGGCGGAGAGCCGGCTGCGGGCGAAGAAATCATCCATGGCTCGGTTTGACATCTTCTTGGCCGATCCGGTTCCGCAGCGCGCGCGCGAGCTCGGTGCGGGCCCGGTGCAGCCGGCTCTTGACGGTGCCACGGGGCAGGTCGAGGATCTCAGCGATCTCGTGGTAGTCGAGATCCTGGATGTCGCGCAGCACGATGACCTGGCGGTGCTCCTCGCTCAGGGCGTCGAGCGCCGTGTTGATGAGCACCTCGGCCTCGCTGGCCATCATCCCCGCCTCGGCTCCGCGGCCCGGCGCCGCGATCTGGCGCGGGGGCGCGTCGTCCCGGGCCTGGCCTTCGAGGGGTTCATGGCGGTCCACCTTGCGGCGGGTGCGGTAGAGGCGCTTGTTCTTGCAGTGGTTCACGGTGACCCGGAAGATCCAGGTGGACAGGCTGGACTCCCCGCGGAACCCCCCGAGCGAGCGGTACAGGGCGATGAAGACGTCCTGGGCGACCTCCTCGGCCACGGAAGCGTCGCCGATCCAGCGCAGGCAGAGCGAGTACACGCGATCCTGGTAGCGTCGCACGATGTGGCTGAAGGCGTGCTGGTCCCCGGCCTTGAAGTGCTCCACGAGCTGGGCATCCGACTGCTGGGCCAACACGGCCAGCGCGAAGCCGAACAGCAGGGTGGCGGCGAGGGACCCGATCATGGACTATCGCTCACCGGCGGCGGCGCGGTCCATGACCAGCCGGCGCCCTGTCCGGATGCTCTCCTGGATGCGCTCCATGGGCAGACGGTCCAGCGGGAAGAGGGCACGGCGCACGCGCGCGCGCAGCAGGGTGGCGCCGTCGAGCTCGGCCATGTCCATGTCCGCGTCGTCGAGAATGGCGCTGGTGAAGTTGGCGTCGCGCAGGTCGGCCTGCCACAGGCTGGCGCCGGTGAGGTTGGCGCTGCGGAAGGAGCACCCCACGAGGTTGGCCTCCGCCAGCTTGGCGTGGGTGAGATCGCAGCCATCGAAGCAGAAGCCCGACAGATCGAGGCCCCGCAGGTCGGCCTCGGCCAGGCTCTCGCCGCGCCGCACGCGCTCGGCGAGCTGCTTGCGGCTCAGGGTGGCCGCACTCACTTCGTCGGGAAGCCCGTTGCGGGCGCGGGTGCTCATGAGACCGGGTTCTCCAGGGGTTGGGGGTTCCTGGCCGCCTGGCAGCGCTCGAGCCGGCTGATGATGCTGCCTGCCATGTCGGTGCCCCGCAGGACGTCGCCGTAGTGGACCCCACCGGGGTTGAGGGTGTTCACCTCGACGATGCGGCCGTCGATGACGTCGATGCCCGCCAGCCAGACGCCGTCACGGAGGAGGTAGGGAGAGAGCGTGGCCAGGAGGGCGTGGTCCTCGGGGCCGATGGAACAGGGCTGCGGGCTGCCGCCCTGGGCCAGGTTGTGCCGGAAATCCCCGGGAGCGCGGGTGCGGAGGTATCCGCCGATCAGCTCGCCGTCCAGCCACATCAGGCGCTTCTCCCCTTCCTCCGCGCGGGGAAGGTACTCCTGCACCACGACGTAGCCATCGCCCCGCCGCCGGGCGGCGTCGAACGCGACCTCGAAGGCCCGGTGGGTGCTGCCCGGCCGCACCAGGCTCACGCCGCGACCGCCCGAGGCGCGCGCCGGCTTGAGCACCACGCCCTCGCGCTGACCCTCGGCGAACAGCTGGGCCGTGGCGCGGCTGCGTGTGATCAGGGTGGCGGGCCGCGGCACGCCGGCCAAGGTGGCGAGGTAGCCCTTGTGCCCGGTGAGCATGAGGGTGGAGGGGTCGTTGTGCACCGTGGCGCCCGCCTTGAGGGCCAGGTGGGCGAAGGCGAGCACCGCCGGGTCCAGCGGGTTGACCCGCAGGAGCAGCACGTCGGCGGGCGTAATCTCCACGTAGCGCCGCAGCGCCCGGCGCTCGGCCAGCAGGGTCACCAGGGCTTCGCGGCTCTCGGGGGCGGTGTCGATGGCGTGGGCGCGCGTGACCAGGCGACCGCTCTCGTCGATCTCGAAGTCCCAGGGCTCCACCACGCGGACGGGATGGCCGCGCAGCAGCGCCTCGTGGGCGATGTGCACGGTGGTGTAGTACGCCTCGAGACTCGAGGTGCGGGAGACGGTGATGACCAGCCTCATAGGCCTACCCGGGAGGGGTCTCGGCTAGCCTCGTTTCGCCGCAGGGGCAAGGCTCGCGGGGCTCGCCGCGCTATGATGGCGCCATGAGCTACAGCCTCGAACAGCTCGGCCTGCTCGTCCGCGCCCGTTATGCCCTGCTCTACCTGCTCACCCACGAGGAGCAGCGCGTCGAGCGCCGCGTCCAGGAGATCGGCCTCAGGGAGGGCCTGGTGGTCTGGCGCTGGCGCGTGACCAGCGGCCTGGTGGGCCCCGACGGCGAGCCCGTCCCCGAGACCACGGCCCCCGCCCGCGCCCTGGTCCACATCCTGTCGGTGCCCGAGCCGGCGCTCTTCCTCCTCAACGACTTCCACCCCTGGCTCGACGACCCCCTGGTGATCCGCCACCTGCGGGATCTGGAGCCGGTCCTGGCCGCGCGCGCCCAGTCACTGCTGGTGGTGGCCCCCCTGCTGGTCCTGCCCCGCGAGATCGAGAAGGACTGCACCGTGATCGACGTGGGCCTGCCGGGTCCCGAGGAGATCGGCGGCCTGCTCGACGAGGCCGCCGAGCGCCACGACCTCGCACCCACCCACGAAGCCCGCGAGCTGATCGTGCGGGCCTCCGCCGGGCTCACCGCCACCGAGATCCGCCGCATGCTGCACCGCATCCGCCTGGCGGGTGGGCGCCTCACGCCGGCGGATCTCCCCCTGGTGGTGGAGGAGAAGAGCCGCGCCATCCGCCGCAGCCGGCACCTCGAGTTCTGGGACCTGAACGACGACATGGGCTCGGTGGGCGGGCTGGACAGCCTCAAGGCCTGGCTGGATCAACGCGCCTCGGCCTTCTCGGAGGAGGCCCGCGCCTTCGGCCTGCCCGCGCCCCGCGGCCTGTTCCTGCTGGGGGTCCAGGGCTGCGGCAAGTCACTGATGGCCAAGTGCGTGGCCGGCGCCTGGAAGGTGCCGCTGCTGCGGCTCGACGTGGGCGCCGTGTTCCAGGTGCAGGAGCAGGCCGAGTCCTCCCTGCGCGACACCGTGCGCATCGCCGAAGGCCTGGCCCCCGTGGTGCTGTGGATCGACGAGCTGGAGAAGGGCTTCATGGCCACCCGGGATGACGGCGGCGGCCGGGCGCTGGGCGCCTTCCTCACCTGGATGCAGGAGAAGACCCTGCCCGTGTTCGTGGTGGGGACCGCCAACGACGTGCGCTTGCTGCCCCCAGAGCTGCTGCGCAAGGGCCGCTTCGACGAGATCTTCTTCGTCGACCTGCCCAACGTGCACGAGCGCCTGGCGATCCTCGAGATCCACCTGCGCCGCCGGCGCCGCGACCCCGAGGCCTTCGACCTCACCACCATCGCCGAGGAGAGCGAGCGCTTCTCGGGCGCGGAGCTGGAGCAGGTGGTGGTCTCGGCCCTCTTCAAGGCCTGGGCCGAGCGCCGCGAGCTGCGGCACGAGGATCTGCTCGACGCCACCCGCGAGACCGTCCCGTTGGCCATCACCATGGACGACCGCCTCAAAGAGCTGCGCGAGTGGGCCCGGCCCCGCGCCCGGCGGGCCAGCGAGGACACCCGGCGGGTCGACTTCTTCTCCGACTGGGGTGAGTAGCCGGGGGGCACCGGAAGCTGGGCGGCCCGCGCGGGGTCCATGTTCCAGCGCGGGCGACAGGTTAGACGCCACCGCCTCATTGCAGTAGAAGGTAGCCCCGAGCCCCCCTCCCGAGGTATCCCCATGAAGCAGTTTCTCGCCTCCGCCGTGCTCATCGCCCTGACCTTCGGCGCCAGCGCCGCCCACGCCAAGTGCGAATCGCTCACCCGCGGCGCCGAGTCACTCGGAGGAGATCAGCTGGTCTCCCAGTTCAAGAAGGTCGTGGCCTGCGATCCGAAGGTCGCCAACCAGTCCTTCCCGGTCTTCATGCGCGGGGCGGGAGACGCCGACACCCTGCTCGCGATCTCCATGGTCGCCATCGACGCCGACATCTGGAACGCGGTCTGGGAGATGGTGGGCAAGCTCTCCTCCTACGAAGCGCGAGACGAGGTGGCCGAGCGCATCGGCATGGCCTGCGAGTACAACCCCAAGGTCGTCGGCTTCCTCGAAGGCGCCTACTTCGGCCTCCAGGACATCGACTTCACCCAGTGGGACGACGCCCTGGTGGCCTGCCAGGCCCCAGACTTCGGCGCCTGGCTGCAGCAGCAGGTCGAGAACCCCCCGCCAAAGCTGTATGACGACAAGTGGAACGCCCTGGCCGACGCCCTCGTGCGCCGCCTCGGCCCCGACTCCCTCGCCGTCCTCTCCACCAGCGCCGTGGCAGCCGCGGGAAACGGCGGGCCCTTCGAGTCCATCCTCATGAAGATGGAGACCGCGGTGGCCCCGGATCTGGGCGAGGAGATGAACCCGGCCGACAAAGCGCGGCTGGAAGAGGCCCTCGTCGGCATGGCCCAGCAGCTGGGCGCCGAGAAGGCCCGCGCCATCGCCGACCGCCTCGCCAACGCCGGCTCCGACGCCAAGGCCGCCGAGCTGCTGCCCACCGTCTACCCAGAGCGCGCCCAGGGCGGGATCTACTGGTACGGCAGCGCCGCGGTCGAGGCCGGCGACTGCGAAGGCGACGCAAAGACCGCCATCCTGCACACCGCCCTCGTGGGCGATCCCGGCGCCCGATGGATCATCAACAGCGCCGTGGAGGGCCCGCTCCGCTCGGTCAAGCCCAAGCTCACCAAGTGCACGGTCGACGCCCCCTGGCCCGTGCTCACCAGCCCCGAGCCCTTCACCGACAAGGGCGAGCTGGACGCCTGGGTGGCCGGTATCGTGAGCGACTGGACCGCCAAGGGCTACGCGGTGAAGACCAAGGCGGAGAAGGACATCCGGCTGCCATAGCAGCGCGGGGCGCACAGGCTCCTATGCGCCCCTCCGCCGCCAGCGCGCGAAGAACGAGCGCACGGCCGCGCGACCGCGGCCGGGCTCCTGCGGGGTGAAGGAGGGGTCGCGCACGCGGGACAGCTCGCCCAGGTTCTTGAGGGCCGCGCGGGCGCGCTCCAGCTTGGGCTCCAGCAGCAGGGCCTCGCGGAAGTGGCGGATGGCGAGGTCGGGCCGGCGGCGGCCGAGCGCGATGCGCCCCAGCTCGAAGTGGGCCTCGGCCCGGCGACCTGGATCGGGCTCCTCGACCAGCAGCCTGTGCAGCTCGGCGGCGCGGGCTTCGCTCTCCATGGCACCTCCCGGGGCGTCGGGGACGTAACCGAAGGAGGCTGAGCGGGTCAGAGCAGGCCCGCGCCTGAGATCACGTAGGCCGCGCCCGTGGCGCCGGACCCGGCGGAGGGAGCGCCGATGGCGAGGTCCGGCACGCCATCGCCGTCCGCATCGCCGAGCCCGACCACCGCAGCGCCGGCCTCATCGCCACCGGTCACGCCCGAGATCTGGAGATCCGCGCGCCCAACGTCCACGGTGCCGCCGCTTCCCCCGCGCCACAGCCAGGCATGCCCGGCGCCGCGCCCGGGGCCGCCGACCATCACCTCGGCGGCGCCGTCGCCGTCCAGGTCGCCGGCGGAGGCCACGGCGCTGCCCGCCAGATCGCTGGTGTCGCCGACGACCATCAGCGCCGCCGCGGCCGTGATGGCGCTCGCGCCCCGCCCGGGCCCGAGCACCAGGAACGCCGCGCCGGCGTCACTGCCCCCCGCCGCGTCGTGCGGGGCCCCGGCCAGCAGGTCACGCAGCCCATCGCCGTCCGCATCGCCCGCGGCGGCCACCGCCGCGCCCAGCATGCTGCCGGGGTCGCCGTGGAGCTGCCCCTCGGCACCCAGGTACTGCTCTGCGGGTCCGAGCGGGCCCGACCAGAGGAACACGGCCCCGCCACCGGCCCCGAGGTCCGAGGCCCCCGGCGCGCCCACGGCCACGTCGTCCAGGCCGTCGCCGTCCACGTCGCCGAGCACGGCCACCGCCCAGCCGAAGAGGTGGTCGTAGCCCCCGCCAAGGCGTGAAGAGGCGGCGCTGACGGTGCCGGCGCCGGTGGCCGCGCCGTCGAACACCCAGGCGGCGCCGGTGCTGGAGTACCCCGGCGCCCCACCGAGCAGGTCCAGCCCACCGTCGCCATCCACGTCGCCCCCGCCGGCCACGGCGTAGCCGAGCTGATCGTAGGCGGTGTTTCCCGCCCAGGAGGCGCGCGCGTCCGCCGTGGGGTCGAGGATGCCGGCCAGCGAGCCCGAGAACACCCAGATCATGCCCGCGTCGTTGGGCGAGTGCCCCGCGCCGCTGGGATCGCCCTGGTAGGCGCCCACCGCGATGTCGGCGAAGCCGTCGCCGTCCAGGTCTCCGAGGCCGGTCAGGCTGCTGGCGAAGGAGCTGAGGTAGGGGCCGTAGAGGCACGCGGTGGCGTCGGCCAGGGACGCCTCGCCGCCCAGGGTCGCGCCGCCCACCACGTAGGCCGCCCCACCCCACTCGCCGTTGTGGCGGTTCTCGTAGGCGCCCACCAGCAGATCCGCGAGGCCGTCACCGTCTACGTCACCCGCGGCCGCCAGGTCCTCACCCGCGTGGTCCACGGTGGCCTCGCCGCGCAGCACGGCGTCGGCGGCGTCCAGCGCGATGCAGCCGTCGTCCACCACCCCATCGCAGTCCTGGTCCACCTCGTCGCCGCAGACCTCGGCCGCGCCGGGGTGCACCAGCCAGTTGCGGTCGTCGCAGTCCCCGCTCGCGGCCACCATGCCCGCGGGGGCATCGCAGGCGATCTCCGCATCGCCTGCCACACCGTAGCCGTCGGCGTCGGCGTCGGCGTACCAGGTGGTCGGATCCACCGCGTCCTCGTCCGTCTCGCCGTCGCAGTCCTCGTCGACCCCGTCGCAGTGCTCCTCCGCCCCGGGGTGGACGCTCGCGGCGGTGTCGTCGCAGTCGCCCTCGACCTCGCTGTACCCATCGCCGTCGTCGTCCACCCGCTCGGGATCCGCCGTGTCGGTGTCGGCGTCGCTGTCCGCGTCGGCGTCGCTGTCCGTGTCGGCGTCGGCGTCGGTGTCCGTGTCGGCCTCGGGGGCCTCGCCGGTGTCCGCGTCGCCGCAGGCGGCGGACAGCAGCAGGCAGAGCAGGGCGAGGGGCAGGCGGGGCATGGGACCTCACAGAACCGAACTGGCACGCTCCTTGCTAACCTGTTTCTCGCCCCCTCCCCCGCTCCTCCCTCCCCGCTCCCTCCTCACGCTGCTGGCCGCTGCCCCCGCCGGAGCCTACCATGGCACGCTCGTTGACCGTCAAGCATGACGAAAAGCTCGGTACGTCCTCTCTCCTCAACGTCTTTCTCCTGCTCGCGTTCGCCTGCCTCCTGCTGGGGTCGATCGGCGTGGCAGCGTCGGCTGACGGCGCTGAACCCCCGGCGGCGCAGCAGAACACGGCTACGGTTCGTTGAGTCGGGTCTACTTTTCGTAGCTTGACGCATCGCTGCCTGGGTCCTGGGCCGTGCCCTCCACGGCCCAGGCCACCCAGGGGCCGAGGTCCACCTCGGGCGACCCGAAGGCGCGCGTGAGCAGCGCCTCGGCCCTGGCCGGGGTCTGCGCGCGCTCCCGATGCAGTACGACGTAGGCGAAGCCCACGTCGCGCAGGGCCGCGGCTTCCACCGCCAGCACCTCCGGGTCGGCGAGCGGGGCTGGGTCCCGCATGGCCGGGGGCGGCAGCTCAAAGGGCGGCCTCGTGGGCGCGACGCCGCACAGGGCATCGGCCGCGGCGGCCAGGCGGTTCACCGCCAGGATGGCGTCCGGGCCCTCGTAGCTCTCGGCCACGGGCCGGCCATGGACCATCTGCCAGCGGTTGTAGAGGCGCGGAGGGTCCTGGGAGAAGGGCAGACGCCCGTTGTCGAAGGGCAGCTCCAGCAGGGCGCCGGGCGCCTCCAGGGCGGCGTAGATCGGCGGCGCATCGAGCGGGTAGTGCACACGCGGCCAGCGGGTCTGGCCCAGCAGGACGGACTCGGCCAGCAGCAGCCCGCACAGCCCCAGCGCCAGGCCCGTCCGCCGCGCCACCAGGCGCTCGGCGCCCAACGCCGCGAGCAGGCCGAGGAACACGGTGGCCGGGCCCACCGCGCGGTGCCAGTGGGACAGGCCGGCCAGCGGGGGCAGGGCCCGCACCAGCAGCCGCGCGGGACCGGGGATGGGCTGACCCGCGATGGTGAGCGGCGCCCCGCCCACCCGCAGCCAGTGCCCCAGGGCCAGCGCGACGAACACCAGCGCCAGCACCAGCCAGGGCAGCGCCCGGCGCCGCCCGCCCCAGACCCCCAGGGCCGCCAGGGCCAGCACCCCCAGGCCCAGGTAGACCGAGTGGGAGATGGGGGCCGGCTCGAGGCTCGGCAGCACCAGGTTCAGCGCGTCGGTGCCGTAGTTGCGCAGCCAGCGCCAGTGGTCGAGGTGGGCGCGGGGGACGCTGTCGGGGACGTGCCAGCGGCCCTGCCAGAAGGAGCGCATGCCGAGGAACTGCACCAGGGCGGGCAAGGGCAGGAAGGCGCCGAGGGCGGCCTGGGCGGCCAGCCAGCCCCAGCGGCGGGAGCGAAGGCCGTACCAGGCCAGCAGGACCACCTCGGCGACAGCCCCAAAGAAGGCGTTGTACCACCCCGAGAGGGCGAAGGCCCCCAGGCAGAGGCCCGCGCCGAGGGCGTCGTGGCGCCCGCCGCCGCGCGCCAGGCGCTCCAGGAAGGCCAGGTGCGCGGCCAGGGCCCACAAGGGCAGCGACTCGGTGATGCCGAACTCCAGCTCCCCGGAGAGGAAGGGGCTGCAGGCCACCGCCACCATGGCGACCCAGCCAGCCCGCGGGCCCACGTGCTGCCGCGCCAGCCACCAGGTGGCGCCCAGCAGCAACGACACGTTGCCGAGCAGCACGAGATTGTAGCTGAGCGCTGGGTGCAGGGTGCCGGCCAGGGCGGCCAGGGGCAGGTTGACCGGGTCCATCAAGGGCAGGGGCAGGCCGTCGGGCCAGCTCGCCAGGGGGCCGGCGCCCTGGAGCTGGCGCAGGGCACGCCAGAACATCCAGGCGTGGTTGTCGGTCTCCCCCAGGGGGTGGCCCAGCAGGTCCAGCGGGTGCAACGCCAGCGGCCAGGTGTAGCAGAGCGCCGCGCCCAGGATCACCAGCAGGGTCCAGCGAGCCCGGGGCGGCGACACGGTGGGGTCCACGTGCTGCCCGCTAGGTGGTGGTGAACTCGAAGTCGATCTCCTCGCCCAGCTCACGTTTCAGGAAGACCTTGAGGTTCTTGCGGATGCGCACCTCGAGCTGGCGGATGCGCTCCTTGCTGACGCCGAAGCGCTCGCCGAGCGCCGAGAGGCTCTCGGGCTCGTACGCCATCAGGCGCTCGTTCCAGATGGCCAGCTCGCGCACATCGTGCAGGGACTCGGCGAACAGGGCCAGCTTCTGGCGGACCACGTCCTGCAGTTGGCCGCGCACCACGTCGGTCTCCGGGCCCAGGACGTCCTCATCCGGCATGACATCCACCAGGGCACGGCCCTCGCCGTCGGACAGGGGGGCGTCGAGGGACATGGCCGGCGCGCGCATGTGGCGGTCCACCGCGATGACCTCGCTCTCGGACACCGAGAGGCGCTCGGCGATGAGGCGGGTCTTGGGCTGCAGGCCCTCCTTGATCAGGCGCTCGCGCTCCTTGCGCAGCTGAAAGAAGAGCTGGCGGGCGGCGCGGGTGCTCCCCAGGCGCACCAGGCGGTAGTTGTCCATGAGGAAGCGCAGGATCATGGCCCTGATCCAGTACTGCGCGTAGGAAGAGAAGCGGATCCCGCGGTAGGGATCGTAGCGGGACAGGGCCTGGACGAGGCCGACGTTGCCCTCCTGGATGAGGTCGAGCACGTTCGACCACTGGCGGTGGTACTGGAAGGCCAGCTTGACCACCAGCCGCAGGTTGGCGGTCACCAGCCGCTCCCCGGCGCGATGATCGCCACGCTCGTAGTAGGCGATGGCGGTCTCGTGCTCCTCCTCCGGGCTGAGCAGCGGGTAGCGGCGCAGCTCGGAGAGGTAGTGGGACAGCAGATCGCGCTGCGAGCCCGCCGCGCTGGAGGGGGACAGCGCCGACACCCCCGCGCCGAAGCGCCTGGGCAGCGGGCGGGCCTCGCCTCCCATCGGATCGAGGGCTTCGACGGCGTCTTCTTCGTTGACGTAGGGCTCGTCCTGCTCGGACATGGACACTCCAGGCGCGCGGTTCGTGGGCGACCCCGCGCCCGGTTCCTTATCCAGCCTGGGAGCGGTGGCACCCCGCCGGCGAAGCGCAGGCCCCCTCGGGGTGCACGCGCCCCCGCCCATGCCGTGCTACGTTGCTGTCGAACCCGGCACCCGGGCGGTGCCGACACCGCGAAGGTCGGACCTTGGCCGCCGCGAAACTGAAGCTGACGGGTCGCTGCGACGCCTGGCACCACGAGGTGCGGGAGGGCTGGCTGAGCTCGCCCCAGGGTGAGCGTCAGGCCGTGCTCGTGCACCCTGTGGCGGGCATGCAGGCCGGCGCCGAGGCCCTCGCCGCGCTGCGCGACGAGGCGCGCCTCCTCTCGCGCATCCGCCACCAGAACGTCCTGCGGGTGGTGCACGTCACCGCCGTCGGCGGGCAGGCCGCCCTGGTCTACGAGACCTGCGCCGGGATCGGCCTCTCCCGTACGGTCTCGCTGCTGGCCGAGCGCCACGAGCGCCTGCCCCTGCGGGCTGTGGCGGAGCTGGCCTCCACCGTGGCCTCCGCCATCGACGCAGCCTGCGTGAAGCTCCCGGGCCAGCGCGAGGCGCGGGTCGTCCATCCCGGCCCCTCGCCCGACGACATCCTCATCGACGGGCTCGGGCGCGTGCGCGTGGCCGGGTTCCGGGTGGCCGCGCTCGGGCAGCCGCTGCCCCCCAGCGCGCCGGGGTACGCGCCCCCCGAGGGGCTGCACGCCGGGCCGGCCTCGGCCTACGGCACCGCGGCCATGCTCGTGACCCTCCTCACCGGCGAGCCGGTGCTGCCTCCCGGCGAGAGCCCCGAAGACCACGATGCCATGCTCAGGCGCACGGCGATCCGCATCGCCGCCAAGGTGGTCCACGAGGGCTGGGAGGAGCTCGCCCGCATCGTCCGCCAGTCCATGCAATACAACCCCCAGGCCCGCCTCTCCCCTGCGGATCTGGCACGCGAGCTGCGCAGCCACGCCCTGAGGCACCACTCCCCCGGCCTGCGCACCTGGGCCCCGGCCGCCATCCCCGGGCTGCTGCGACGCCTCGCACCCAAGGCGCCCGAACCCGCGCCGGCGCCTCCCCCCAAGGATTCCACCACCCGCCCCCCCCTGGCCTTCGCCCCACCGCCCGAGCCCACCGGCGATGTGGAGGAGATGGCCACCGAGGTGGTGTCCCCGGAGATGGTGGAGCAGCTCCGGGCCGAGATCGCCGCGGGCGCAGAGCCCACCCTGCCGCACCTCGAGGAGCCGGAGGCCCCGGCCCCCGCCCCGGCCCGCCCGCCGCCCACGCTCCCCGAGCGCGACAGCTCCGCCGTGCGCGAAGGGCGCCCGCCCCTGATCGCCATGGCGGCCCTGCCGCCGGTCCCCGTGGCGCAGGTCTTCGTGCATGACGCGCCCACCGACGAGGTTCAGGAGCCGCAGACCGAGGAAGCCCCCACCATCGAGCTGAAACGCAAGCCGCCCCCGCCTCCGCCGCGAGAGGTGCGCAGCGTCGTCCCCGCAGCCCCCGACCACCTCGGGCCCATCGAGAGAGAGGCGGAGGAGGCCCCGCCCCGGCGCCGCGGGGGCACGCGCTGGCTGCTGCTGCCCCTGGGGGCCGCCGCCCTGCTCGGGGGGATCTGGGCGGGCCTGCAGCTGCTGCCCCGCCTGCTCCCGCACGGCGCCGAAGAGATCGTGGATCACCCCCCCGACCTCGCCGCGATCCTGGAGAGCGGCGCGCTGGCGGAGGCGCTCCCCACTCCAGAGGATCCCTCCGCCGAGCCCCTCCCCGAGGGCAATGCCCTGGCCGAGGCGCCCGAGCCGACCCCGGACCGGCCCGCCGCACCACCCGCGGTGTCAACCGCCGAACCCCAGGCGACCCCCGAGCCCGCTCCAGGCGTTTCCCCTTCCCCGCCCCCCTCCCAACCGCCACGCCCTTCCCGCCAGGACGCGATCGCGGCGCTGGGGCAACAACAGGGTGGCGCCACCGCCGCGGCCGCGGCTGCCCCCGCGCCCGAGCCGCCCGCGGAGCCTCCCCCGCCCCCCCCGGACGAGCCCGTCCTGCCCGACGAACCCGACGAACCCGACGAACCGCTCGGCTTCGACGAGCCCGACGAGCCCGACGAGCCAGAGGCACCGCCGGAGGTGCCGCCCCCTCCGCCCATCGTCGTCCTCACTCCCAACAGCCAGGCCCCAGCCCCGAGGGAGAGCTTCAGTGTCGAATTCAAGTCGGCGCTGGCCGACATCTACGAGATCGAAGTGCGCTGCCAGCAGGGCTCGGGCAGGGGCCCCCCTCCCGTGGTCCTGAACGACGCCGGGCGGGGGCCCTGTCGCATCACGGGATCGAGCACCCAGGCCGGCCGCATCGTCGTCTGGTTCGCCCTCACCGGCCCCGGCACCGTCACCTGCTTCGAGGATGCCCAGCGGCTGTGCAAGTAGGCGCGGCCGCCCCGTGGTGACGCGTTCTGTCGCTGCCGTGGTAGGATGTCGCACCGTGTCACGGAACCTCAGGATGGCCCCATGAAGTACTTGCCCCTGCTGCTCTCCCTCGCCTTGACCGCCGGTTGCGGCAACGACCAGCCCACTGAGCCCACCGAGGACCCCGCCAACGCCGCCGCGCAGCAACCGGTGGACGTCCCCGAGCCCCCCGAGGTCGATCCAATCGATCAGGCGCGCGCCGCCCTCGACCTGGGCCTCGCCGCCGAGGCCCTCCCCGCCCTCGAGGCCGCCCTGGCGGCCGACCCCACGGACACCGCGCTGTGGTACCAGCTGGAGCTGGCGGCGCTCGGCTCCGGCGCGCCCGGCGACCTGCTCGACCGCCTCTCGGTCACCGAGGCCCTCGGAGGTCAGGGCGCCCTCCACCACGCCCTGCGCGCCACCCTCGCCCTCGCCGCGGCGCGCCCCGCGGACGCGCTGGACGCCGCCCAGGCGCTGCGGGCCTCGGATCCGGACGCCTCCGCCGCGTTCCTGGCCCAGGTGGCCGCGAAGGGCTGGCCCATCGAGGGCCTGACCCTCGACCCGGCGGTGCCCGCCGACGCCCTCGCGCTGGCCGCCGCCGAGAAGGACCCCAAGAAGCTCCGCAAGCTCCTCGATGTAGCCGCCGGCGTGCCGGGCTGGCGCGCCGCGGACATGCGGGCCGCCGCCCGGCAGCGCCTGGGCGAGCTCGATCCCATCAAGGCGGAGATCGAGAAGATCGCGGCGGTCGGGGATCCCCGGGCCGCCGCGGCGGCGCTGCAGTGGCGGCTGCGCCTCGGCGAGGACGCCATCGCCAGCGCCCAGCTGGCCATCGAGGGCGCGACGGAGGCGCTGAAGAACCACGACGGGCTTGGCTCCCGGGCGCTCCTGGAGCGCGGCATCGCGGGGCTGATGAAGGCTGGCGAGGTGGACAGCGCCCACGATGCGGCGCAGGCCGCCGTGGCCGCCCTCCCCGAGACGGGTGGTCCAGCCCTCCATCGCGCCCTGGAGCTGGAGATGGAGACGGGGTTGGCGGCCGGCGAGGTCGCCGCGAGCATCGAGCTCGGCACCAAGGCCCTGCCCGAGGGTGCCGGCGGTGATCACGCCACGGCCATGGCCCGCACCCTGGCGCGCGCCGGCTGGCGCGCCTGCGACGCCGACGCCCTGGCCCTCGCGGCCGGCGCCCTGCCGCCCCAGGAGGCCGCCTGGGTTGCCGGCATGGAGGCCCTGTGCGCGGGCGATCTCGTCGGCGCCCGTGACAAGCTGGCGGCAGAGGGCGGCACCGGCGCCCTGGCGGTCGATGTAGCCCTGGCGCGAACCTGGGCCTGGGCTGGTCAGCCCGAGTCCCTCACCGCCGGGCGCGAGGCCGTCGCCACAGCCGACGTCCTTGGCTGGCGCACCGCGAGCCTCGAGGCGCGCCTCACCCTGGAGCGCCAGGCCCGCATCCTGTCCGCACGCGACATCACCGCCAAGGTCCTCGCCGAGCTCGACCAGGGCGCCACACCGGCGCTCGCGGCCGAGATCTACGCCCGCCGACTCTCTGCAGACGTCGCCGCGACGGCGCCGGCCCCCTTCCCCGACGAGCCCGCCTCCGTGGCGTCGTGGCGTGCCTTGACCGAACCTGCGGCCACGGCCCCCCCGACCGAGACCACGGGGATGGCCGGCTGGGCCGAAGCGCGCCAGGCCCTGGCCGCCGGCGACACGGTGAGGGCGGCCGCCGCCTACCGCAGGGCCATGCCGAGCGTCGCGGTCCATCGCCAGGGCCGCTGGGGGCCCCTGCTGGCCCTCGACGGCGCCGACGGCCCCGACCTCTCCACCGACATCCGGCTGGCCATGGCGCAGATCGGGCGCGGGGGCGAGGAGAGCCTGCTCGCGCTGCACGAGTTCGCCCACTACCGCGCCTTCAAGCGCCTCGCGGTCAGCGTCGGCTTCGACTGGACCATCGCGCTGGAGACCGACGCCTCCCGCGCGCTGCGGCTGGCCGTGGCCAGCGAGCAGGCCCGCACCCTCCTCTGGCTGGCCGGCACCGCGGAGTTCCCCACCGCCGCTCGGGAGGCCACCGCGGCGGCCCTGCCCGCAGAGCCCTGCTTCGCCTCCATGCCCACCCCCATGACCATCGCGGAGGCGCGCGCGAGCTTCGCCGAGGTGGCCATCTTCTCCCTGCGGCTGGGGGCCGACACGGGCGAGCTGCTGCTGGTCACCCCCAACAACGTCATCGCCAGGCGGCTGGACGACCCCGGCGAGCTGCGCGGCGCGGCCCAGGGCTACCTCGACGCCCTCCACAAGGGGCCCGCCTTCGGCGGCGCCGCCACCAACCCGCGCGCGGGCGATCAATTCCGCCGCGAGATCATCGACGGCGTGGTGGGCGAGCTCGTGGGCATCGCGCGCTACCTGGTGGTGGCCGATCCGCAGATCCTTCGGCTCCCCTGGGCCGCCCTGCCCGAGCAGATGGAGGGCCGTCGCTACCTGGCCGACATCCGGACCGTGGCCGCGCTCCCCTACCTGGGCACACCGCCCGTTCCGTCCTCCGGCCCCTACAAGCCCGACTTCCTGGGGCTCTGCCGCGAAGATCTCCCCGACCTGCAGCACATGAGCGAGGAGGAGCTCGCCATCATCGACGACGTGACCCGCACCATGCTCGAGGCCAGCCTCAAACCGCAGGGCGAGACCTCTGCCATCGGCAGGCTGTTCGGCGGAGGGTTCTCGGTGGTGCTCCAGGGCGACGAGGTCACCAAAGCCGCCTTCGAGGGCAGCCCCGAGGAGGAGGAGAAGGAGAAGGAGAAGGCCGCCCCCGCACAGGAGGGCGACCCCGCCAAGGAGGAGGACGACAACGACGATGGGGGCGTCACCGCCACCAAGACCGGCTACACCAGGGCGCGCTACGTGCACCTGACCGGCATCCCCCAGGGCCCCGCCGGCGGCTTCGTCTGGAAGGACGGCACCACCGCCCTGCCGACCATCGCGTGTGGCAAGACCTCCGCCAAGGTGGTCACCATCAGCACCGGTCCCAGCCCCGAGGTGCAGCTGGTGCGCGCCCAGGCGCTGCGCGACGCCGGCGCCACGGGCGTGCTCATCGCCATGTGGGACGTGCCCCCGATCCTGCGCTCCCGCTACCTCTCCTCCGTGTACGACGCCCTGAAGCGCGAGCACTCCCCCGCCCGCGCCCTGGCCGAAGCCCGCCAGACCCTGCAGTCCGCCGACCTCGCCGGCACCTCCAACCAGAGCGATCCCTCCTACTGGGGTGCCTTCCTCTACATCGGAGCGCCGTGATCCTGAGGGCAGCCCGGCCCATCGCGGGCCTCCTTCTGTTCGCGCTGGCCCTGTGCGGGCGGGTAGAGGCCCGCCCCGCGCGCCTGCTGGGACCCGACGGCACGGTCTGGTTCGGCCCGCTCCCTCCCCCTGGCGGCGAGGCGCGCCTGCCGGGTCGCGGCGTCGCGGGCGCGGACCCGGTCAGCGGCGATCTGTGGCTGGAGGTGGACGACCTCGTCGTGTCCGCCGAGCCCGCGCCGCTGCGCCTGGGCCGCGTCTGGGAGCCCGATGGCTGGCGCTGGCGAGGCGTCTCCACCCTGTCCCTCTCCATCGCGGGGGCCACCTGGGAGCGCGCGGGGGCTCAGCGGCGCGCCTTCCCGCCCATCTGGCCCGACCCCTCCCAGCCCAGCTGCCCCACCGGCTACCAGGCGCACACGTCCGACGCCGTGCTGACCTGCCTCGAGGAAGGCTACCAGGTGGACCTGCCTGGCGGCGCCACCGAGCGCTTCGACCTCGACGGGCACCTCCTGGAGCGCCGGGCGCCCGCAGGCGACACCCTGAAGCTGGGCTGGGTCCAGGGTGAGCTGGCCTGGATCGAGGGCGTCTGGGGCGGCCGGGTCACCTTCGGCGAGGCCGTGGTCATCCAGGGGCGCCGCGTCCGGATGGCCACCGGGCCGGCGGGGCAGCAGGCGCGCTACGAGTGGGACGACGCCGGCCACCTCACCGCGGTCACCGGCGCCGACGGGATGCGCGCGCGGTACCACTACGACGCGGAGGGAGCGCTCCAGGGGGTCGTCTGGAGCGACGGTTCCAGCCTCGAGGTGCAGCGGGATGACGCGGGCCGCGTGGGGCTCCTCGCCGGTCCTGGCGCCGCGCGCTGGCGCTACGAGTGGGGCGCTGGAGGCCTGGAGCGCGCCTGGGACGGTCGGGGCCTGCCCTGGCGGGTGCAGCGCCGGCAGGGCGAGATCACGGTGACCGACCCCACCGGGCATGCCGCGACCCTGCTGCAGGGTGAGGCCGGCGTGCTGGGCTGGCGCGATCCCGCCGGGCGCACGACGCACCTCTCCCGCGACGAGGCCGGCCGCCCTATCCTGTTGCACGACGCGAACGGCGGGCGCTGGAGCCTGAGCTGGGACACCCAGGGTCGGCTGGTCCAGGTCAACGACCCCACCGGAGGGCGCTGGCGCCTGCTGCGGGACGACGAGGGGCACAGCCTGCGGGTCGTGGACCCTGTCGGCCGCAGCCGCACCTACCTCCTGGACGAGGCTGGACGGGTCACCGAGATCTCGGACGGCCTCCTGTCCCGGCGCTTCCCGCGGGACACCGCCGGGCTGGTCCGCCAGATCGGGAGGGGCACGAGCAGCACCACCCACATCGAGCGGGACGCCGCCGGGCGCGTCGAGACCATCGTCGACGCCGTCGGTGCCCAGACCCGCCTCAGCGGGCACACCGGAGTCACCCCCGGGCGCATCACCGACGCGGGCGGCGGTGTGTGGAAGCTGGCCTTCAACCTCCTCGGCCAGGTCGCCGGGCTCGACGCGCCGGATGGCAGCCACATCGACTGGACCCGCACCCCCGGCGGCCTGCTCGCGCTGGTGCGCCGCGACCAGGAGCAGACACGCCTTGGCCGGCGCCAGGACGGCGCCATCACCCGGCTCACCGACCCACTCGGGCGCGTCACGGGCTGGGCGCTGGACGCCATGGGGCGCGCGCGCAGCGTGTTCCAGGCGGACGGGACGCGGATCGAGATCGGGCGCGATGCCTGGGGCGCCCTCCGCTCCCTGGCCCTGGGCGGGCGGCGGGTCGAGCTGCGGCGCGATGCCCTGGGCCGCCCCACGGAGCTCGCGGAGGGCGCACCGGGCGCCACCACGCCCCTGCTCGCCTGGCACCGCGACCCCGCTGGCCGCCTCGATCGCGTGACCTGGCCCGCCGGCGGGCTCGCCTTCGCGCGCGACATGGCAGGGCTGGTGCGCACGGTAGCCCTGGGAGAGCAGGCCTGGAACCTCGAACGCGATCTCGCGGGGCGGGTCGTCCGGGTCAGCCTGGGCGAGCAGACCTGGGCGTTGCAGCGCGACAACGTGGGCCGCGTGGTGGAGGTCCAGGGCCCCGATGGCGGGATCGCGCTCGAGGTGGACCCCCGGGGGCTGCCCCGACAGGCGGACACGCTCGGGCTGCGCGCCCGCTGGCGGCGCGACGGTGCCGGCCGCCCCGTGCAGGTGGAGGGGCCGGGTGCGGTGATCCTCGGGATCCAGCGCGACGAAGCCGGGCACCCGACGCTCCTGCGCCTGCCCGACGGCGTCCTGCTCAAGGCCGGGCTGGAACGCGGGGAGCAGCAGCTCACCATGGAGGACGCCACCGGCGCCCTCCTCTTCCAGGCCCAGGTCGGGCAGGACGCCCTCGGCCGCCCCACGGCGATCCGCGGTGACGGCGGCGCGCGCCAGATCAGGTACGGTCCCCTGGGTGAGATCACCTCCGTGGAGCAGGCCGACGGCGCCTGGAGCGTGTTCCCGGGCCGGCGCGAGGGCCCCCCTGGCACCCTCGCCGTCACCACGGACCCGGAGGGCCGCCCCCTGGAGGCCACGATCGACGGGGACGCCTCCGCCTGGGGTGTCGCCTGGCAGACCCTGCGCTGGGCGCGAGACGCGCAGGATCGGGTCACCGCCATCGAGGGCGACGCGGGGATCGCGGAGCTGGCCCACGACCCCCTGGGCCGGCTGATCGCCGTGCGGGTGCGGGACCCAGCCGCGGACACCCCGCTGGCCAGCTTCACCCTGCGCTGGGATCCCTTCGGCCGCCCTGAAGTCATCGAAGGGCCCGGCGGGCGCACCCTGCTGCGCTACCACGAGGGCCGGCTGCTGGGCCTGCGAGAGGGCGGGCGGCCCGCCCTGCTGCTGGAGGGCGGGCTGGGCCTGCAGGTCGTGGCGGGCCCCGAGAGCCACAGCGCGCAGTGGGCCCCGGCCGGCGCCGGCTTCGAGCTCGCCTGGGCGAGCCCCCTGCAGCGCCGCCTGGACCACCCCAGCCCCGGCGGCGCGCGCGATCCGACCATGCCCGGTGGCCTGGCCATGCAGGGCCGGCTCCAGCTCTTCCCGGGCGGGCCCCTGGTGGGCCCATCGGACGCCCTGGACCCCGTCACCGGCCTCCCCACGGCGGCGCCTCCGGGAGCGCTCTCCTGGGCCGTGCCCGGTTGGCCCGACCCCGCCGTGCAGGTCCGCTGGCCCGAACCTGACGGCGCCGCCGAGGCCCCCTGGGATCCGGCCCGCTGGGGCCGCGCCGCTCCCTGGGACGATCCGCTCGCGCTGCTCGTCGTGCTGGAGCTGGTCGCACCCGCGATCCCCGGCCCGTGGTGGACGCCCGGGTCCACCGCGGCACCCCTGCCCTGGCTCCCCGCCAGCATCGAAGGTCGCCCCCCTGCCCTGCTGCCCGAGCCCGCGGCCCTCCCCCTGGCCGAAGAGCCCCTGACGGCGCGCTTCCTGCAGGCGGCCCTCTCGCCCCGTGAGGCCCCCGAGGTGGGAGAGGTGCTGCGCCTGCTGCTCGCCGCGGACCTCGCCGCCCTGCCGCCCACTGTCCCGGGAGCCGTCCCCGTGGAGCCGATCCCCCATCCCCGCCGAGGGCTCCCGTAGCGGAGGGGCTCACCCGGTACGTCACGACCCCCGCATTTTCCACGCCCGGCACTTGCCAGCCGGCCGGCGAGGCAATAAACCCGCGCCGCTCGCAGGGCATGGGTACATGCCTGCGCAGTTCTTTCAGCGTTCCAACGGCGGGCCAATAGCTCAACTGGCAGAGCAGCGGACTCTTAATCCGGAGGTTCCAGGTTCGATTCCTGGTTGGCCCACCAACCCCCCTCCCCTCCACGACGCGGTGGTCACGGCCAGCCCAGGGGGCCCACGGGGCTCCGCTGGCACGCTGACGCTGCTTTCTACCTCTACAACGCGAGAATGGCGGAATTGGTAGACGCGTCGGACTTAGGATCCGGTGGGTGATCCCGTGGGGGTTCGAGTCCCCCTTCTCGCACCCGGGCGCCATCGTCTTCCCCTCTCCTGCCGCCTTCCCCCTCTTTCCGAACGAGCGAACGCATGAGCCACGAGGTTGAAACCGTCGACGCCGTCTCCCGGCGCATCCGCTTCCAGATCCCCGTCGAACGGGTCAGCAGCGAGCTCAACGCCGCCTACAGGGGCCTCTCGGGGCGCGTCCGGCTGCCCGGCTTCCGCAAGGGCAAGGTGCCGCGCAGCGTGCTGGAGCTGCGCTACAGCAAGCAGGTCCTGGCCGAGGTCGCGGGCAAGCTGATCCAGCAAGGCTGGGAGGAGGTCAAGGAGACCCTGACGCTCCTCGGGCAGCCCCAGGTGGAGCAGGACGGCGTGACCCCCGGCCAGCCCTTCTCCTTCACGTTCCTCGTCGAGGTCAAGCCAGAGATCGCGCTGGGCACCTATCGCGGTGTCGAGGTCCCCTGGCTCGAGCTCGACGTCCCGCCTGAGGCCGTGGACGACGCCGTGAGCCGCCGCCTGGAGGCCGCCGCTCGCATCGTGGAGATCGAAGACCCAGAGCATGCCATCGGCGAGGGTGACATCGTCATGGCCGAGCTCACCCTGCGCAGCGGGGAAGATGTGGTGGCCACCGAGGCCGGGACCTCCCTGCGCGTGGGCGAGGATCCCTACTACCCGGGCGCCGACGCCCTGCTGGTCGGCCTGCATCGCGGCGGTGAGGCCCAGGGGCAGGTCACCATCGCCGAGAGCAGCGAGTACGAACACCTCAGGGGCCGCACCCTGGAGGCCAGCGTCAAGGTCCTCTCCGTCCGCTCCAGCCGCGCGCCCGCGCCCTCGGACGAGGCCGCCCGTGAGCTGGGGTACGAGGGTGGGATCGAGGGGATGCGCGCCGCCCTCACCGAGGAAATCCGCCAGCCCATGGAGGAGCACGCCCGCTCCATCGCGCGCAGCGCGCTGCTGAGCAAGCTGGTCGAGGCCCACGATCTCAAGGCTCCGCGGGCCATGATCGAGAAGCAGCTCGAGCTGCTGGTCATGGAGCGCCGCGTGCTGCACCACTACCAGGGCGGCAAGCCCGGCACCCTGGATCTCGGCCCCAAGGTCATGGCGCAGCTGCACGCTCGCGCGATCTACGCCGTGAAGGCGGGCCTGCTGCTCGAGGCCATCGCGGGCGCCGAGGGGCTCACCATCACCGACCAGGATCTCGAAGACACCTACCAGCGCATCGCGGACGAGCGCGGTCAGCGGGTCGAGGCGGTCAAGGGCTACCTGCTGCAGGAGGAAGGCGCGGTGGACACCCTCCGCAGCCGCCTGCTCGAGGAGAAGGTGCTCGACTGGCTGTTCGAGCAGGCCAACCTGGTGGCGGCCACGCCCGAGTCGCTCGCCGCCGACATGGCCCAGCCTGATGTCGTCGCGGCCGAGCCCGAGCCCCAGGCGTTCGGCGACGAGGTCGCCGAGGTCGAGTACGACGGGGACCGCGAAGCCCCCGCACCGGAGGCCGAGCCCCAGGCCGCCCCCACGCCCACCTGGAGCGCCTCCATGAAGAAGGACGAGCTGCTGGCCATCGCCAAGGAGCTCGGGCTCGAGGTCAACACCAAGTCCACCAAGGCGCAGATCCTCGAGGCTCTCGAGGCCCCGCGCTAGGAGCCCCCACGGGGTCCCGGGCCGAGGCTCGCGGGCCTCGGCCCGCGCGCTTCAGGCGCCTTCGCCGTCGTCGATGGCCTGCGCTACGACACGCGACAGCGTCGCGAGGTGCAGCGGCTTGGCGCAGACCCCCACCACGCCGAGCTCCGCCAGGGCTGCGCCCGGCTCACCGCCCTCCGGCGCGCCCAGCAGCACCACGCGCAACGCGCGAGCGGCGCGCCCGAGGCTGGCGAGGGCAGCGCGGTTCGCCTCGGGCGAGGACGCGGTCTCGAGCAGCACCAGCTGGACGGTGCACTCCTGGAGGCGGTCCACCCCCTGGCGGAGGCTCGCGGCCAGCTCGACGTGGTAGCCGAGGGCCTCCAGGAAGTGGCGCAGCGTGCTCCTGGTGACCTCTGAGGACTCCACGACCAGGACGCCGCCGTGGCCGCAGACGTAGCCATCGTCGGCGTCGGGCCGGATCCCCGGCCCGGCGGCCTCCAGGCGCAGGAAGTCCAGGGAGACCGTGGTCCCGGCGCCCGGGGCGGACTCGACATGGACACGCGCGCCATGGCGGTCGGCCACCGTGCGCACCGCCAGCATGCCGAGGCCGGTGCCCTTCCCCTCGGGCTTGGTGGTGAAGAAGGGCTCGAACAGGCGCTCGATCACCTCGGGTGACATACCTGTGCCATCGTCGCGCACGGACACACGCAGCCGCGGCGCCTCGCCCTCCTCGGTCAGATCCTCGGTGCGGAACAGCAGCTCGCCGCCCTCGGGCATGGCATCGCGCGCGTTCAGCGCGAGGTTGAGCAGGGCGTTCTGCACGTCGAAGAAGCTCCCCAGGAACCGAGGATGGGAGGCGGTCAGCTCCTGCGCGATGGTCACACCGCAGGCGGTCGTGCCGGTGAGGAGATCCATTACCGACGGGATGATCACGTGCAGGTCGATGACCTTGAACTCCTCCTGGCCGGGCCGCGCGAACAGCATCAGGCGGCGCACCTCGGCCGAAGCGCCCGCCGTGGCCCCCTGCGCGCGCTCGAGGTGGCGCCGCTGGGGGGCGTCCGAGGGCAGGGTCAGGAGGGCGAGGTCCACCAGGGCGACGATGGCCGCGAGGTGGTTGTTGAGGTCGTGGGCCATGGCGGCCGAGAGCTGACCCAGGGCGTCGAGCTTGGCGGCCACCTGGATGTGGGCCTCCATGCGCCGGCGCGTCACCAGCAGGTCGTTGAACGACCTCGCGAGCGCATGCAGCTCGCGACCTCCGGCGGCGGTGTCCACCTCCTCGCGCTCGCCGCGCTCGATCTGGCGCACCTGCGCCTCCAACGCGCGCAGCGGCCGCCCGAGGTACCAGGACAGCAGCGCGGTCAGGCCCGTGGCGGCGAGCACCACCACCAGCACGAAGACGAAGCTGGCGACCAGCAGGCTGTCCCGCAGCTCATCCACGCGGCTCGCCATCATGTCCACCCCGAGCAGGCCGACCACCTCGCCGCGGGAGTCACGGATGGGAGCGTACCCCGAGAGCATCCGCCCCCACTGGTCGGCGGTGAAGCGCTCGTCGGCGCTCGGCTGGCTGAACCCGGCCAGCAGGGAGGGCATCTCGGCGGCCTCGGGGTAGGGCTCGCCGAGCGCGGCGCTCTCCTCGTCCTCACCTATCTGGCCGTCCCCGTCGCGGTCGATGGCCGTCCCGTCCACCACGAAGCTCACGCCCCCGGCGGCGTCACGGCGCATGGTGTAGACGAAGCGGAGGTCCTCGTTGGCCTGCTGGACGGCGTCGAGCTTGCGCTGGATCGCTTGGAAGACCTGCCCGCCCTGCTGGCCCGGATCCGTCAGGGAGGCGAGGGCGTCCCCGTCCACGGAGACGGCCGCGGTCGCCGCCACAGAGGTGAGGTGCGTGCGGAAACGCTGCAGCTGGTGTTCCCTGGCCACGAGGTAGACGCTCATGGCCGGCGCGAGCCCGACGACCAGCGCTACCACAGAGAAAATGGCGGTGATCCTCGCTGAAAACGATCTAAGGAGCACGCGCAACCTCCAAGGCGTCCGCATTGCGGGCCGACTCGGGGCGAGCGTACAGAAAAGGGCGGGCCAAGTCAAACCCCGAATCGTCGGACACAGAGCCCTCAGCTTTCAGGTATCAGGTTTCAGCAAGCACCTTCCCCGCGAGTCACCCGACTCGGGCCTGTTCACCCCGCGGGTGAAGTGCGCTGATGCCGGCTGCCGCTCGAAAGAGCTGATAGCTGACCGCTGATACCTGACGGCTTCGTCGGCGCAGCCGACGATTCGGGTCAAACCTGTCTCGCGCTGCCTCCGTCGGGCCCGCGGCGGAGGCCGGCGGCGCCAACCCCGGTTATTGCGGCGGACACGATCTACCCACGGAGCCGCCATGTCGCCCCACGACCTCTCGCGCGAACAGCTCAACAGCGTCCTCATCCCCACGGTGGTGGAGCGTACCCACCGCGGCGAGCGCGCCTGGGACATCTACTCCCGGCTGCTGGAAGACCGCATCATCTTCCTGGGTTCTCCAATCTTCGACGAGGTCGCCAACGTCGTCATCGCCCAGATGCTCTTCCTGGAGAGCGCGGATCCGGAGAAGGACATCTACCTCTACGTGAACTCCCCCGGCGGGGTCATCTCCGCGGGCCTCGCCATCTACGACACCATGAACTACATCCGCTCCGATGTGTCCACCATCTGCGTCGGCCAGGCCGCCAGCATGGCGGCGGTGCTGCTCGCGGCCGGCACCAAGGGCAAGCGCCGCGCCCTGCCGCACGCCCGCATCATGATCCACCAGCCCCTCGGCGGGTTCCGGGGCCAGGCCACCGACATCGAGATCCACGCCAAGGAGATCCTGCGCCTGCGCGAGGAGATCAACCGGATCATGGCCGAGCACACCGGCCAGGACATGGAGCAGATCGCCCACGACACCGAACGCGACCGCTTCCTCTCCGGGGTGGAGGCCAAGGAATACGGGCTCATCGACGAGGTCATCCACCCCCGCGTGAGCGGCAGGGAGGGCTGAGCACGTGGCGACCAGGCGCACCAGCGCGCGGGACCTCACCTGCTCCTTCTGCGGCAAGGGCCAGAAGGAGGTCAAGAAGCTCATCGCCGGGCCATCGGTGTACATCTGCGACGAGTGCGTCGAGCTGTGCAATGGCATCATCACCGAAGAGTACGAGCGGGAGGACTACCACGCCGCCCGCGCCCTGGTCCCCAAGCCCATGGAGATCAAGGCGCACCTCGACGAGTACGTCATCGGGCAGGAGGCGGCCAAGAAGGTCCTCTCCGTGGCGGTCCACAACCACTACAAGCGCGTCGATGCCCGCAAGGGTCACGACGAGGTCGAGCTGCAGAAGTCCAACATCCTGCTGCTGGGCCCCACCGGCACGGGCAAGACCCTGCTGGCGCAGACCCTCGCGCGCTTCTTGAATGTGCCCTTCACCATCTGCGACGCCACCAGCCTCACGGAAGCCGGCTACGTCGGCGAAGACGTGGAGAACGTGATCCTCTCCCTGTTCCAGGCCGCCGAGTACAACGTCGAGCGGACCATGAAGGGGATCATCTACATCGACGAGATCGACAAGATTGGGCGCAAATCCGAGAACCCCTCCATCACGCGGGACGTGTCCGGCGAGGGCGTACAGCAGGCCCTGCTCAAGATCATCGAGGGCACGGTGGCCAACGTGCCGCCCAAGGGCGGGCGCAAGCACCCGCAGCAGGAGTTCCTGCAGATCGACACCACCAACATCCTCTTCATCTGCGGTGGGGCCTTCGTCGGCCTCGACAAGATCGTGGAGCAGCGCCTCAACAAGTCGGGCATCGGGTTCGGCGCCACGGTGAAGGACGGCGAGGAGTTCTCCCGCGGCCAGCTTCTGTCGAAGGTGGAGCCGGAGGATCTCCTCCGGTTCGGCATGATCCCCGAGTTCATCGGCCGCCTGCCCGTGGTGGCCACCCTGGAGGATCTGGACGAGGCGGCCCTGATCGACATCCTGCAGCGCCCACGCAACTCCCTCATTCGCCAGTACCAGAAGCTCTTCCAGCTCGAGGGGGTGGATCTGTCGTTCACCGAGGGGGCGTGCAAGGCCATCGCTCGCGAGGCCATGTCCCGCAAGACCGGCGCTCGCGGCCTGCGGTCGATCCTCGAGGACGTCATGCTCGACGTGATGTACGAGCTGCCATCGCTGGATGATGTCAAGGGGTGCGTCGTCAACGATGAGACCTTGAGCCTCAAGCAGCGGCCCCTGCTGGTCTATGGCCACCAGAAGGCCAGCTCGGCCTAAAGAAGGAGGGGCTTCATGATCTTTGGCTCCCGCAAGCGCGTCGATGACGAGGCCGGGGTCCTGCCGCTCCTGCCCCTGCGCAACCTGGTGCTCTTCCCCTCCCAGGTCATCCCGCTCATCGTGGGGCGCGAGAAGTCCATGCGCGCGCTCGACGAAGCGAGCGCCGGGCAGGGTCGCATCTTCCTGGTCACCCAGCGCGACCCGCGCGTGGCCGAGCCCGGGCTCGACGGCCTGTTCGAGGTGGGCACCGTGGGCCAGGTGCTGCAGGTCCTCAAGCTGCCCGACGGCACCATGAAGGCCCTGATCGAAGGCCAGCGCCGCGCCCGCCTGCGCCGCGTGGTGGTCTCGGAGCCCCTGCTGCGCGCCGAGGTCGAGGCCCTGCCCATGCCGGCCACCGAGGAGCATGACGCCGCACCCCTGATGCGCTCGGTGCGCGAGGCCTTCGACGAGTACCAGAAGCTCAACCGCGGCCTGGCGCCCGAGGCCCTCGTGGCCCTGGGCTCCGTGGAGGAGCCTGCCAAGCTCTCCGACATGCTGGCCTTCCGGCTCGGGCTCAAGCCCGAGGATCAGCAGTCCTTGCTGGAGGAGCCCTCCCCCACCGTCCGCCTGGAGCGCCTGCTCAAGTACATCCAGGCCGAGGTGGAGATCCTGCAGGTCGAGCGCAAGATCAAGAGCCGCGTCAAGAAGCAGGTCGAGCGCACCCAGAAAGAGTTCTACCTGAACGAGCGCATGCACGCGATCCAGAAGGAGCTGGGCGACAAGGACGAGTTCAAGAACGAGCTGGAGGAGCTGGAGCAGCGCATCGCGGAGAAACCCCTGTCGGAGGAGGCCCGCGAGCGCCTGCAGCGCGAGCTGCGCAAGCTCAAGATGATGTCCCCCATGTCGGCGGAGGCCACGGTCGTCCGCAACTACATCGACTGGGTGCTGTCCCTGCCCTGGCAGGATCTCACCGAGGAGAACCACGACATCGAGCGCGCCCAGGAGGTCCTCGACGAGGATCACTACGGCCTGCGCAAGGTCAAGAACCGCATCGTGGAGTACCTCGCCGTCTCCAGCCTCGTGGAGCAGCGCGACAAGCAGATGAAGGGCCCGATCCTCTGCCTGGTGGGTCCCCCCGGGGTCGGCAAGACCTCCCTGGCCCGCAGCATCGCCCGCGCCACCGGTCGCGAGTACGTCCGCGTGGCCCTGGGCGGCGTGCGGGACGAAGCCGAGATCCGCGGGCACCGCCGCACCTACATCGGCGCCCTGCCGGGCAAGATCATGCAGTCGCTGAGGCGCGCCGGGGCCTCGAACCCGGTGTTCCTGCTCGATGAGATCGACAAGATGAGCACCGACTTCCGCGGTGATCCGTCCTCCGCCCTGCTGGAGGTGCTCGATCCCGAGCAGAACCACACCTTCTCCGACCACTACATCGAGCTGGACTACGACCTCTCCCGGGTGATGTTCATCTGCACCGCCAACACCGTGCAGGGGGTCCCGCCCGCGCTGATCGACCGCCTCGAGATCATCGAGCTCACCGGCTACACCGAGCGCGAAAAGCTGGCCATCGCCCGGCGCTTCCTGCTACCCAAGCAGCTCGAGGCCAACGGCATCGGCGAGGGCAACCTCACGCTGACCCGCGAGGCCTGCGGGGCCATCATCCAGCAGCACACCAAGGAGGCCGGCGTCCGGAACCTGGAGCGCGAGATCGCCACGGTCTGCCGCAAGGTCGCCCGCCGGGTGGTCAACGAGGGCCCGGAGTTCCACGCATGGATCGGCAAGGCCACGCTCAGGCACCTGCTGGGCGTGCCCCGCTACCACCAGGAGGCGGCCGAGCAGACCGACGAGGTGGGGCTGGTGAAGGGCCTGGCGGTCACCCCCTGGGGCGGCGAGATGCTCTCCATCGAGGCCGCCGTCATCCCCGGCAAGGGCGAGCTCGTGCTCACGGGCCTGCTCGGTGACTGGCTGAAGGAGTCGGCCCAGGCCGCCTTCACCTACATCCGCTCCCGCGCCACGCGGCTGGGGCTCGAGCCGGATTTCAAGGAGAAGCAGGACTTCCACGTACACTACCCGGGCAACGCCGTGCGCGCGGACGGGCCTTCGGCCGGTGTCGCCATGGCCACCGCCCTGGTCAGCGCGCTGACCGGCATCCCCGTCTCCCGCCACATCGCCATGACCGGCGAGATCACGCTGCGTGGCCGGGTGCTGCCCATCGGCGGGCTCAAGCACAAGACCCTGGCCGCCCTGCGCGGTGGGGCCCGCACCGTCCTCATCCCGCGCAAGAACGAGAAGGACCTCGCCGACCTGCCCAGGGAGGTGCTGGAGGGCCTCGAGATCATCTGCGTGGACCACATGGACGAGGTGCTGCCGCGGGCCCTGCTGCTGGACGATCCCGAGCAGCTCTTCCGCGGCGCGGCCGCGAACGTGTCCACCGAGGAGCCAGAGCCCGCACGGCCAGGCCCCGCCGGCCCGATGTAGCCAGCGCCCCGACCCTCGCTCAGCTCGCCCGGTGCGCGCCAAGAGGCCGGTTTGCCGCCTCCTGGCCCCTCCTGTTACCCTCCTCGGCCCCCCAGATCTCGGGAGCCGCCGTGAAGCACCGCCGCCGCGTCCACCAGCCCATCTGTCAGCCCGCAGAACGCGACAAGGCTGACTTCTCATCGGGCGAGGGGCTGGTGGCGCTGGAAGGGATGGACCTCGACAAGGTCACCGACTTCGACTCCATGCTCGCCCGCATGGCCCTGACCTCCTTCCAGGGCCGCAACCTGGGCGAGGCGGCCAAGGTGCTGGAGCTGATGTTCTCCGAGCCAGGCAGCATGGTCGTGCTGACCATCAGCGGTGCCTTGACCATCGCCCAGCAGGGGCCGATCTTCGTGGACCTGATCCGCCGCGGCCTGGTCCACGTCGTGGTGGGCACCGGCGCCCTGATGACCCACGATGTCCTCGAGAACCTCGGCTACTCCCACTACCGGGCGCCCCCCCTCACGGACATCGAGGCCGGCGAGCAGGGCGTCTGCCGGGTCTACGACTCGGTCGAGCTCGAGACGAGCTTCGACGGTCTGGACAAATTCATAGAGGGCCGCCTCGATGACCTGCTGCCGGCCCTGCGCGGCGAGGAGCCCGACGGCTCGGCCGGTTTCTGCCGTCGCTTCGGGCAGCTGCTGCTCGAGCACTTCCCCGAGCGCCGCAGCATCCTCTCGGCCGCCGCCGAGATGGATGTCCCCGTCTTCATTCCGTCCTTCACCGACAGCGAGATGGCGCTGGATCTCCTCAACCGCGTGGTCCACCGCCAGGCCCACGCCGAGCACCCGCTGGACGCCCTGCCCCCCATCCCGTTCAACCAGTTCGCCGATCTGGTGGAGTACACCCGCCTGGTGGAGGCCCACACCAGCGGACACCTCTGCATCTTCACCCTGGGCGGCGGCGCCCCGCGCAACTGGGCCCAGCAGGTCGCGCCCACCCTGGACATCATGAAGCTGGACGGCCTCAGCGTGAACGCCCCGCGCTTCTCCCGCGGCGTCCGCATCTGCCCCGACCCGCCCAGCTGGGGCCACCTCTCGGGCTGCACCTACAGCGAGGGCGTCTCCTGGGCCAAGTTCGCCCCGGCCTCCGAAGGCGGCCGCTTCGCCGAGGTACTGGCCGACGCCACCCTGGTGCTGCCCTTGCTGGTCAAGGGGGTCCTGCAACGGCTGGAGAAGCGCGCGGCGCAGGGGTGAGCGCCCTCAGTGGTGGCAGCCCCCGCCGCCGCCGCAGGTCTGGGCGGGGCCGAAGATGCGGGCCTGACCGGCCAGCAGCAGGCCCACGGCGTCGGAGACCTTCTCGGCGCCCTCGTGGAAGTGGACCTGGATGCCCACCTGCTGGAAGCCCATCAGCGGGCGCATGCCCATGCCGCCGGCCACCAGGCGCTCCACGCCGTGCTGGGCGAGGTACATCACCGGGGCCATGCAGCCGCCCTGGGCGTGGGGCATGTTGGGCAGCACCTCCACGCCCTTGACCTCATCACCTTCAGTATCGACCAGGGTGAAGAAGGCGCAGTGGCCGAAGTGGGGAGAGAGCTGGGCGTCGAGGCCGCCGGGGGCCTCGGAGGGGACGGCGATGCGCATGAGGACCTCCGGAAGGCCGCACAACATACACCTTCTGCTATCCGCGGCAAGCGTCGTCCCGCCCGGGTTAGATCATCGCCATGCTCACCGACCTCCTCAAGCGCTTCTTCTCTGGCCCCATCGAGCACACCGTCCTGGCCGAGGCGTCGGCCGGGAAGGTCATGCTGGTGGGCGCCATCTCTCCCGCCGACGACCTGCTGGCCTCGCCCATCGAGGGCAAAGCCTGCGTGGCCTTCTACTACCGCTCCACCTGGGAGGCCCCCACGCGGGGCGCCGCCATCACGCGCCTCGTGGAGGAAGCCCAGGTCTACGCGCCGGCCTTCTTCGTCGCCCTGGAGGACGCCCGGGTGAGGGTGGTCCCCCAGCAGAGCGACAGCTTCGGAAACCAGGACCACCAGCGCCTGCTCAACGCCGCCATGCCGGGCTTCCGGGCCGCCGAGCAGCTGATCAAGCCGCGCGACCGCGTGCGGCTGCACGGGCGCCTGCACCTGGATGGCGAGCCCTGGCTGGAGCTGGCGCGCGTCGAGCTGCTCGAGGCCGCGCCCGAGGCGAAGCAGGCCGCGCCCCGCCCGCGCGGCGCCAAGACCCACCCGGCCGCGCCCGGCCGTCGCAAGCGCCGCTGAAAGCGCGGCGGCCGTCGCGGCGTTGTGCTCCCCCGCCTGGAGGCGCCGTGATCGCCCTCTTCACCCTGCTCGCTCCCGCCGCCCTCGCCGTCCCTTGCGCTGCCCACGTGGAAGGCGACCAGGTGCTGCTGGCCACCCCGCTGGCCTTCACGGCGGGCGCGGCGGAGCTCACCCCCGAGAGCGCCCTGCCCCTCCAGGGCATCCGCTGCCTGATGGCGGAGGAGCCGGTGCTCACGGTGCAGGTCGAGGTCCACACGGACTCCCAGGGCTCCGACACCTGGAACCTGCGCCTGTCCCAGGCCCGGGCTGACGCCGTGCGCGCCGCCATCCTGGAGGGCGGGCCCGCACCGGAGCGTGTCACGGCCGTCGGCTACGGCGAGCTGTACCCCATCGACACCAACAGCACCGCGGCGGGCCGCGCGCAGAACCGCCGGGTGGAGCTGCACACCGAGCCGCCCGAGCAGCGCCCGCCGCGGCCCGAGGCGCCCCCGGCTCCGGTGGTGGAGCCGGTGTCACCCGCGCCCCCGCCGCCCACCCTGTGCGACCGCCTCCAGCGGCTCGGAGCGGCCGTACCCAGCCTGCCCGGCGCCGCCTGCCAGGCCGCCGCCCCGGGCTGGCTGTGCTCCTTCGGCGAGCCCGCCGCCGCCCTCACCCCCCGGATCCAGGCCTGCCTGGGCGGCGCCCGCGACGGTGACGGGCTGTACCTGTCGCTGCCCGCGGGCTCCCTGAGCGTGGAGCCAGACCACGCCGACGCCGGGCGCAGCGTGCTGCGGTTCACCCCGCGCTGATCACGGCACCGGCGGCGCCACCCACGAGGGTGCGGCGATGTCCCAACGCTGAGGCCTGATATCCCAGGAGTTGACCCCCCGTAGCACTAGTGCTACGGTGTTTTCATGAGCACCGTTATCAGCCAGCGCGAGCTCCGGAACCACAGCGCCGAGATCATGCGTGGGCTCGACCGCGGCGAACGCTACATCGTCACCCGGAACGGTGTCCCCATCGGCGAGCTCCGCCCACTGCGGCGACGTCTCGTTGGCCGGGCGGCCATCGAGGCGGCGATGGCGGGAGCGCCATCCATCGACGGCCCCAGGTTTCGATCCGAGCTGGACGCAGTCCTGGATCAGGACCCGGAGCCTCGCGCATGAGCTTGCCGAGCCCTGCGCTGCTCGACACCTCCGTGGTCATCGATCTCGATCGCATTCCAGCCTCCCAGCTGCCCGATGAGGTGGCGATCTGCGCGATCACCCTGGCTGAGCTGGCGGCCGGCCCCCATGCGACGGACGACGAAGCGGAGCGCTCGCGACGCCAGGATCGCCTCCAGCGAATCGAAGCCCTCCTGGATCCCCTGCCCTTCGACGCAGACGCCGCCCGCGCCTACGGCCGTGTCTATTCGGCCACACGTGCGGCCAGCCGCAAGCCACGGGGGGCCCGCGCCGTCGATCTCATGATCGCCGCTGTGGCGTTGTCCCGCTCGCTCCCGCTGATCACCCGTAATCCAGATGACTTCGCCCACCTCACCGGCATCGGGATGGTCGTCCGCGCGATCTGATGCTCGCGAGCTGCGGAGCGCGGGGCAGGCCAGCGCCACCCGACCAGCGCGCAGCGGCGGTTCACCCCGCGCTGATCACGGCACCGGCGGCGCCACCCACGAGGGTGCGGCGATTCGGCCGAGGCGGAGGCTGGCCTGGGCGCCGAAGTCGGGCCCGGGAGCGTCCCGCCACACCCCCTGCTCGGCCCATCCATGAAGCCCCAGGCCGAGCCAGGGCAGCGGCCACGCCGAGAGCCCAGCCCGCGCCAGGGCAGCCCCCCGCACGGGATCGAAGGCGTCAGCCCGCTGCTGCCAGCCCGCCGCGGCCTCCAGCTCGAGGGTGTCGCGCACCCGCCCCTCGTAGCCCACCGCGGCCTCGAGCTGGGCGTGACCGAATCCCGAGGTCCGGCGCTCGGAGGGGCCCCGGCGCAGGTCGAGGGTGAGCTGGTGGGGCGTGCCCGCGCCGACGACCAGGCGCCCGGCCAGCAGCAGCCCCGCCGCCGCCGCCCGGTCCACCCGAACCTGGACCCCGTCCCAGCCCGCCAGCAGGCGGAGGCGCAGCGGACGGCTCACCCGCCCCTCCAGCCCACCCCAAGCCTGCCAGGCCAGCCCCTCGGGGTTCCCGGAGACCACCCCGAAGGCGCCGGCCTCCGTGGGCAGCCCCGTCCAGGAGAACCACGCCACCTGACCCCGGCCCAGCAGGGAGAGATCCTGGCCCAGGGCGAGCCGCAGCCCGGCGCGCGGGCCCGCACCCAGCCGCTGGCCGGCTTCTGCGAAGGGCTCGTCCGGGAGGCGGTAACGATGGAGGGACGTGGTGCCTCCCAGCTCCAGGGCGAGGCCCTCCCCGAGGCCAAACTCCACCACCGGGCGCAGCCGGGCGCTGGAGGCCAGGCTCCCGGAGGACAGGCCGCTGCTCCAGGAGGCCACCTCCCAGGGCTCCTGGGGTTCCGTCCTCTCCACCGGGGCAAGCTCCCGACTCTCGGCCAGGAACCGCCCGTCCAGCAGCACGCCCACGGCGGGGGCGGGCCGCAGGTCCAGCGCGAGGTCCACGAGGCTGTCGGGGCGCGCGGGCTGGGCGCCGAGGGGGATCGTGGGCAGCAGGGCGGCCTGCAGCGCGAGGTCGAGATCCCGCGTCTGCCACCAGGCCGCGCCGCGGGCCACCGGCCGCAGCAGCCAGCCGGGCTCGCCCCCTGGCTCCCAGCCCAGCGGCGACTCGCGGCCCAGGCCGAGGTCGAGGCCGCCGCGGGCGGCGGCGCGGTTGATGAGGCGGCCGTCATCAAAATCGCTGGAGGCAGGCCGGAGGCTGCCTCCAGCGGTGGCGTTCGAGCCGACGACGCCCGAGGCGTCGCGGCTCAACGCCACCCGGGGATCGGCAGCCGCCGGGTGCAGCAATGCGAGAAGCAGCCACATGGCCATGGGTGGTCTCCGTGCGCCGAACCTATGGGAGCCCACGCCCACGGGCGAGCCCCCCGGGTTCCTTGATACAGCCCTCCCATGCCCGACCCCGCCCCCACCCTGCACGCCTGCCCCCACTGCGGGGCGCGCGTGTCCATCCCGGCGGGGCAGCTCAGCGAGAAGTGCGCCTTCTGCGACACCCCGCTGGTGGCCTGGGACGGCGCGCGCGAGCCGGTTGACCTCGTCGCCCCCTTCGTGCTCGACCGCGCCCAGGCCGCCGCGCGGTTGAAGCAGCACCTCGGCGCGCGCATGTGGGCGCCCGAGGCCGTCCGACGCCTCGATCCGCAGGATCTGCACGGCGTGCTGGTGCCCTTCTACTGCTTCGACGCCACCGCCCACTCCACCTACTCGGCGCGGGTGGGTATCTGGTGGTACCGCACCGAGACCTACACCGTGATCGTGAACGGCAAGGTCCAGACCCGCACGCGGACGGTGCGCGAGACCGAGTGGTTCAGCGTCCACGGCAGCCACGTGGCCTCCTACCAGGACCACCTGGTCTCCGGCTCCCACGGCCTGCCCGAGGCCGAGTCCAACGAGCTGGAGCCCTTCGACCTCGGCCTGGCCCGCCCCTTCGACCCGGCCCTCATCGCCGGTTGGGCGGCCGAGTTGCCCGACGTCGGCCACGAGGAGGCCCACCGCACCGCCGCCGCCGAGCTGCGGGGGGTGGAGAACCGCGCCATCGCCAGTTTCCTGCCCGGCAACGAGAACGCCGACGTGCACAACGACACCCGCCTGGAGGTGGGCCAGCTGCGGCTGGTGCTGCTGCCCGTCTGGACCGCCGCCTACCAGCACAAGAACAAGCCCATGCGCCTGCTGGTCAACGGGCAGACCGGCGAGGTGGTGGGCAAGGTCCCGCGCTCCTGGGTCAAGATCACCCTGGCCGTGCTGCTGGCGCTGGCCCTGATCGGCGGGGCCGTGCTCTGCGGCGGCCTCATCGCCGCCATCGCGGGGCAGCTCTCATGAGCGGCAAGGGCCTGCAGGCGATCACCTGCAAAGGCTGCGGCGGTGCCGTGGCCATGCCCGCGGGCGCGCCCCATCCGCGCTGCCTGTTCTGCGGCTCCGAGGCCGTGGTGGCCGAGCAGGCCAGCGAGGACATCGAGGTCCCGGGCACGTTCCTGCCCTTCGAGATCGACGCCGCCAGGGTGAGGGAGGCCTTCCAGAAGAAGGCGCGCGCCTCCATCTGGTACCCGGGCGATCTGCGCCAGGCGAAGCTGGAGTTCTCTCCCCTGCTCCTGCCCGCCTGGACCTGGTCCGGCGAGGTGGAGACCCACTGGGCCGCCCTGGTGCCGGCGTCCACCCGCTCGGGCAAGTGCCCCCTCACGGGCACCGACAGCCTCGAGGTGCGCGGCATCCTGGTCCCCTCCTCCACCGCCCTGACCCGCGCCGAGCTGGACGCCATCGCCCCCTACAGCGGCGAGCACGCCTTCCTGTTCCGCGCCGAGCAGGCCACCGCCCCCTTCGAGATCGGCCGGCTCACCCGCTCCGCCGCCCGCGACGCCGCCCGCCAGGCCCTCGCGGGCGCCCACTGCACCCGGCTGCAGGCCGAGCACCACGCCTCCGTGCTCCACGGCTCGCACCTGTACCGCGACCTCGAAGGCGAGCCCGTGCTGCTGCCGGTCTACATCGGCGCCTACCGCCGCGGTGGGCGCCTGTTCCGGGTGGTGATCAACGGCCAGACCGCCAAGCTCACCGGCGAGTTCCCCATCTCCTGGCTGCGGGTGGGCTGCGCCGTGATCGGCGGGCTGGCGCTGATCACGGGGCTGCTGTTGTTCGTGGGGTTGGTGCTGCTGTTGCTTGGGTATCTCGGGTAGTGCGCGGTCGTGGTAGGGTGGCCACAGGAGGTCCCATGTTGCGCTCCGCCCTGCTGCTAGCCCTGTGTGCCGGCTGCGTACCAGACGACGAACCCCTGGACACCGCCGGTGGGTGGTGCTTCGAGCAGGTGGCGCACGATGATGACGGCGATGGGCTGCCAGAGAGCATCGTGACCCACTGGTTCGACGCCGCGGGGCGGGCCCGCGTCTCCGACACGGACTGGGACGCCGACGGGCTGATCGACGGGCGCGTCACCTACGCCTACGACGAGGAGGACCGGCTCGTCGGGGTCGAGGGCGACTACGGCGCCGACGGCACGGTCGAGTGCCATGAGACCCGCGCCTACGACGCACGGGGGCGGCTGGTGAGCGTCCTGTTCGAGAGCGACCCCGGCTGCTCCCAGGTAGCCAGCCTCACGACCCTGACCTACGCCGAGGACGGCAGCACCGTCGTCCAGGAGCACGACAGCTTCCTCGATGGAACCGTGGACTCCACGGCCATCTACACCTACGAGGGCGGGCTGCTCGTTTCGAGCGAGTGGTTCATCGTCCCCGACCACCACCAGCTCACCACCTACACCTACGACGAGCGCGGCCGCCAGGTGCTGGCGGAGTGGGACGGGGAGGTGGATGGCGTCGTGGACAGCCGCAGCACCTGGACCTACGGCGAGGGCGAGCACCCCCTCACCATGACCATCGACGAAGGTGCCGACGACGTGATCGAGAGCTTCGGTGCGTACACCTGGACCGCGGCCGGCGATCCCCTCAGCGAGACCTGGTACGAGGGCACCGACGGCGCGTGCCGGGGCCAGTGGGACTGGACCTACGACGCCGACGGGAACGAACTCGCGAGAGAGTGGGACGAAGGCTGCGACGGGATGGGGGACGGCAGCTACCGCTGGACCTACGGCTGCTGAGCCACCGGCACCACCCACAGCTGCCCCGCCGCCGCGCCCCGCCCGCGCGAGCTGCGATCCGTGAGCACCAGGCGATCGGGCAGCACCGCCGCGACCCGCGGCCCCGGGACCCGCAGGTAGCGGCCGTCGGCGTAGAGCACCTCGGTCCACTTCAGCTCGCCCTCCCAGCACTCCAGCAGGGTCTCGCCGCGGTCCACGGCGAACTCGGTCTCTCCGTGGCAGTCCAGGATCAAGCTCCACATCTCCAGCAGCCCCGCGGCGGTGTCCACCCGGTAGAGGGAGTCGCCCATGTCGCCGCGCTCCAGGCCGAAGAAGCTGGAGGGCAGCGCGCGGCCCTCGCCGGGCGTGTGCAGGCGCGGGGTCTCGATGCGCCTGGCGCGCTCCAGGTCCACCCAGGTCAGGCGGCCCTGGGCCGGCTCGCCGAACCCAACCACCGGCGCGTCGCCCACCCGCACCACCGTGCCCGGGAGCGGGTGGATGTACTCGACCCAGGACCAGGTGGTCTCGGGGGACCACAGGCGCAGCTCCACGTGGGCCTCGTCGCGACGACAGGAGGCCAGCAGGCGGGGCGGCGAGGCCAGGCCGCCCTCGAACACCACCCCATCCACGCAGGCCTCCTCTTCCTCGAACAGGGGCAGGCGCTGACCGCGGGCGGCCTGCAGGGCCTCGACCTTGCCGCCCGGGGGCAGCATGGCCCACCAGCCGCCCGACAGCGGCCAGAGGAAGCTGCCGGGCATGTCGAGATCGGGCAGCGCGCAACCGGGGGCGCCCAGGGACGGCATGGCCAGCCAGGGGCAGTCGGCCGCCGCGGCCGAACCCGAGGCGTCGGGGCCGTAGCCGAGGGCCGTGCCGTCGCGCTCCAGCGTGAGGGCCTGAGGCCGCCAGGGGAGCTGGTGGGCCACCTCCACGGGGCCGCTGGGCGCGCCCTCGCTGCGCCCGGCCAAGAACCCATCCTGCCAGGGCAGCAGAAACCACAGGGGGCCGCCGCCCGGGTTGGCCAGCACGCGCAGGCCGTCGTCCGAGCTCTGGCCATCGGAGGTGCGCGCCTTCCAACCGAGGGGCTTGCCGGTGGCGAGGGAGACGGCGCGATCCCGATCGGGATCTTCCAGGATCAGGGCGCCCGCACCCACGGCTGCGTGCGCCGGGACCCCGCCCTCGTGGAACAGCTCCTTGCCGCTGTCCAGATCCACCAGGGACCAGGCCGCGCCCCCCTCGGCCTTGGGGTCGGTCACGCGCAGCAGGGCGCGCGGCGGGTTGGCCCAGGCGTCCACCACGTTGAAGCTACCCTTGCCGACGAGGGGCTTCTCGGGCAGCCGCACGCGGGTGGGCACCTTGGCGTCGGTCCCCGGGCGCAGCTCCAGCCCTTTGATGGGGGTGAACGCCGTGCCGGAGGTGGGCCCGGACGGCGCGGGCGCAGGCGTGTGGGCCGAGCAGCCCGCGAGCAGCAGGCAGGACGTGAGGACGAGACGAGACATGGCGGCTCCCGGGGGCTTGGTCGGTGGCCTATCAAGAAACAGCCATCAGGTGTCAGCCGTCAGGTATCAGCAGGCAGCGCACCAGGGGCCTCGTCCGGACCGCGTGACGTTCGTCGGGCGAAGCCCGCCTCCACGCAGGTCCAGAGGGTGTGCGGCTGACACCTGATACCTGATACCTGGAAGCTCCCCGCTGCTTCATGGCTCGTGGAGCCGCGGCAGCCGCGGCATGGGGAACTAACCAGAAACAGCTCGGGGCAGATGGATCTCGCGCAAAGACGCCAAGCCGCCAAGATGTCCGTGGCTGGCGGGAATCGCCGAGGCGAGGCGTGGCCTCGCAGGATCTCACGCAGAGGCGCAGAGACGCTGAGAGCCTG
>JBDRKM010000472.1:0-15678 GCA_043814015.1 Pseudomonadota bacterium
CAGGCTCTCAGCGTCTCTGCGCCTCTGCGTGAGATCCTGCGAGGCCACGCCTCGCCTCGGCGATTCCCGCCAGCCACGGACATCTTGGCGGCTTGGCGTCTTTGCGCGAGATCCATCTGCCCCGAGCTGTTTCTGGTTAGGGCGCCTCCCATGTTCTCCCCCCCGCCCGCCCGCGTACACGTCCGCCGCTGTCCCGATTACGGCGCTGTGGCTGCGCCGGTGGCGGCGCTGCTGGAGGCCGCCCTGGGTGGGGAGCGGCTCGCCGGAGCGCGGGTGCTGCTCAAGGTCAACCTGATGCGCGGCAGCCCACCCGAGGACGCGCGGACCACCCACCCGGAGGTGGCGCGGGCCGTGGTGCGTTGGTTCCTGGTCCGGGGGGCGCGCCCCTTCCTGGCCGAGTCCTCGGGCGTGCTGGGCTTCACCGACGAGGTGGCCGAAGCCGCCGGCGTGGCCGCGGTGGCCCGAGAGGAGGGCGTCCCCTTCGTCAACCTCGACGCCGGGCCTTTCCGCCGTGTGCGCGGCCGCGGACGGGTGCCCGGCGATCTGCTCCTGCCCGAGGTCCTGTTCGACTGCGATCTGCGCGTCACCCTCCCCAAGCTCAAGACCCACACGCTCACCGTGATCACCGGCGCCCTCAAGAACCAGGTCGGCATCCTGCCCGGCGGCACCAAGTGCACGCTGCACGTGCGGGCTGGCAGCGCCCGGCGGCTGGCCGAGGCCGTGGTGGATCTCGCCGAGGAGGTGCCCTTCCAGCTCGGCCTCGTGGACGCCGTGGTGGGCCTGCACGGCGGCGGCAGCGCGGCGGGGCGGCCGGTGGCGCTGGGGTTCCTGGCCGCCTCCAGGGATCTCACGGCCCTCGACGCGGTCTGCGGCCAGCTCGTGGGGATCGCGCCCCACGAGGTCCCCACCACCGCGGCGGCCGCCGCCCGCGGCCTGGGGGAGGCCCGGCTGGAGCACATCGAGGTGGAGGGCGTCCAGCCGGGGGTACCCCTGGTCAGGTTCGCGCGGGCCGCCCCCGACCCCAAGCGCTTCGCCCCCCTGGGCCGGGCCTTCTACCGGGTGCGGGCGGGGATCCTGGAGCCCGCGGTGGACCTGGAGCGCTGCACCCGCTGCGGCACCTGCGCCCTGGTCTGCCCCGAGCGCTGCATCAGCCTGGCGCCCACGCCCCGCATCGGCGCGGGGTGCGTGGCCTGTTTCGCCTGCCGTGAGCGCTGCCCCTCGGGTGCCATGCTGCTGCGCACCCCCTGGTGGGCCCGCCGCGCGCTCGCCGCCCGCACCACGGGCCTGCCCCTGGCACACCTGGATCGGAGGAGCTGAACCATGGACACCCGCGCCAAGCTCCGTCTCGCCGCCCAGTGCGCTCGCTACCAGGCCACCCGGCGTCCTACCCCCATCGCCATGGCCTGGCTGATCACCGGCCGCTGCAACCTGCGCTGCGCCTACTGCATGTGGACGCAGCTGCGCGAGGGCCCCGAGCTCGACACCGCCCAGGTGCTGGACATGCTGGAGCAGCAGCACCGGGCCGGCGTCACCCTGGTCTCCTTCACCGGTGGCGAGCCGCTGCTGCGCGCCGATATCGGTGTCATCCTGCGCCACGCCAAGCGGCTGGGGATGGTCACCAAGCTCAACACCAACGGCCTGCTCGTGTCCGAGCGCCTCGCCGACCTGCGCTCCCTCGACCTGCTCCAGGTCTCGTTCGACGGCCCGCCGGCCGTTCACGACACCTTGCGGGGGGAGGGGAGCGGCGCCGCCGCGCGCGACGCGCTGCTGCTGGCCCGCGACGTGGGTATCCCCATCCAGGCCATCACCTGCCTGTCCCGCGGCAACGTGGCGCGCCTGGGCGAGGTGCTCGACCAGGCTCTGGCCGACGACATCGCGCTCACCTTCCAGCTTCTCGACCTCGCCACCGTCGCCGGGGACGATCGCGTCCGCGCCGAGGCCGACCGAGAGGCCCTCATCGTCGCCCTGAAGCGCCTGCAGACCTGGCGCCGCGACGCCAGCGATCCCCGCTCCCGCGCCATCGCCAGCTCCCCCGGCTCCCTGCGCGCCCTGCTCCAGCGGGTCCAGCACCCCAGCGAGCGTTGCAGCTGCGCCCCCATCAGCGCCACCATGCTCCCCGACGGCCAGCTCATCGTCTGCGGCAACGCCCGCACCCGCGAGCCCATCGACGCCGTGGGGCTGGGTTTCGCCGAGGCCTTCTCCCGCCTGCAGGTCCCCGAGTGCGAGGGCTGCGTGTGCGTGGGGCGCCTGCGGGTGACGCGGGCGATGCACGGGGACCTCTCGGTGATCCGGGAGCTGATCGAGCTGTAGCCGCTAATTCACAGGCACGGCCGACCGCCTCGCCCCCACCACCCGAAACTCCTCGTACGTGAACGACTTCACCAACTGCAGCTTCCCCGAGGCCTCGGGCAGGATGGACTCCACCCGCCGCAGCGCGATCTCCGCCCCCACCCCCAACAACCCCTCCAGCTTCCCCCGCACCGCCTCCTCATCCAGCGCCTCGTGCCGAGCAGCCAGCACATCCAGCTCGTAGGCCCGCGAGCTGCGCTGCCGAAGCTGGAACAGCTCCACCCCCTCCAGCGCCAGCAGCGCGTCCCAGACCTCGCGAGCGCTGACCCACCGGCCCTCGGCGGTGCGCAGCAGGCCATGGACCCGCCCCTCGTGCTGCAGGCGGCGGGTGGTGCGCCCGCAGGTGCAGGGCGCCACGATCAGCCGACCCACGTCGCCCGGCTCCAGGCGCAGCACGGGCAGGGCGCGGCTGTGCAGGCTGGTGACGATGACGTTGCCCAGCTCGCCAGGGGCGCAGGGCACGCCGTCGGGGCGCAGGATCTCGAGATGGCAGTGGGTCTCGGCCAGGTGCAGGTGGTCGGGGTCGTCAGGGCAGGCGGCGCCGTAGCGGGCGAACTCGCAGCCGCCGCAGCACTGCACCGAGCGCACACCGAAGCCGGCCTCGATCTGGGCGCGCATGGCGGGGGTGAGGAGGCCGCCTGAGAAGTCGAGGATCCCGGGCAGGCGCGGGGGCCTGCGCCCCGAAGCCAGCACGTGACGGGCCAGCAGGCGCGCGAACAACGGGTAGATCACGAGCAGATCCGGGGCCTCGGTCTCGATCCGCTCCAGGCAGCGGTCAAGCTCCCAGGGCGCGGGCAGGCGCCCATGCTGCAGCAGGGGGGGGAGCATGGCGCGGCCGTGGACCAGGCGGTTCACCAGCGCATCCTCGATGAAGAGGTAGGCCGTGGGGCCTGGAGCGCGGGCCAGGCTGCGCAGGGACAGCCCCCGCTCGCCGCTGGGCAGGCAGGGTTGGCACTCGTTGGGGGTCATGCGGGTGACCCGGCCCAGGGGGTCCACCCCGGCCACCCGCCGTGACCAGAGCTTGGAAGCGTACTTGGCGCTGATGTCCGCCGCGTCCTGGGCCAGGACGAGGGGGCGGCCGGTGGTGCCCGAGGTGTTGCTCCAGCGCAGCCAGCGGCCGCGGCGCGCGCGCGCCAGCTGCCGCTCCGGGAAGCCGCGTCGGAGGTCGGCCTTGGTGGTCACGGGCAGGCGGACCACGTCCGCCAGAGAGCCCAGATCGCCCCCCTCCAGCCCCGTGCCGGCCAGGGCCTCGCGGTAGTGGACCGTCTCGCGCGCCGCGTGGGCCACCAGCTCCCGCAGGCGCTGCAGCACCAGGGCCTCGCGCGCCGCGGGCGGCATGGCGTCGGCGGCCAGCATGGCCTCCATGCGCGCCACGGAGTCCAGCGGCCCGAGCCAGCCCGCGGCGGGCAGGATGACGCGCCCGAGCAGCGCCCTCTTCAGCGTCATGGCTCCTCCTCTCTTCTGCGCGCGCGGAGGGCCCCGCGCAGCACGTTCAGGCCCTCCCGGGCCGCGAAGCCCAGCGCCGAGCGGTCGGCCCGGGCCAGCAGGCGCGCCGCGCTCAGCATGGTGGCCGGCTGGCCGTACCAGGCCAGCTTGGCGCGGGTCAGGGCGCGCGTGAGATCGCGGCGGGAGCGGGCCCAGGGCAGGCGCACCCAGGGGACCTCGGCGCTGTGGACGGACCAGTCGCCCACCAGGGTGCCGGCGGCCTGGGCCTCCAGGTAGACCCGCGTGCCGGGGTAGGGGCGCAGGACGCCGAAGACCGCCGTGGTGGGCCGCATGCGTCGCACCACGCCCATGGTGGCGCGCAGGGTCTCGGGGGTCTCGCCGGGGTAGCCGACGATCCACGAGGTGTGGCAGAGCAGGCCGGCGGCCTTGGTGAGGGCGCAGGCGCGCTCGTTGTCGGCCACCCGTACCCCGCGCCCCATGGCGTCGAGCACGGGCTGGGCGCCGGACTCCATGCCGAAGGAGACCTGGTAGACCCCGGCCTGCCGGGCGCGGGCCAACAGCTCCGGGTCCACCCGCTCGGGGCGGCTCTTGACGATCAGGCGCAGCCCGAGGCGCTCCTGGATCATGAGCTCGAAGATCCGCATGGCCCGCGCGCGGTCCAGGGTGAAGTTGTCGTCCACCAGCTCGATGTGGGTGACCCCGCGGGCACGCGCGTCCACCAGCTCCGCCACCACGTCTTCGGGGGGGCGGGTGAGGTACAGCGGGCGCACGTTGTAGCAGTAGCCGCAGCGACAGGGGCAGCCCAGCGAGGTGATCACCGTGTCCACCGCGCGGCTGCGCTCCAGCAGCGAGAAGTAGCGTCGCTGGCGATAGGCTTCGGCCACCAGGTGCTTGGCGGGGCGCCAGCCCTCGGCGGGGTTGGGCGTCGCGGGCTCCACCGGGCTGAAGATCGCCTCCGGGCCCTCCCGCCAGACGAGCCCGGGGACCGCTTCCCGAGCGAGCCGCCCCCGCAGCAGCTCGCACAGCGCCACCATCCCGGCCTCGGCGTAGCCCCGCAGCAGGTAGTCACAGCCCTCGAGCTGCTCCATGACCCGGGCCGGGGTGGTGGTGACCGAGGCCCCTCCGAGCACCACGGGGCAGGTGAGCCCTGCGGCCCGCGAGCCCGCCACCAGGCGCCGCACGGCGCGCTCCACGGGCACCAGCACGGGCAGCCCCACCAGGTCGGGGCGGGCGGCGAGCACCGCGTGGGCGACCTCGGCCTCGCTGAGCTGCCAGGCGTTGGCCTCCACCACGGTGACCCGGTGCCCGGCGCGCTCCAGGGCCGCGCCCAGGTAGAGCAGCCCCAGCGGCGGAGTGCACTTGTGCCGCGGGTGGACCCCCCGGTTGCCCTCGTCGCGCGGGTTGATCAGCACCACGGACAGGCCGGTCACGGCGTCACCTCCGTCGTTCCGGGCGCGTCGACGCCCTCCTCGAGCACCGCGCCCAGCAGGCCCGGGACCCAGGGGAGCCCGAGGGCGATGGGCAGGAGGTAGAACAGGACCGACCACAGCAGGCCCGCGGCCAGCAGGGTGGCGGGGGCCCCGTAGGCCGCGAACAGGACCAGCGTGGCCGCCTCGCGGGTGCCCAGGCCGCCGAGGGAGACGGGCAGGTTGGCCACCAGCAGCACCAGGCAGATCCCCCCGACCAGGAGGGGGAGGGGGGGCGTCACACCGCAGGCCCGCAGCAGCAGGCCCACCGCGGCCACCTCCAGCAGGAAGCAGAAGGCCGAGTAGAGGAACAACGCCACCTGGATACCGGGTGGGATGCGGAGGAAGACCGCCGCCAGCCCCCGGGTCCAGGCCAGCGGCCCGCGCCGTGGCGCGGACCTGGCGCCGAAGGCTCGGACGAGCGCGGCGACCCCCAGGACCAGCGCGCCCGCGCCGGCGACCAGTCCCCAGCGGGAGGGGGTGCCCGTGGGGAGGAGCGCGGCCACGGCGCCCGGCGCCTCCCACAGCCCGAGCCCCAGGGGCGCGAGCGCGAGGAGCATGATCCCGGAGTGCAGGCTCGGCAGGGCCATGGAGCTCAGGACGGCGGGGGCGTCGAGCCGGCCACCGCGCTCGAAGGCGGCGGCCACGAGCACGGTGCCGAGCTTGCCGGGCGTGCCGAGCTGCAAAGAGCCGGAGGCGAGCCCGATCCGGAGCAGATCGCCCGCCCGGAGGCGGCAGCCCAGGGCGCTCAGGGTGCGCCCCCAGCGGTCGAGCTGGAACCCGTAGCGGGCCACCAGCAACAGCGCGGTGGCGCCCGCGAGCCTGGCTGGGTGGACGGCGTGCAGCGCGGCCATCAGCGCCGGCCAGGCGACCTGGTCCACCAGCAGGATCAGCAAGAGGAGCGCGAAGCCTGCGGGCAGCAGGTAGCGTCGTCCGAGCCGCTCCGGGAGCGTCGCCATCAGCCCCCCCACCCGAGATCGCCGCGCAGCCAGGCGCCGAAGCGGCCCAGCGCGGCGGGCCAGTCTCCTGGCCGGGCGCCGGCGTGGGCGAGCACGCGCCGGGCCCGACCGGGGTGTCCGTACCAGGCCAGGTACAGCAGGGCGCGCCGAGCGCGGACGGCGCGCGGATCGGGGATGGCTTCCGCGGCCAGGCGGGCGCCAGGGATTGGGCGGTAGACGGAGAAGTGGGCCGAGCTGGGGGCCAGGGTCTGCGCGGCGCGCAGGGCGGCGCGGCTGGCGCCGGGCTCCTCACCGGGCAGGCCCAGCATGAAGTAGGCCGCTACGTCGATGCCGTGCTCCCGGCACCAGCGGACCGCCGCGCGGGAGGGCTCCAGTTCGGGATGGCGCCCGAGGGCCGCGAGCACCTCCGGGGAGGCCGCCTCGACCCCCAGGGCGATGTGGCGGCAGCCCGCGTGGGCCATGGCCGCCACCAGCGGCTCGTCCAGGGCCTCGGGTCTGAGCCCGTTGGGACAGCCCCAGGCCGGGGCACCGGGGGCCTGGGCCCAGCGCGCGCAGATCTCGAGGAAGCGGTCGCGGTCCACCAGCGGCTGCTCGTCCTCCACGTCGATCCAGCCGGCCCCGTGCTCCCGCGCCAGCGCGACGGCCTCCGCCACCACCGCCGCCGGGCTCCGCGGGCGCCAGCGCCCCCGGTGCAGGGCCGGCGCGCTGCAGTGGGCGCAGCCTGCAGGGCAGCCGCGGCTGGTGAGCAGCGGCGCCCGCAGCGGTGCGCCCCGGACCCAGCCCCGGCGGTAGCGCGCCAGCACGAAGACCTCGCGGTCGGGCGCAGGCAAGGCGTCGAGGTCGGTCGGGTCCGCGGCCGCGGATCCCAGGTGCGAGGCGCCACGCTCGTCGAGCCAGGCCGTGCCGGGCAGGCCCCGGAGCGCCTCACCCCGGGCGGCGGCGTCCGCCAGGGTCACGAGGCTCCTGTCCGCCTCGCCCAGGAGGGCCACCTCGGCCCCGGTGGCGCGCAACACCTCCGCGGGCGCGATGGTGGCGTGCGGCCCGCCCACCACCAGGCGAGCCCGCGAGTGGGCCCGGACCAGGCGGGCCGCCTCGGCCGCGCGCCGAGTGTTGGCGGCCCAGATCGCGATCCCCACGAGATCCGGTCGTCCCTCGTCGAGCCGACGCCGAAGCGTCGCGGGGGGCTCCAGCCCCAGGTCACAGCCGAGGACCTCGTGCCCAACATGGCGCAGGCCGGCGGCCAGGTACGCGAGCCCCAGGGGGAAGGCGTTCTCGTGGTGGAGCCCCGGAAAGACCAGGAGCACCCGCATGGTTCAGCCCCTGTGACGGTCGAGCTCGAGGATGGAGGCGAGCATCTTGGCGGCCACCACGGCGCTGCGGCTGGCCTCCTCGCTCGACCGCATCCGGAGCAGGGCGCGGAGGATCATCTCGGGGCGCAGGTAGAACCCGTAGTAGGCCAGTTTTGTCCAGATCTCGATCTCGGCCTCGGACAGCTCGGTCCAGTGGGAGCCCATGCGGCGCTCGGGCGCGGCCCCCCGGACCCAGTCGCGCCAGTAGTCTTCACCGGTGAGCCGCACCTGCTCGCGGTACAGGGCGGTGCCGGGCTTGGCGATGGTACGGGAGAACTGGGCGAAGTCGAGCCCGAGACCCCGGGCGTAGCGCACGGTCCGCAGCAGGCTGGCGCGGGTCTCGCCCGGCACGCCGGTCATGAAGAATCCCAGCGGCCGGACCCCGACGGCGCGGGTGGCCTCCAGGGTGGGGCGCACCCATTCGATGGACAGGCCCTTGTGCATGCGCTCGAGGGCGGCGGGATCCGAGCTCTCGATGCCGTAGTAGATCTGGCGCAGCCCGGCGCGGGACATCATGCTCAGGAGCTGGGGGTCCACCGAGGCGATCCGGGAGCGGCAGGACCACTCCAGATCGTAGCCCCGCCGCAGCAGGCCGTCGCAGATGGCCGCCGCGCGCTCGCGGTCGGAGGGGAAGTCGGCGTCGAAGATGTCGATCTCGCGGATGCCCAGGTTGCCGACGAAGGTGTCGATCTCCTCCAGCACCTGCTCGGGCCTGCGCATGGAGTGGGGCAGCTCGGCGATGGCGCAGAAGGTGCACGCCCATGGGCAGCCCAGGGCCGTGACCATGATGGTGAAGGGCTTGCGCTGGCTGATGAAGGAGTAGTAGCGGTCGTTGGGCAGCAGGTGCCGGGCCGGGAAGGGGAACTCGGAGAAGTCCACCGTGGGCTCGGGGGGCTCGCACACGATCTGCTGGCCGTCGCGGTAGCACGCGCCCGGGATCCCGCGGGGCTTCTCCCCGGCGGCGATGGCCGCCAGCAGGCGCGGCAGCGTGTGGACCGTGTGCCCCGCCAGCCCGTAGTCCACCACCGCGTGGACCATGCTCTCCCGTGGGTAGAGCAGCAGGTTGATCCCGCCGGCCAGCACGGGTGCGAAGACCTCCCGCCGCACCTCGCGCACGAAGGCCAGGGTGTCCCGCACCATGTAGGTGCTCAGGTAGCAGGCGATGAGGTCTGGCCGGAAGGCCCCGATGCGGCGCCCGGCCTGCGCGGCGTCCAGCCGCAGGGCGTTGGCGTCGAGCAGCATGACCTCGTGCCCCGCGCCCTCGGCGATGGCGGCGGCGTAGGCGAGGTTGATGGGCGGAAAGACTCCGAATTCGTCATCGACGACGGTGACGTTCTCCTCGAACGCCTTGTGGCGGTAGGGGGCGAAGAGGAACGCGATGCGCACGGCGAGGTCCGGTGGTGAGACGGATCGTGCCGCCAGGACGGGGATCCGCGGGCAACGAGAGCATCAAGGATAAGCAAAGCCGTCCGCCTGTGCACCGACTGGGCTTGTTTTTCCCAGGAGGGGTCTGTGGGAGTGCCTTGCCGGGGGAGCAGCCGATCAGTCGGCCGCGAGCACGGCGTCTAGGACCCGGTGGAGCTGTGCCTTCCCGACCCGTCGTGGCAAGCAGGTGAACTCTGGGCCGCGGTCCGCGGTGACCAGGAGCCAGCCGCGGGAGTCGGCGTGCGCGGCGATGAACCAGTCGACCGTCGCGGACACTCGATGGCGCTTGTCACGGGGCAGCCCCAGCTCGGCGGCGAGCCGCTGCCACTTGAGGACCTGCCAGGCGTCATCGTCAGGCGCGATTCGGGCGAGCCAGGCTGATGCGCGCTCGGCGTCCTTCCGCGTGAACCAAGCGACCTTGACCAGCTTGGAGGTCAGCAGGTCCCGGACTATCCTCTCGTCGAAATCAGCACCTCGCTCGCGGCGCTCCTGAGCTTGACGCTCGGTGTACACCAGCGCGCCGATGACCAGATGGGTCTCCGTGTCATGCTTGTGGTTCATGCGGTTGATCTTGTCGGCCAGCCCCAGGAGCCCCTTACCGTGGACCACCGTGGTGTCCAGCGCCAGGGTGGGGGACCTGGACAGCTCCTCACGAAGCTCCGCGTCCGTCACTCCTCGCCCTCCCAACCGAGCTCGGTGAGGGCCTGGGCGTTGCTGACCAGGCGGACTCCGTTGTCCGCCGGAAGGAACCCGACACCGCCGCCTCCCACGATGCCCAGGTCCGCGAGAACGGACGGAGGCAGGCGCAGTAGCCCGTCAGAGGTGACCCAGGAGATCGGCGCGGAGTCACCAGCATCGGGCTCGTGAACCTGTGTGAGGCCGGTGACCGTGGGGGCGTCAGAGGCGGCGAGGCGTGTCAGTCTGGGCCCTCCGGCCGCCGGAATGAGCGCGTAGAAGTCGGATCCAACCTGGAAGCCTGGAGAGTGGCTCGTGAAGATGAGCTGGGACGGTCCGCGGGGATCGGCCACGAGATCACGCAGGGCCTCGCGCAGGCGGAGCTGGAGGCCGAAGGAGAGGTTCGCTTCAGGCTCCTCGACCGCCACGACCTGGGCTCCCGAAGTCACGAGGGAGCCGAGCAGGACGATGAGCTGCTGGATGCCCATGCCGAGAAGGCGGACCGGGGTGCGATGGCTGGCGTACTGTACCACCAGCTCGGCGGTCCCGGATTTGCGGTCGTACACGGTGCGAACCGTGGAAGATCCCAGCACGTCGGAGAAGCGCGATAGTCGGTCCGCGAAGAGTTCCCAACGCTGGTAGACCTGACGCTGTGTGGCCTCCTGGGCGTCGAAGAGCGCCAGGCCGAGTTCAGACGGGACGTGCTGACGTGGGTCCTTCCTGCTGGGCGTCCCCACGATCTGGAACCGGCGTTCACCCCCGCCGCCGCCCACGAGGTAGTTCTGTGCGATCAGGAGCCCAATGTGCTTCGCATGGAGCAGCAGGTCGGGGGATACCGTCTGCGCGGCATCGTGATCATCCGTGAAGGTGAAGTGACTCAACCGCCAGGTGATCTCGGGCGGACCAGGATGAATCGAGAGCGCAATGGACACGCTTCGCACGTCGCCCAGTTCGGGCATCTCCTCGGCCGAGAAGACCTCTGGAGCAGCAGCGAGCTCGAACTCGATCTCGATCGGCCGTGGACGATCGAGGTTGAAGATATCGGCTGGAGCGTAGCCGCGGTCCGTGAGTTCCTGTGGGTCAAGGGTCAGCTCGCGTTCGAGGGGGAGCGAACGGGAGGCACCCCCGAGCCCGAGCAGCATGAAGGGCAACCCCATGGCCTCGATCAGGTTGGATTTGCCGACGTTGTTCGGCCCGTGGATGACGACCACCGATTCCATGCGACGGAGCTCGACGGGCCGCACCAGGTTCTTGTATCCGGACACCTTGAAACGCGTGATCATCATGTTTTCACCGTGCTATGCGCCCCTTTATCCTGTTCAAGGGGCGGTAACGAACCCATCCCCCGGCCGCGCCAGGCTGAGCCGGATGCGCGGGGGGGCGCCGTCCCGGGGCTCCTCGCCGGAAGCGAAGGCGTCACGCCAACCCGCCACCAGCGCCGCGGCGAAGGGCTGGGACATGAGAGCCGGGTCCACGTAGTCGGGCAGCTCGTCGAGCTGGTAGCGCGCGCGGTGCCGTTCCCAGGTCTCGCGGCAGAAGAGTGCGGTCAGCAGGGCCTCGGCCTGCTCCGGCTGGTCGGCGGCCCAGGCGGCGCTGGCGGCTTCGGCCTGGAAGACCAGGCTCAGCTCGGGTGCGGCGGGCTCCTGGAGGAAGCGCAGGCACGAGGCCCAGGCGCGCTCGGGCTCGCCCAGCTCGCGGCAGGCGATGGAGACGAAGGCGGCCACGTAGAGCAGGTCGTGGGCGTGGCCGCGGCGCAGCTCCTCGACGAAGGCCTCGTCGTCCAGGAAGGGCGCCAGCAGGGCGCGGGCGTCGTCGGGACGGGCCTGGTGGATGGCGATGGCCGCCAGGCGCAGGCGCGCCCAGTAGACCCCCCAGCGCGCGCGCTCGTCGGGCCAGTGCTCGGCCTCGATGGCCTCGAAGCGCGCCTTCGCGGGCTCGATGTGGCCGGCCCGCAGCTGGATCTTGGCGATCTCGTAGGCCAGGTCGGCCCGCAGGGGATCGCTGGTGTCGAGGGCGGCCAGGGCGGCCTCCAGCCGTGCGCCGGCGCGCTCGGGTTGGCCCCGCTCCCAGGCGATCTTGGCCAGGCGGCGCTGGATCTCCACCCGCTGGCCCCGGTCGGGCTCGAGGGTCAGCAGCCGTTCGTAGCGCGCCTCCGCCTCCGCCAGGGCGCCGGCGTTGAACAGGTCGTCGGCCTCGGTGGCCAGCGCCCCGCGGTCCACCTCGGGCGCGGTCGGCGTGGGCGCGTGGCAGGCGAGCGCCACGGCCAGCAGGGCGAGGGTGAGGCGGACGGAGGGCATGGGAACTCGACCAGGGGTGGTTTCCTGATAGCTTGCCCCCTCTGCCCCCGGGAGCCCCCATGCGTCTCTTCCTGCTCGCCCTCTTCGCCCTCGGCTGCGGCGAGAAGCTCCCCGTGGACACCGGGCCGGGCGCCGATCAGGACGCCGACGGCTACGTCGGCGCCGAGGACGGTGGCGCCGACTGTGACGACGCCGACGCGGCCATCCACCCCGGCGCCGACGAGGTCTGCGATGGCGCGGACAACGACTGCGATGGCGCCGTGGACGAGGGCGACGCCCTGGACGCCCCCACCTGGTACGACGACGGTGATGGCGACGGCTTCGGCGACCCCGAGGTGACCGCGGTGGTCTGCGACGCGCCCGCCGGCTTCATCGCCGACTCCTCCGACTGCGACGACGACGAGGACCTCACCTTCCCCGGCGCGGACGAGCGCTGCGATGGCGCGGACAACGACTGCGACGGCGTCGTGGACGAGGACACCGTCGATCCCCCCACCTGGTTCGCCGACGCGGACGGCGATGGCTACGGCGACGCCACCGTGACCGAGGTCGCCTGCCCGGCCCCCTCGGGCTTCGTGGCCCGTGACGGGACCTCCGCCACCGACTGCGACGACGGCGATGCCGAGGTCCATCCGGGCGCCGACGAGCTGTGCGACGACGGAGTGGACTCCGACTGCGACGGCCTGTCCACGCCCTGCACCATGTCGCTCGCCCAGGCCGACCTCACCCTCACCAGCGGCGTGGTGGACGACGAGCTGGGGATGGCACTGGCCGCTGCGGGCGATGTGGACGGCGACGGCCACCAGGATCTGATCCTCGGCGCGCCCGCGGACTGGGTGCCGCCGGGCTCCGCGGTGCTGCTCTATGGCCCCTTCACGGGCCGCGGGGTGCTGGACGTGGACACCCTGCCGGGTGCACGCCTGCTGGGCGGTGCCGACCAGTCGGTGGGCTATGTGGTCGGCGGGGGGGGCGATCTGGACGGCGACGGGGTGGACGACCTGGTGCTCTCGTCGCGCAGGGACGCCACCGACGTGGGCACGGTCTGGATCGTGACCTCGGCGCCGGAGGGGCAGATGGATCTGGCATTGGCGAGCACCGTGCTGTCGGGCGAGAACGACGCGGACCTGGCGGGGAGCAGCGTCGCGGTGGCGAGCGACCTGGACGGAGACGGGCACACCGACCTGGTGGTGGGTGTGCCGGGCGTGGACGCCCACGTGGCGGAGGCTGGCGCGTTCTACCTGTTCCGCGGGCCCATCGCGCCCGGCAGCGCCACCATGGCGGCGGCGGACGCGGCCCTCCTCGGCAATTCCACCCCGGGCGGCTTCGGCCACCACCTCGCACCGGTCGGCGATGTGGACGGCGACGGGCTCGACGACCTGCTCACCAGCGCCTTCGGGGTCGAGCACTACGCGGGGGCGGTCTACCTCCACCTGGGCCCCGTGAGCGGGATCGGCAGCGTGGCGGACGCCGATCTGGCCTGGAGCGGCGAGGCGGAGAGCGACTGCGCCGGCGCCGATCTCGAGGGGGCCGGCGACGTCAACGGCGATGGCTACGCGGACCTCCTGGTGGGCGCGAGCGGCGTGGACGTGGGCGCGGTGTACCTGATCCTCGGCCCCGGGACCTCGGGCAGCCTGGCCGACGCGGACCTGAAGATCGTGGGCCAGGTGGAGGAGAGCCGTCTCGGCAGCAGCCTGGCCGGCGGCCTGGATCTGGACGGCGACGGCCAGCTGGATTTCCTGGCGGGCGCCTCCGGCGAGGGGCCGAGCCGGGAGGGGGTGGTGTACCTGTTCTCGGGCGGGCTCACGGGCACGGCGTCCACCGCCGACGCGCAGGCGCGCCTGGTGGGCACGGGACCGGAGGGCTACACCGGGGTCAGCCTGGCGGTCGTGTCGGATCTCGGCGGCCCGGGCACCCCAGGGGTGGTGATCGGGGCCCCGTGGGCTGGCGCCGACGGCGGCCACGTCGGGGAGGCCTACGTGCTGCTCGATTGGGCGCCGTAGCTGGCGGAAAGATACCGCAGAAAGCAGCGAAAAAGAGAGGGAGAGATTCCTCCTCAAGCTGCCTGGGGGTTGGGCCGAAACCCCAGATGCCTTGATCGGTCACCCGAGGGCCCCGGGCCACCCGCATCCCATGCGGCCCGAGGTCCAGGTGGCCCCTGGTCGCGGCACCACCACCCCGGAGCACCCATGCGCATCTCCCTCCTGCTCGCCCTGCTCGCCGTCGCCTGTGGCGACAAGCCCCCCGAGGACACCTCCACCCCGTCCGATCTCGACGGCGACGGACATGTCGCCGTGGAGGACGGCGGCGACGACTGCGACGACGCGGACGCGGCTGTCCACCCGGGGGCGGTGGAGGTCTGCAACGGCATCGACGACGACTGCGATGGCTCGGTGGATCTGGACGCCGTGGACCCCGCGACCTGGTTCGCCGACGCGGACGGCGATGGCTTTGGCCAGGCCGAGGTGACCGACGTGGCCTGCGAGCCGCCGTCGGGGTTCGTGGAGGAAGGCACGGACTGCGACGACGGTGACGCGCTGACCTTTCCGGGCGCGGACGAGCGCTGTGACGGCGCCGACAACGACTGCGACGGCACGCTGGACGAGGAGCCGGTGGACCCCGCCACCTGGTACACCGACGCGGACGGCGACGGCTTCGGCGACGCGGCCACCGCGACGGACGCCTGCGACGCGCCCAGCGGTACCGTGGCCGAGGGCACCGACTGCGATGACGGCGATGCGCTGGTCTTCCCCGGCGCCGACGAGGTCTGCGATGGGGTGGACCACGACTGCGACGGCCTCACCGACGAGGACTCCTCGGTGGACGCCGCCACCTGGTACGCCGACGCCGACGCCGACGGCTACGGAGACCCGGCGGTGACCGCCACCGCCTGCGCCGCGCCCAGCGGCTACCTCTCCGATGCCACCGACTGCGACGACGCGGCGCCCGGGGTCTTCCCCGGCGCCGACGAGCTGTGCGATGGCGTGGACCACGACTGCGACGGGCTGGTCGACGAGGAGGACTCCCTGGACGCCGGCGCCTGGTACGCCGACGCCGACGCCGACGGCTACGGCGACCCGGCGGTGAGCGTCACGGCCTGCGCCGAGCCCGCCGGCCACCTGGCCGACGCCACCGACTGCGACGACGGCGATGCCACCGTGTTCCCGGGCGCCGACGAGCTCTGCAACGGGGTCGATCAGGACTGCGACGGGCTCATCGACGAGGACGCGCTCGACGCCGAGACCTGGTACGCCGACAGCGACGGGGACGGCTTCGGCGATGCCACCACCACCGCCGAGGCCTGCGCAGCGCCCAGCGGGTTCGTGGCGGACGACACCGACTGCGACGACTCCCAGGCCACGGTCTCCCCGGTGGCTGGGGAGCACTGCAACGGTCAGGATGACGACTGCGACGGGGCGCTCGACGAGGACGACGCGCTGGACGCCGGCACCTGGTACGCCGACATGGACGCCGACGGCTTCGGCGATGCGCTGAGTTCCACCGCCGCCTGCGTCGCGCCCAGCGGGTTCGTGGACGACGCCACCGACTGCGACGACGCCGACGCGAGCAGCTTCCCCGGCGCCGACGAGCGCTGCGGCGGGGTGGATCACGACTGCGACGGGCTCACCGACGAGGACGACTCCCTGGACGCCGGCACCTGGTACGGCGACGGCGACGGCGACGGCTACGGTGACGCCGCCACCACCGCCATCGC
>JBDRKM010000473.1:0-14656 GCA_043814015.1 Pseudomonadota bacterium
CAGGCTCTCAGCGTCTCTGCGCCTCTGCGTGAGATCCTGCGAGGCCACGCCTCGCCTCGGCGATTCCCGCCAGCCACGGACATCTTGGCGGCTTGGCGTCTTTGCGCGAGATCCATCTGCCCCGAGCTGTTTCTGGTTAGGCTCCCCGACTCCCCCCGCCCCAGGTGTGCCATGCGCTCGCTGCCCGTCCTCGCGCTGTTCGGCCTGGGCTGCCATCCGTGGCTCGATGTGGCGCCTGCCCGCCGCGATCTGCTGGAGGGGGCCGACCTGCTCATCGTGGCGCCGGCCGAGACCATCGACGGGTTCGACGAGCTGGTGGACTGGAAGCGCCGGCGCGGCATCGCCACCCGGGTCGAGGCCCTGGAGGACATCGACGCCACCGAGGCCGGGCCCGACACCGCCGCGCGGCTGCGGGCGCGGCTGCAACGGGCCTGGGCCGAGGAGGGCACCCGCTGGGTGCTGCTGGGGGCCGACGCGCCGCTGGTGCCGGTCCGGATGGTCGATGCCTGGGTCGATGTCCACTTCGAGGGCACCTACTACGAGGGCCCCGTGGCCACCGATCTGTACTACGCCGATCTGGACGGCGAGTGGGACGCCGACGGCGATGGCGTCTGGGGCGAGCCCGGCGACGGCATGGATCTGTGGCCCGACGTGGCCATCGGCCGCATCCCGGCCCGCGACGCCGACGATGTACGCGCCTACACCGAGAAGCTGATCCAGTACGAGCGGCGCCCGGTCACGGACTACCAGCAGACCATGATGCTGATGGGGGAGTGGGCCGGCGAGGCCAGCGGGGTGGTGGTCTACTCCTCAGTGGCCCTGGAGGAGTTCATCCTGCCCCTCATCCCGGACGAGTACCATGTGACCCGGATGTACGAGGACTACGAGCACTACGAGGGCGCGGTCCCCAACACCGCCCAGACCCAGCGCGACGCCTTCAACGCGGGCCAGCACTACATCCTCGATTTCGGGCACGGCCAGGCCCGCGCGCTGGCCAACCTGGGCCTCGACGACCTCTGGGCCCTCGAGAACGCCTCCCGCCCGGCCTTCTTCGCCACCACGGAGTGCTCGGGCTGCGACTTCGAGGACCCCTACTACGAGCACGCCGCATGCGAGGCCTTCGTGCTCTCCCAGGGCGGGGGTGTGGCCTATCTCGGCAACACCCACGTGGGCATCGGGTTCCCCTCGCTCACCAACTACTTCGTCGCCTTCTACGACGCGCTGTTCGGCGACGATCTCGCAGGTCTCTCCCTGGGCGAGCGCGTGGCCGAGACCCAGAAGGTCTACACCACTCCCCAGATCCTGGCGGCCGAGGGTGAGCCGGATCGCTGGTCCTCGCTGGTGATGGTCCTGATGGGCGACCCCACCCTGGTGCCCTGGCGCTTCACCCCCGTGGAGCCCGAGGTCTCCGATCTGCAGTGGTACCGCTGGGGTGAGGGCCGGGCCGGCTGCGTGACCATCGAGCGCGACGGTGTGCCCGTCGAGGGCGCCACCATGAGCTGGTACCACCCGCGCCAGCTGCACCTGGCGGCCACCACGGGCCCCGCGGGCCGCGCCTGCATCGCGGTGCCGGAGGGCGCCCCAGATAGAGTCAAGGTCACCATCACGGGCCCCGATCTGGTGCCCACCGGGTGGCAGCAGAAGCTCTGATGCGCATCGCCTTCGTCTCGGCCAACCGGGAGCAATTGCCCGATCCCGTCGTCCCGCTCGGCCTGCTGGCGGTGATGACCTCCACCCCGCCCGAGCACCCCCGGGAGCTGTGGGATCTGTGCTTCGAGCGCGATCCCGGGGCCTTTGTCGCCGCCCGGCTGGAGGCCTTCCGCCCGCAGCTCGTGGCCGTGGGCCTGCGCAACCTCCAGAACAGCGACTACACGGGCATCGAGGAGAACCTGCGCGGCTACGAGGCCCTGCTGGCCCAGGTGCGGGCCTGGGGGCCGGTGCCCATCGTGATCGGGGGCGCGGGCTTCTCGGTCACCCCCCGGGAGCTGATGGAGCGCCTGCGCCCCGACTTCGGCATCGCGGGCGAGGGCGAGCGCGCCTTCCCGGCCCTGCTGGCCGCCCTGCAGGCGGGCGGGGAGGGGCTCGCGCGCATCCCCAACCTGCACCGCTTCGTCGCGGGCGAGCTGGTCACCAACCCCCCACCTTCCGCCCTGCTCGACCTCGACACCCTGCCCGCCGTGGACCGCGGCCCGGTGGACCCCCGCTACGCCGCCCTGGTGGGCACCGGGAACGTCCAGACCAAGCGCGGCTGTCCGCTGGGGTGCGAGTACTGCACCTACCCCCTGGTGGAGGGCCGCCGGCATCGCCTGCGCTCGCCCGAGCGCGTCGCCGACGAGGTGGCCGCCCTGGCCGCGCAGCCCGGCACGCGCCACCTCTTCTTCGTGGACTCGGTCTTCACCCTGCCCGCGGCCCACGCCAAAGCGGTCTGCCGGGCGCTGATCGCCCGCGAGGTCCGGGTCCCCTGGACCTGCTACGCCAACCCCATCGGCTTCGACGACGAGCTGGCCGGTCTGATGAAGGCCGCCGGCTGTGCCGGCCTGGAGATCGGCACGGACTCGGGGGACGACGCCATCCTGCAGCGCCTGCGCAAGGGCTTCACCGTGGCCCAGGTGCGCGCCATGCACCTGCGCTGCGTCGCCCATGAGCTGCCCGACTGCCACACCTTCGTGCTGGGAACCACCGGGGAGACCACGGCGAACGTGGCCCGCACCCTGGATTTCCTGGCTGAGCTCGACCCGTTCGCGGCCATCCTGATGATGTGGATGGACGATCTGGAGGCGGTGGAGCCGGCCCGCTCGGCCGAGCGCCGCGCCTTCCGCGATCAGGTGCGCGACCTGCTGGTGGACCGCTGCAAGGGTCAGCCCCGCTGGATCGCGCCCCAGCTGGGGATCAACTACGACCGGCGGCTCTTGAGGATCTTGCGCAAGAAGGGGTTCTCAGGGCCTCTCTGGCGGTTCATCCGGCTGAATGGGTGAGGGGGCCCACCGAGGTGTTTGGGCCGAAGCAGGTGCCACCCACTGCACTCGAGGCCCCACTGAGGCGATTCGGTCTGGCCCCCGCGTCTGCGGTTGTGCGTCGGAGATCCGTCCCTGCACTGCCCTGCGCGTGCGAGCCAGCCTGGGCCGGTCCGAGGAGCGGTCCGCCCGCGCTCCACCTGGCGAGCAGGTCGCCATCCCTCGATCCCAGACCACCCGGAAACCGCCACCTGAACCAGCGGCGAGTGAGAGCTGTGGGCGAAGACGGCCTTCGGGAGTGCCCTCGTGGCCGTCGGGAGCGGTCTGGCATCGGTATCGAACTTCGTACCTCGTTCGTAGCTGGTTGCTGACCGCTGACCGCTGACCGCTCCCCTCGGGCTATAGGGCCCGGCCCCGATTCGTCGGACACAGAGCCATCAGCTATCAGGTATCAGGTTTCAGCAAGCACCTTCGTCGGGAGTCACCCGGCTCGGGCCGGTCCACCCCACGGGTGAAGTGCGCGAACGCCGGCTGCTGCTCGAAAGAGCTGATACCTGACCGCTGATACCTGACAGCTTCGTCGGCGGAGCCGACGATTTGGGCCTGCCCCGGAGCCCCCATGCCGCCGCCCTCCCTCCTCCTCCTCCTTGCCGCCGCCGCCCTCGCCGAAGATCCCGAGCTGCCCCCCGCGGCGGTGCAGGCCTGGCAGGCCATGAGCGTGGTCCAGCGCCTCGAGGCCCGCTTCGAGCAGATCCGCACCACCTCCTTGCTGGCCCAGCCCCTGGTCTCCACCGGCACCCTGCGCTTCCAGCGGCCCGACAGGCTGGCCTGGCAGGTGGAGTCCCCGGGCCGCTCGCTGATGGTCATGGACGGCAGCAAGGTGGGCATGTGGTACCCGGATCTCGACGTGCGCGAGGAGATCGATCTGTCCGGCGACCCGGACGCCGCGCGGCTGGTGGGCGCCATGATGGTCTGGCTGGCCGGGGATCTTTCGGCCGTGGCCCAGTCCTACCGCGTGGCCTGGTCGCAGGCCGCGCCCGCCGGGGCGCCCACCGGCACCCTGCACGCCGCGGTGCTCACCCCCCGCGATGCCACCATGGCGGCCCTGGTGAGCGAGCTCGATCTGTTCCTCGGCGGTGAACCCCTGCGCGTGCTGGCCGTGACCATGCGCGAGCCCGACGGAGATCGGGTGGAGATCACCATGCGCGATGTGCGCCTCGATCCCGAGCTGCCGGCCGGCGCCTTCTCCCTGGGCGCCGCCCCCTGACCCCGGGCTCCGCATGACCGTCCGGCTCCGCCTGCTGCTGGCGCTGTTCCTCTTCACGGCGCTCGCCCTGTTGGCCGGCCGGGTGCGTCTGACCGACGATCTCGCCGCGCTGCTGCCGGCCGACGGCTCCCTGCCCCGGGCGCTGGAGCACCTGGAGCGCTTCCAGGTGGCGGACACCCTGCTGGTGGAGGTGGACGGCACCGGGCACTCGCGGGCAGAGCTGCTGGCCGCGGTGGATGCCCTGGGCGAGCGCCTGGCGACGGATCCGGCCATCCGCAGCGCGCGCTGGCGGGTGAAGGCGGCCGACGGGCTGGCCCTGCAGCGGGCCGCCGCGCCCCACGCGGTGGACCTCACCCCGGCGTAGCAGCTCGCCGAGCGCCTGAGCCCCGCGGGCGTGGCCCGGGCCTTGCGCGGGCAGCTCGTCAAGCTGGCGGGTCCTGGGGGCAGCCTGTTCGAGCGCGCCTTCCGGGAGGACCCGCTGGACATCTCCGGGCTGGCCCTGCAGCAGCTCAGGAGCCTGCAGGGGCCCTTCTCCATCCGGGTGGAGGACGGCCACTTCCTCGATCCGGCGGGGGAGCGGGCGGTGCTCCTGGTGGATCCGGTGGCCTCCACCATGGAGATGGGCCCGGACGCACCGCTCATCGCCGAGCTCGAGGCCCAGCTCGGCACCTGCCCGCTGCCGGCCCGCTACCTGGGGGGGCACCGCATCGCGGCCGAGTCGGCCAGGAGCATCCGCGACGACGTGCAGCGCGCCGCCACCCTGGGGATGGTGGCCCTGCTGGCGCTGTTCCTGCTCGGGTTCCGCAGCCTGCGGCCCCTCGCCGGGGCGGCCCTGGTGCTGGCCTTCGCCTCCGTGGCCACGCTGGCCGCCGGGGCCATCGTCGGGCCGGTCCATGGGATCAACCTCGGCTTCAGCGCGGCTCTGCTGGGCGTGGCCGTGGACTACTGGATCCACCTCTACGTCGCGACCCAGGCGCGCCAGCCGGCGCCGGGCTTCCGCGCGCGCCTCGCCGCCGCCCAGGAGGCCTGGGCCGAGCTCCTGCCCTCCCTGGCCATGGGCGCGGCCTCCACCCTGGCCGCTTTCCTGGTGCTGCTGCTCTCGCGCTACCCCGTGGTGCGCAACCTGGGGGCCATGGGCGTGGCGGCCACGGGCGGTGCCTTCGTGGGCTCCTGGCTCTTCGGGCCCCTGGCCTGTGCCCTGGTGGGGGGGCGCCCCCTGCCGCGCTTCAGGGCGTTCGGCCTGCCCCGCTGGGCGCGCGGGGTGCTGGCCCTGGCCGTGGTGGTGGGCCTGGTGTTGTGCGCCAGGAGCCGCTTCGACGGCGACCCGCGCCACCTGCTGCCCCCGGCCCCCGAGACCCAGGCCCTCGAGCAGGAGCTGACCTCCCGCTACGGCGGCTTCGGGACCGGCGGCATGGCCGTGCTGCAGGGTCCCGCGCTCGACCCCCTGCTCGAGCGGGCCGGCGCTGTGCAGGACGCGCTGACGGCCCTGCCCGGGGTGTCGGCCTCCGGCACCTCGGCCCTGCTCCCGGGGCCCACGCTGCGGGCCGAGCGCAGGGCCGCCCTGCCGGGGACAGCCGAGCTCCAGGCCCGCATCGAGGCCGCCGCCGTCGAGCTGGGCTTCACCCCCGGCGCCTTCGCGGGCGCCGCCCAGCGCCTCGCCGCGCCCCCGCCGGCGCCGCTCACGCCCGCCACCTGGGAGGGCGGCGCCGTGGAGGATCTCGTGCACCGCCACGTCCAGCCCGTGGGGGGCGGCTGGTCCGTGATGGTGTCCCTGGTCATGGGCAGCGAGGAGCAGGCCGAGGCCGTGGACGCGGCGGTCCACGCGGCGGCCCCGGAGGCGGATCTCGTCATCCCCTCGCGCTTCGCGGCCGAGGGCGTGCGCGAGATCCTCTCCGAGCTGACCCGCCTGGGTGGGCTGGCCCTGGGCGCCATCCTGGCGCTGCTGGTGGCGCGCTACCGCCGCCCGCGCCAGGTCTTCGCGGCCTTCCTCCCCTGCCTCTCCGCCATGGCCCTGGCCGGCGGGGCCTTCGTGCTCGCCGGGGTGCCCTGGAACGCGGTCAGCGCCGCCAGCATGGTGCTCATCCTGGGCCTCGGGCTCGACTACGGCGTCTTCATGCTGGAGGGCACCCGCCGCGCGGGTGTGGCCCACACCGGCTTCGCCGTGCTGCTCTCGGCCCTGACCACGATCCTGGGCTTCGGCGTGCTGGTGGTGGCCCGCTCCCCGGCCCTGTTCGGGGTGGGCCTGGCCGTGCTGGTGGGCATGGGTGGGGCCGCCCTCACCGCGCTCGCGCTCGTGCCGCCCATCGCCCGCGGCGAGCGCCTGGTGCCACCCTGGGTCGCCCGCTGGGGAGCACGGCTCGTCTGGCTGGCGCTCCTGGGCCTGACCCTCGATGTCCTCCTGGTCCAGCGCTTCACGCTCACCCCGCCCCGGGCCGCCGAGGGCCCGCGCTGCGCCGTGGAGGAGCCCACGCCGGGCGACCGCCGCTGCGGCCAGGACCGCCTGCTGCGGGCCGAGGGCATCTGGAGCGCGCACCTGTCCGGCCCGGCCTGGCAGCGGGGCTTCTCCGCCGGGGCCCTGTCCGCCGATCTCGACCGCGCGCTGGAAGAGGAGCTGCTGGCTACCTTCACGCGCGCGGTGCCCAGCGCCGCCGGCCGCTACGCCATCCTGCGTGGGGTCATGCTCGGCCTGCCCCACCTGGATCGCCACCTGCGGCCCGAGGTGCTCCAGGAGATCGGCGGCTTCGTGGCGGCCACCGGCGAGCACCACGCCTTCGTGCTCCCCGGCTACACCCGGCGTGTGTACTACCACGCGGTCCACGACATCGGGCAGGCCCTGGTGGACAGCCCCCTGGTGCAGGCGGCCTGCACGGGGTTCATGGCCGGGCCGCCCGCCACCGCCGACGGCCACTGGCTGCTGGCGCGCGACTTCGACTTCGACGGTGGGCGCCTGTTCGACCAGGACAAGATCGTGTCCTTCGTGGTCCCCGAGCACGGCATCCCCTTCGCCTCGGTCTCCTTCGCGGGCTTCTCCGGGGTGCTCTCGGGCATGAACACCCACGGCCTGGCCCTGGCCATCCAGGCCGGGGCTGCGGCACCGCCCCATGCGCCGGGTACGCCCATGTCCTTCATCGCCCGGGAGATCCTGGAGCACGCCGAGAGCCTGGACGAGGCGGAGGCCATCCTGCGCGTCCGCGAGCGCTTCGTGGGCGAGAACGTCCTGGTGGTGGACGGCCGCGCCGGCGAGGCGGCCCTGTTCGAGGTCACCCCCACGCGGGTGGAGCGCCTGCCGGTCGCGGGCAGCCTGGGGGTCTCCAACCACTTCCGCGCCCCCGCCTTCGCCGCGGATCCGGTGAACCTGGAGCGCATGGCCGAGGGCACCACGGTCCCGCGTCTGGCGCGCATGGAGGAGCTGCTCCGGCGCCACGAGGGGCAGCTGGACATGCCCACCGCCGTGGCCATCCTCCAGGACCGGCGGGGCGTGGGCGACACCCCCCTGCCACGCGGCCACCGCCACGCGCTCGACGCCGACATCGCCACCCACTCGGTGGTCTTCGACGCCACAGACCGGGTCCTGTGGGTCTCTCGCGGCCCCAACACCGCCGGCGGGTACGCGGGCTGGAGCCTGGATGAGGCCCTGGCCGGCCAGATCGAGCCCCACGAGGTGATCCCCGCGGGGGACGTGGCCGCCACCCTCGCGGTGCACCGCGCGCGCCTACTCCTGCGCGAGGCCGAGGGGGCCGAGCCGGCCGAAGCCGAGCGGCTGGCGGGCGAGGCCCTGGCCCTGGTGCCCGGTCATCCGCAGGCGCTGCAGGCCCAGGCCGCGGCCCTCGCCGCCCAGGGGCGCCGGGAGGAGGCCGCCCTGGTAGCGCGCGAGGCCCTGGCCGTTCCGCCCGAGCACGCCCACCAGGTGCGCGCGCTGGCCGCGTTGTTGGAGGGGATGTGAGCGGGAGGGAGGCTGGAGGCCGGAGGCTGGAGGCTGGAGGGCGGCCCTCCTCCGCGCCTCTGCGCCTCAGCGTGAGACCCAGCGCCACCCCGCCCCGCCTCCGCCTCCCCCCGGCAGCCACGGTCCTCTCTGCGTCTTTGCATCTTGGCGCGGAATTTCTGCGCGCTCTGCCGCTGCCGCTGCTCGCCCTGTCGGCCTGCGCCCACGCCCCCCCCGTCACCCCGCTGGAGGGCCGCCAGGAGGTGGTCTGCCAGTTCGCCATCGCGGCCCACGGCCAGCGCTTCGCCGGGCTGATGGCCGCCGCGCTGACCCCGGAGGGCGTGCAGGTCTCGGCGCTCACGCCCGCGGGCACCGAGCTGTTCCGCGTGTCTGACCTGGGCGGCGACACCGAGGTCTCCGCGCCCGATCCCACCTGGGAGCCCTGGCTGGCACGGCTGCCCTTTCGGCGCGATCTCTCGCTGGTCTTCGCCTGGTCCTGCCCCGCCGGGCGCTGCGCCGCCGGGGGCGGGGTGCTGACCGAGCGTGCCCTGCCCGAGGGTGGGGTCGAGCGCTCGTGGCGCGGACCAGACGGCCCCGTGGTGGCCGAGATCGTCCCGGGGCGCGCCGTGCTGACGGATGAGCGCCGCGGCACCACCGTGACCCTCGCGGGGGAGGCCGTCCGTGTCCCGTGAGCGCCCTCCGCGCCGCCGCTCCTGGCCCGGCCTCGATGGCTGGCTGCTGATCGCGGTCGCCCTCGCAGCCCTCGCGGTCTACCTCGGCCGCGGGCGCCTGGGCGGCGACGAGCGCCTGGCGCTCGCCCTGGGGCTCGACCTGGCCTGGCTGCTGGGAACGGGCCTCGCGCGCCGCTTCGGCCGCGTGCGCCTGCCCGCGCGCCCCACCGGCGCCCCGGCCTTCCATCCCCTGGTGGTGATCCCCTCCAAGGACAACGCCGGCACCGTGGGCCAGGTGGCCGCCGCCTGCCGCGCCCACGCGCTCGATGTGCTGGTGGTGGACGACGGCAGCACGGACGGCACCGGCGATGCCGCCCGGGCCGTGCCAGGGGTCGAGGTGCTGGTCCACCCGCGCAACCTCGGCAAGGGCGCCGCGCTGAACACCGCCTTCCACCACGCCTGGGCCCGCGGCTACACCCACGCCCTGTGCCTGGACGCCGACGGCCAGCACGACCCCGACGATCTGCCGCGCTTCGTGGCCGCCTGCCGGGCCGATCCCTGGGCCATCCAGGCGGGCGTGCGCGACATGGGCACGGCCCCGGGCCGCAGCCAGTTCGGGCGCAATTTCTCCAACTGGTGGACCTGGGTCGAGACCGGGCACCGCCTGGGCGACACCCAGTGCGGCTTCCGGGCCTACCCGCTGGAGCCCGTGCTCTCCCTGGGCCTGGGCGACGGCCGCTACGAGTGGGAGGTGGAGGTCCTGGTGCGCGCGCTCTGGCGCGGCATCGCCGTTCGCGACCTGGCCTGCGGCGTGTTCTACCCCCCGGAGGAGGAGCGCCGCTCCTCTTTCCGCCCCTTCTGGGACAACCTGCGCATCTCCCTGCTCAACACCCGCCTGTGCGGGGTCCACGCGCTCGACCCCTGGACCTGGGTCAACCGCGTGCCCGAGCCCGGCGGAGCCTGGCGCGGCCGGCACCTCGGCAGCCTGTGGGGCTGGAGCTTCTTCCTCGCCATGATCCGGCTGCTCGGGCGGCGGCCCACCTACGGGGCCATGGCCGTGATGGCCAGCTTCTACCTGCTCTTCGCGGGTTCGCACCGCGCGGGCGTGCTGGGCTACCTCAGGCGCGCGCGCGCCGCCGGGGTGGCGGTCTCCACCGGCTGGCGTGGTGCCTGGCGGGTCTTTTTCGCCTTCGCCTGCTCCCTGGTGGACCGCTTCGCCCTGCTCGCCCGCGGCCCCGGGGGCTTTTCCATCGTCCACGAGGACACGGCGCGGGCCAAGGAGCTGCTCCGGGAACGGGGCGCCATCTTCCTGACCGCCCACCTCGGCAACCCGGATCTCGGCGCCATGGCCCTGCAGACCGTGGAGTTCCAGCGCCCGGTGCACGTGCTGCAGTACACCGCTGGCGACGACCCCTACCTGGCCCTGCTGCGTCGCTACCTCGGCCCCCAGGCGCCACGGGTCATCTCGCTCAACGAGGGGGAGGACCTCGCGTCCCTGGAGGCCATCCGCGCCCTGCGCGCCGGTGGCATCCTGGCCCTCAAGGGCGACCGGGTGGTGGACCAGCGCACCGTGGAGGTGGAGCTGCTCGGCGCCCGCGCGCGTCTGCCCACCGGCCCCTTCCTGCTGGCGGCGCTCTCGGGCGCCCCTTTGTTCGTGCTCGGCTGCTTCAAGGAGGGGCCCGACACCTACCGGGTCATCGCCGGCGAGCCCTGGGAGCTGCGCTTCAGCAGCCGCGCCCATCGCGACGCCGACCTGGCCGCCTGGGCCCAGCGCTTCGCCGCCCAGCTCGAGGCCTGGATCCGGCGGTATCCGACGCAATGGTACAACTTCCACGATCTGTGGGGTTGAGTCGGGCTGGGTGTTCGCAGCGACCAGGTGGTGGCCGAGGTGCGCGAAGAGAGTCCGGCGCGGAGGGCGAGCCGTCAGGGCGCCGACCAAATCAGCCGACAGTCCAGGGCTGCCGGAGAGCTGTCAGCTATCAGCATTCAGCCGTCAGTAAGAAGGTTTTAGCTGGCCACTCCAAAAAACAGCCGGCACCCAGGCTGTGTTTCGGCAGCTTCGGCCGTAGCCTTCTCGGTATCGAACTTCGTACCTCGTTCGTAGCTGATTGCTGACCGCTGACCGCTGACGGCTTCGTCGGTGCGGAGGGCGATTCGGGTGTCGGACACCTGGGAACGAGGGTCGTAGCCCTACGCCGCCCTCTTCCTCCACCCTACCGCCACCGCGCCCCCCAGCAACCCCAGCCCCATCAGCACCAGCGTCGGGTACAGCCACGCGGGCCGGTAGCTGAACACCACCTCGTGCTCGCCCGCCGCCAGCGCCACGCCGCGCAGCGCCAGATCCGCCCGCAGGATGGGCACCTCCACGCCGTCCACCACGGCGTGCCAGCCCGGGTACCAGGTCTCCGCCAGCACCAACAGCCCGGCGCGCGCCATGTCGGCGCGCAGCACCCAGCGCTGGTCGCTGTGCTCGACGATGACCACCGTTCCCGGCGCCGAACCGAAATCACAGGCGCTGATCTCCGGGCCCAAGGCGCCCCCTGGCTCCACCACCGCCTCGTGACCCGGACGCAGCGAGGCCAACGCCTCGAACGCCTCGTCCGCCCCCGCCACGGGCCGCACGCAGCCGACCACGGTGGCCAGGGGCTGGGCCGTGAGGTTGCGGTACAGGTGCACGGCGCCGGTGCTCACGGGCTGCAGGCGCGGGTCCTCGATGCGATGCGTGCTGAGCACCCAGCGCAGCCCCAGGAGGCTGGCGACGGGCAGCCCGTCCAGGAAGGCCCGCACCTTGGCCTCGCCCTTCTCTCCGCCCAGATCGAGCCCGCAGCGGGCGAGCAGCGCGTCGTTGCGCACCATCAGCAGTGGGCTGGTGACGATGACGTCCTGCAGCCCCCACACCAGGCCCAGGGAGGCGGAGGCCAGCTCGGGATCGAGGGCGGTGTCCACGCGGCGGTCCACGACGCTCACGCGGTAGCGGTCGCGGTCGGGCTCCAGGTGTTGCAGGGCCGTGGGCGGGGCTTCGGCCAGGGCGGAGGGGACCCGGGGGTGGTAGCTCCCGCCGAAGCGGTAGAGGTCCAGCAGCAGCAACACCGTGGCGGCCATGGCGAAGGCGTAGGGGGCCAGGCGTCCGCGGCGCACCTCGGTGAGGCCGACGGTCAGCATCACCACGAGCAGGAGCGGCCAGAGCACCTGCGGGGAGGCCCAGGAGGTGCTCTCCTGCAGGCTCGCGAGGATGCGGCGCACCTTGGCGGGCACCTCCGCGGGGTCCTCGGGGGCGCCGGAGGCCAGGGCGGCGCGCTGCAGGGGGCCGAGGCCGGCGGGCGGTGGGGGCAGCTCGGCCTGGGCCATGAAGTGCCCGCTGAGCTGGGCGCGCACGGCGGGTTCGCCCAGGGTGACCCCCAGGTGCAGGGCGCCCAGGCCCAGGACGGCCACCATCGCGACCCCGGCCACCACCTGCAGCCAGCGCCGCATGGACGGCCAGCGCGCCCCCGCCGCAGCGTCCTCCAGGTCGTCGAGCCCAGCGGCGGCCAGCAGGGCCAGGGCCGGGACGAGCCACAGGGCGAAGCGCACGGGGAAGCGGAAGAAGCCCATGCCCGGCAGCAGCCTGAACAGGCCCCAGGCCGGGGTGAAGCGCCCCAGCATGAGCACGGCCGCCACGGCCGCGATGGCCCACCAGCAGCGCCCGCGCCGGGTCCACAGGGCCCAGGAGGCGAAGAAGACCACGGGGATGCCAAGGTAGAAGGCCATCTCCCAGTGGTTCTCCCCCATACCCCAGTAGCCGGCGCCGCGGTGCTCGTAGGTGAAGGGGACGTCGGCCGGGCGCTCGAAACCGAAGAAGCGCGGCAGCACGCCGTTGATCAGCTCCCAGGGCGGCAGGCTGCCGATGCCGGCGAAGGCCGCGCCTACCCCGCCGTCGCGCATGGAGAAGCGCGACAGCTCGAGGCTGGCGACGAGCTGCGGCGAGGCGATGCAGAGCGCCCCGAGGGCCGCCAGGGTGAAGCCGACCAGGCCCGGCAGGGCGGCGCGCCGGGCCGGGGCGATGCGCCACAGCAGGACCACGCCCACCAGCAGCCAGGAGAAGGCCGCCGCCTGGATGTGCCCGGCCACCGCCATCATCCACAGGCCCAGGCCCACCAGCGCCCAGGCGCGCCCCGGCCGTGGGCCCGGCTCCGGCGCCGCGCGCACCACCGCCCACAGCGTGAACGGCAGCCAGGCCAGGCTGTTCTGCATGCCCAGGTACAGGGTGTGGGTCACGAAGAAGCCGCCAAACGCAAAGGCCACGGCGGCGAACAGCGAGGCGTGGCGCGAGCGGCCCAGGGCGCGGGCCAGCAGGAAGGTGGACAGGCCGGCCCACCACTGGTGCAGCAGCACGCTCCAGGCCATGGCCAGCGGCCCGGGCAGCAGGGCGAACAAGAGCATGGTGGGGGGGTAGAGCGCGCCGGTCTGGCCGTCGGCCAGCAGGGGATAGCCGTTGGCCGCGCCCGCGCACCAGAGCGGGAGCTGGCCGTGCAGCCAGGAGGCCGCGGCCCACACGCGCCAGGGGTAGTGGTGCGTCCGCAGGTCGTGGTGCCAGTAGGTGCCCAGCCCGAAGAAGGCGTCCGGAGCCCAGATCACCACCAGCAGCAGCAGGACCAGCGCGGCCCGCAGCGTGGACGAGCCCCGGCCGAGGAGGCCCCGGTCGCTCATTCCATGTAGCCCAGGGCCCTGAGCGCGTTGCGGGTGGCCGGGTCCACCTCGGCGGTGCGCGAGGTGGCCTGCTTGGCCTCGCGGCCCACCAGGTCGTGGGCCTGGGTCACCAGCCCGGGCTGCTCGGCGGCGATGTCGCGGACCTCCCCGGGGTCGGCGTCCAGATCGTAGAGGTGCTCCTGAGCGGCGTCGAGATCCCAGATGTACTTGAAGGGGCGGCCCTCGTCGCCCTCGGGGCGGCCGGAGCGCACCCCCAGCAGGGTGCCGCGGTCCAGCGCGCCGGTGACGCGGCCGTACAGCGTGGTGAGCAGGGACTGGTGCCGGACCTTCTCGGCGTAGCCCAGCAGATCCACGCCCTCACAGGGCTTCAGCGGGTCGAGGCCGAGGTAGTCGAGCACGGTGGCCGGGATGTCCAGCACCCGCACCTGCGCGTCCACCACCCGGGTGCCCGCGCGCAGGCCCGGCGCGCGGATGGCCAGGGGCACGCGCAGGGCCTCGTCGTACAGGCTGTGGTGGTTGAAGTGGAACTCGTGCTCGCCCAGCATCTCGCCGTGGTCGGCGGTGACGATGACCGCCCAGGGACGGCCGGCATCCTCGCTGCGCTTCGTGAAATCGGCGATCAACGGGGCGATCTCGTGATCCAGGTGCTGGATCAAGCCGAAATATCCGGATTGGGCCCTTCGCAAGGCCTCGCCTTCGAGCAGGACTCGGTGGCCATTGTCGGTGCCCTTTGGCGTCAGGTCTTTCCACTTCACCCAATCGCCGTGGGCGGGCCTGGGCAGTTCCTGCTCCATGTAGGAGTCGAAGTACCGGGCCGGCGGGAACAGCGGCGGGTGTGGAGCGTAGAAGGACGCCGTCAGGAACAACGGCCGTTTGGCCTCGGCCTCCGCCACGACGAGACGCGCCTGGCGAGCCACCCAGGTGGTCGGATGCAGATCATCGGTCAGCGGCCACGGCCTGGCCGGCCACAGGTTGTAGTCCAGACCAAGGCTCTTGACCCACGCACGGATCTCTTCCATCTCCGGCATGGCCTTCCGCAGATCCGCGACGTAGGCATCATCGGGAACGTACGTCGAACCGGGGATCACCGTCTGATACCCGAGCTCGGCGTCACTGGCTGCCTGATGCATTTCGCGTCCGACCAGAGCGGTGGCGT
>JBDRKM010000474.1:0-34664 GCA_043814015.1 Pseudomonadota bacterium
CAGTACTCCGCGCTCCGCGGCCCGAGAGGCCAGTACGGGCCGCCAGGCGGTCAGTACTCCGCGCTCCGCGGCCCGAGAGGCCAGTACGGGCCGCCAGGCGGTCAAATTGGGCCTCCCCGCCCGCGGAACGCTGCGGCCGCGTCGTCCGAGCGCGGTCCTCACCGGAGTTTTCTGGTGGCGACCACCCTCCAGGCAGCGCGGACCGGGAGACCTGGCCAGCCGGACGGTGTCGCCCCGGGGGAGCCGATGGCGACAGCGCGCCGTCCAGATGAACCATCTCCCCCGGGCGGTGTCGCCCCGGGGGAGCCGATGGCGACAGCGCGCCGCCCAGATGAACCATCTCCCCCGGGCGGTGTCGCCCCGGGGGGCCACATGGCGACAGCGCGCCGCCCAGATGAACCATCTCCCCCGGGCGGTGTCGCCCCGGGGGGGGCCCAGCTCGAAGCTCCCCGCACCGACTACCGCGGGGGGAGTTTTCTGGAGCAGATCACCCTCCAGGCAGGCGGGGCCTGCAGACCGCGGGCGCCTCGCTCACTCCACCCGGTAGCGCGAGGTGTCGTGCCCGAAGCGCTCCCGGAGCGCCAGGGTGGCCGGGGTGAACAGCAGGTCGATCCCCGCGCGCAGGCGCGCGAGCTGCTCGCGCTCTTCCGCGAGGTCGCCGAGGCGCGCCACCATGGGCTCACAGTCGCCCACCTCCACCCCGATCCAGCGCCGGCCCTTCAGCTCCGCCGCCGCCAGGGTGGTGCCGCTGCCGGCGAAGGGGTCGAGCACCCGATCGCCCGGCTCCGTGGCGATGTCGAGCACGCGGTCCAGGAGCTTGAGGGCCAGCTCGTTGGCGCCGCGGTTCTTGTAGCGGCGGTGGCGCACGGGCGGGATGTCGGCCCAGACATCCGTGAGGTTGACCCCGCGCGGGTTCATCTTGTCCTTGTAGCCGCCGTAGTCCTTGAGCTCGCCGCCGCAGTGGCGGCAGGTGGACAGGGGCAGGCGCGGCGGCCCGAACACCCGCGGGCGCGGGCCCTTGACGAAGTACAGCAGCGCGTAGTGGGCGGGGTACAGGCGCCTGGGGATGGGCAGGGAGAACTTGATGTCCACCGCCACCCAGTGCTTGAACTCCAGGTGGCGGTCGAGGTGGGCGGCCAGGTGGAGGTTCCAGCGCGGCAGGTTGTAGAGGAACAACGCCCCGCCCGGGACGAGCACCCGCACCGCCTCGTCCAGCCAACGGCGGCTCCAGGCGAGGTAGTCCTCGCCGGCGAGGTCGTCATGGACACCGTCGCCGTAGTCCTTGCCCAGGTTGAAGGGGGGGTCCGCGAAGACGCAGTCCACGGAGCGGGCGGGCAGGGCCCGCAGCACCTCGACGCAGTCGCCCTGGTACAGGGCGCCGAGCGCGGTGCGCAGGCGGGGTTCGGGCAGGGGTGGAGCGGATGATCGGGGAGCCTCCGCCGCGGGCACGCCGTCCAGGCGCGCCAGCACCTCGGCCTTGGTGGCCTCGGGCAGGGCGCTGGCCAGCACCTCGAGCATCGCGGGCGTGGTGCCGAGCGCCGCGGCCAGGGCGGGCAGCAGGTGGGGCTCGGGCAGCCGGCCGCGCTTCTCCCACCAGGCCACCTCGTCGGTGCCCACCCCGAGGCGGCGGGCCAGGGCGGAGCGAGAGAGCCTGGCGGCTTTACGGCGCTGCAGGAGGTAGGCAGCGAGGGAGGCAGGGGCGGGATGCATCTCGGGGCGCCGGGGCGAGGAGGCGCGAACGTATGCCGGGGAGGCGGGCGGCGCCGCGTACACCGCGAGCGGGAGCGGGGACCGCGGGGATGGCTGAACGCCGCGTCACCGCCGCACCACCTCCCCCTCCCCGATGACCGCCAGCTCCCAACGCTCCCGGCAGTCCCGCGCGCGGGCACGGCCGTAGTCCCAGCGCTCCTGCATCAGGGCCTGGTCGAAGCAGGCCATGTCCGCGAACAGATCGTCCACCGTCTGCCCCTCGTGCCCAGGTCGGGGCCCGAAGAAGTCCGGCTGGATCAGGTAGAGCGGTGGCAGGCGCCGCGGCCAGCCGGTGGGGTCGAAGTACTGCGCCTGCGCCATCTCCGCCGGCGCCTCCAGGCCCTGGTGGTTCACGTTCAGCCACCAGTGCAGCGCCAGGTAGTCGGAGATGTCGTTGCACAGGATCTCCTCCTGCATGATCTCCAGGAAGCGGGTCAGGCGATAGGCCACGCTGTCACCCACCTCGAAGGGCACGGTGCGGTCCATGCCCGTGTTGGCCACCGCCCAGAACTCCACGTCGTGCCCCTGGCGGATGAAGGTATCGGCGATCATCACGGCCTCCGCCATGGGCAGCTGGGAGCGGATGCCCCCGTCCACGCAGGCGCGCCGCTCACCCGGCGGGTCCGGCAGGAGCACGGATCGGCCCGCCGGGCACTGCACCTGGGCCGACCGCGGCACCCGCACGGGCACCGGCCGGGTCCGGACCGGGATGGCGCAGCTGGCCAGCACGCAGTCATGGAGATCGTCGTCGGTCCAGCCGCGCGCGGGGTCCAGGAAGTACATCCCCGGGAGCTTGTCGCGCCGCCCAGCCATCGAGCGATGCGTGCTGGCGGTGTAGAAGTTGCCGTCGTGGAGCGACACGTAGGTGACGTACAGCGGGACGTCCCGCTCCCAGAGCTGTGCCAACGGCAGGGCGAGGTCACCCCGCCGCAGAAAGCTCGTCCGCATCGGCTCCAGCGCCTGGAACACGGGCACCTCCCGTGGCTGGCTCCCGAAACGCTGCAACCAGGCGGCCGGCGACGGTGTGGAGGTGCCCAGGGGCCAGGGGAAGGGCGGCACGGTGGGCAGGCTCAGCCAGGCCCTGGCGGTCGCGAGATCGGTGGAGGCCGCCGCGATCAGCTGCGGGAAGAGCAGCCGGCCCAGCCAGGCCATGACGCGCCCCCCGGGCATGGAGCGCCGAGCCGCGCGCTGGGCGACCCAACCCAGCAGCGCCGAAGGCATGGGCTCGAAGATGCGCTCCTTGTGATCGGCAACCCCCAGGTCCGGATCGAGCCAGAGCCGCAGGACCGCGGTCTGATCCACCTCCTCGCCGGCCGCGGCCCGTCCCGCCAGGGAGGCGATCACGATGGCGTTCAGGGAGCCCACGCTCACCCCGAGGAAGGCGTCGAAGGCCAGGCCCTCCTCGACCAGCCGGGAGACCGCGCCCGCCTGGAACGCGCCGCGCGAGCCGCCGCCGCTCAGCACCAGGATCCGCTTCAACGCCATGGCTGCACCGTGTCCGGGTTCGCACCATCAGACCATACCAGGCGCCGCGCTCGTTGGCCTGGAGGGGACCCTGTGGCCTGGATACCCTGCCCACCGGAGCCCCCACATGCCCCCCGACCCCCGCACCGAGGCGCTCTGCGCCGCCTTCCTCTGGTGGACCGCCGTGCTGCTGGTGCGGGCCCTGCTGGCCGGGCTGGCTTTCGGTGCGGAGATCGCGCTGGCCTGGGGCGAGCAGGACCAGGCGCTGCAGCTGCCCCTCACCGTCGGCGAGGCCGCGCTGTCGCTGGTGGTCCTCTGGGGCGGGATCTGGGCGGTGCTGCGCCCCGGGGGCCTGGCGCTCGGCCCCTTCTGGCGACAGCCCTGGGTCCTGCTGCTGGCGGCCCTGGCCTTCCTGGGCGCCGGGCTGCTGCAGCTCGCGCTCCCCACCGTGCGCGCCGTGCTGCTGGGGCGCCTGCTGCCCATCGAGGCCTTCGCAGGCAACCTGCAGTGGACCAGCGTGATCTGGAGCGTCCACGCGCTGCTGCGCCTCGTCTCCCTGGCGGCCGCGGCCGGGGTCCTCGCGCTGCGCCTGTCCTCCCGCCCGCCGACCGCGCTATCGTGATCCTGTCCCCCTCCCGGAGAACCACCATGCGCGCACCGCTCCTGCTCGCCCTGTCCCTCATCGCATGCAACAAGGGCGGCGTCCCCCTCGACACCGGCGCCACCGACGACACCATCGAGGATCCCGACGACATCGCCACGGCCTGCGAGGATCGCGCCGACGAGATCGTCACGGAGACCTACCGCGTGGAGTTTCCCGCCACCCAGGGCGAGTGCGCCTGGGGCGAGGACGGCAACCTGGAGACCCACGACGGCTACCTGACGGCGCGGGTGGAGCAGACCGCGAGCCTGGATCTCGAAGACAAGATCGTCTGCGACATGGTGTACCAGTTCGCGGGCGAGGCCGGGATCGGGCAGGACTTCATCTACGATGACAACTTCCTCTTCCTCTTCAACGGGGTGGTGCTCGCGTCCAGCTACCGCCCGTGGGTCGAGGCCTTGCCGTCCGAGGGCATCTTCCACTTCTATGACTGGGACACCATCGTGGGGATGGAGAACCTGTTCTCCGGCGTGCCCACCTACTGTGTGGGCGACGACACCGATCAGGCCGACTGCGTCATCCCGCCGCCCGAGACCCAGGGCCCCATCTCCCTGTCCTTCGATCTCTCCATCACCAACGAGCTGTCCTACCGCGCCATCGACGAGAGCCGCGCCGAGTTCGGCTTCGTGGCCACCGGCGACAACGACTCCTGGAGCGACTGCGCCCACGAGTACTTCTACGTGGATGTCGAGGTCCCCTACCTGCCGAGATAGGACACGAGCGTCAGCCGGATAGACAACGCGCACCACGCTCCAACGTGGGGCCCCGGCCCGGCGGGCGTCTCGTTGTCAAGGAAGCTCAAAGCCCTCTTCCCTGAGCCGCCTACCACCAGCACTCGGTGGGCAGCGGCTCCTGTGTCTCCACCTCGGGCGCGAACCCGGCCGTGATCGACGAATCTGGCGCGAAGCCCTCCGCCACGCTCCCGCTGAAGGCCACGCCGCCGTAGCCGAAGGGGTGGCCGTGGCCGCGCACCACGAGTGGCTGGCCCTCCGCGATGTCCAGCGGGTCGCCGGAGCGGGCCACCGGCTGCTCGTCGGCATGGCTGTGGTTGAGGATGCGGCGGTACAGCAGGGCGCCATCTGGATCGAGCAGCTCCCACCAGTCGGCGTACCGATCGCAGTCCACATCTGGAGAGAGCAGGCTGACGGTGAAGACCCGGGCGCCCTCCTCGCCCTCCCAGGTCACGGCGACCACGTCCACCTGCAGGACCTCGGGGCTGCCGGAGTCGGAGTCCACCGGGGGGGCGGTGTCGGAGCTGGGGGTGTGGCAGGCGGCGATCAACAGCAGGGCCAGCAGCATGGTGACCTCCGGCGCCAGTGTAGCCCCTGGGGCGGGCGGCGTTCCGGACAAATCCTGACCATCGCGGGTGGCGCCGCGCCCCGCGGCGGGTAGAGTGGGCGCCGAACGCGCCCCCAGCGGACGCAGGGAGGCCCCATGGACCCGGTCAAGCAGGCCATCCAGCAGCACATCCCCATGCCGACCCTCCGCGCCCTGGTGGCCGATCTGGGCCTGCTCGGGGTGGATCGCCGCAGCCGCCGCGGCGTGGGCGCCGCGCTCGATCCCCTCGCCGCCGAGGAGCTGCTCGACCACCTCGGCAAGCAGGATCTCCAGCACCTGGCGCTCGCCATGGGGCTCTCCGCCGAGGGACGCCGCGATGTGCTGGTGCGGCGCCTGCTGGGCGCGGGCCGCCCAGGCTCCGGGGGTGCCGGGGGGGCCTTCGTGGCCATCGACTTCGAGACCGCCGACAACGGCCGCGACAGCGCCTGCGCGGTGGCCCTGGTGCGGGCCGAGGGGGGGCGCATCACGGCCCGCGAGGTGCGCCTGATCCGCCCGCCGCGGCGCCACTTCCTGTACACCCACATCCACGGCATCACCTGGGCCCGCGTGGCCCACGAGCCCAGCTTCGCCCAGATCTGGCCCGCGCTGGCCCCCATGCTGCAGGGGGTCGAGCTGCTCGTGGCCCACAACGCCAGCTTCGACCGCTCGGTGCTGCGGGCGTGCTGTTGCGCCGCGGGGATCGAGCCGCCCTGCCTGAGCTGGGCCTGCACCGTGAAGCTGGCCCGCGATCAGTGGCAGCTCTACCCCACCCGCCTGCCCGACGTCTGCCGGCACCTCGGCCTGCCGCTGGACCACCACGATCCTGCCTCCGACGCCGAGGCCTGCGCGCGCATCATGCTCGCCATCCAGGCCGAGCGCGACGCCGCCACGGCCTGATCACAGCGCCGGCAGGCCCCGGCGGGTCGCGGGATCTGCGCGCCTCGCGGGCGGTGGAGGGCCCAGCAGCAGCCACCCCACGAGCAGGCCGCGCAGGGAGACGCGGGCCCCGTACCCGGCGACCCCGAGCACCTCCGCCAGCCGCGCGCCCGCGGGCTCCCGCTCTGCACACGCCCCGCGATAGCACCATGCGTCCTGCTCGATGACGGTCATGCTCACCTCCGGCGGGGCGGAGATGCAGGGGACGTGCCAGGCGAGAAGCGGCGTTGCAGTGTCCGGGATCGTCGAATCGTCGAAGGCCTGGTCGACGGATCCGACGATCTTCGACGGTAGGCGGCCAGGGGACAGTTTCTGTCCGACCTTCCCACGGCGTCCAGAATACACTCGCTGCCTCCCCTCCCCCGGTGGTGTCATGCTGGAGGTCTTCCGCAGCAACAAGCTCGACGTGCTGGCGGCCATGCTGGTCGCCCAGCTCGGCCGGCCCGGCGCGCTGCCGGAGGATCCCTTCCAGCCTCTGCGGGTGGTGGTGGGCAGCAAGGGCATGGAGCGCTGGCTCAGGCACCGCCTGGCCGCCGCCCTGCCCGGGCACATCTGCGCCAACGCCCTCTTCCCCTTCCCCCAGCAGGTGCTGGCCGACGCGCTGCGACATCACGAAGGCCGCGCGGTCGGCGAGAGCGAGCCCGATCCCTGGTGCGCGGCCGTGCTGCCCTGGGTCCTGCTGGAGGTGCTGCCAGGCCTGCTGGCCGAGCCCGATCCGCGGGGCGAGCTGGCCCCCCCTGCGCGCCTACCTGGAGGGTGAGGGCTCCGGCCCGGCCGGCGCACGCACCCTGGAGCTGGCCCGCCAGCTGGCAGACGTGTTCGACCGCCTGGTGGTGTTCCGTCCCGAGCTCGCGGTGGCATGGAGCCAGGGCGGCGCGCACCTGCCCTCCGGCGCCGCGGATCTGGCCTGGCAGCCGCGCCTGTGGGCCGCGGTCCGGCGCCACCTCGCCGCCCGGGGCCTGCCGGTCGCCCACAGCGCCGAGCGCTGGCTGGAGGTCACGCGCCAGGGCGCGCCCGATCCCGCCTGCTTCCATCAGCCCCTGCGGGTCTTCGGGGTCTCCTTCCTGCCCCCGGCCTCCCTGCGCCAGCTCGCCTGGCTCTCCCGGGCGGTCGACGTGGAGCTGTACCTCACCTGCCCCTCCGATCTCTGGTGGGCCGGGCTGCACGGCCTGGGCCCGGCCGCCGTCCGCGATCTCTTCGGGCTCGATCGCGATCAAGTCGCCGAACAGCTCGTGGGGATCGAGGCTGTGCGCCCCCACCCCCTGCTGCAGTCGCTGGGGCGCGTCGGGCGCGATCAGCAGCTCGTCCTCGAGGAGCTGGGCGATGCCGAAGTGCAGCGCCGGGACAGCGGCGCCTTCGTGGATCCCGCCGGCGAGCCCGCGCCCGGCGAGCCCGTGTCCGCGCTGCACGCCCTGCAGTCCGATCTGCTCCACCTGCGCGATCCCGCCGCCTTCAGCGCCGCCGCCCTGGCCGCCCGCGCCCTGTCCCCGGTGGATGACTCCATCCAATTCCACGCCTGCTACGGCCTCACCCGCCAGGTGGAGGTCCTGCGCGAGGCCCTGCTCCATCTGTTCGAGGCCCACCCGGATCTGGAGCCCCGGGATGTCCTGGTCATGGCCCCCGACATCGAGGCCTGCGTGCCGCTCGTCGGCGCCGTCTTCGACCAGGGCCGCGATGCCCCCCTCGAACGCGAAGGCCGCCCCCTGCAGGAGCCCGCGGCCTGGGGCCGGGCCGGCGCCCCCCGCGTCCCCTGCGTGATCACCGAACGCAGCGTGCGCCGCACCAACCCGGTGGCCGAGGTCCTGCTGCGCGTGCTGGCCCTGGCCGGTGGTCAGCAGCGGGTCAGCTCCGCTGCGGTGCTGGATCTGCTCGCGGTGGAGCCCTTCCGGGAGCGCTTCGGCATCGCGCAGGGCGATGTCGAGGTCATCGCCGCCTGGGTCGAGGAGAGCGGCGTGCGTTGGGGGATCGATCCAGCGGACCGCGCCCGCAGCCAGCAGCCGCCGGAGGTCCAGAACACCTGGCACTTCGGCCTGGAACGCCTGGCCTTGGGCGTCACCATGGCGGATTCCCCCGGCCGGCTCTGGGATGCCCCGGCGCCGGGCCAGGCCCGGCCCGCGGAGCGCGCCCTCGGCGTCGCCCCCGCAGATCCGGTCGAGGGCGGCATCGTCCACCTGCTGGGCCGCTTCTTCGAAGCCTGCACCGCCCTCTTCGACGTGCTGCGGCGCCTCGGCGACGCCGCCGACGGCCGCCCGCTGGAGGCCTGGATCGACGCCGCCATCGAGGCCCAGGAGCGCCTCACCGCCACCCCCCCCAGCGCCGCGTGGTTGGCCGCTCGGGTGCGGTCCGAGCTCGAGGAGCTGCGCGCCGTCGCCCAGGCCGCGGGCGCGGCCCGGCCCCTGCGCCTCGAGGCCTTCCAGGCCCTGGTGGAGCGCCGCTTCGAGGTCGCCTCGGGCGCCACCCGCGCCCACGCCGGGGCGGTGACCTTCGCCTCCATGCTGCCCTTCCGCAGCGTTCCCTACCGGGTGGTCTGCCTGCTGGGCATGGATGAAGGCGCCTTCCCACGCAACCCCGCTCGCGCCCGCTTCGATCTCACCCAGCGCCTCCCCCGCGCCGGCGACCACGATCCGCGCGATGAGGATCGCCACCTCCTGCTGGAGGCCCTCCTCGCCGCACGCGATCACCTCCTCGTGCTCTACACCGGCCGCGATCCGCGCAGCAACGAGCCGCGCGCCCCGGCCGTGCCCATCGCCGAGCTGCGCGCCGTGATCGACGCCTCCTTCCCGGCCGTGGCGGGGCAGCGCGCCAGCGCCTGGCTCACCACCGAGCACCCGCTGCAGCCCTTCTCCCCGCGCTGCTTCGCCGCCGGCGCGGGCCGGCCCTGGTCCTACGACCGCGATCTGCTCGATGGCTGCCGGGCCTCGCTGCTCCGCGCGCGCGCCGTCCGCCCCTTCTTCGACCCCGGCCTCCAGGTGACCGCCCCCCAAACGCCCACTCTGGGCGAAAATCCCGTACTGGAGCTCCCCATCGTCGAGCTGGCCCGCTTCCTGCGCAGCCCCACCCGCGCCCTGCTGGCCCGCGGCCTCAACCTGTACCTCCCGCCCGACGAAGAGCCCCCGCCCGAGCGCGAGCCCATCGAGCCCAACGGGCTCGACCGCTGGAGCTGGAGCCAGCGCCTGCTGGCCGAGCGCTGGGCCCGCATGGCGGCCCGCTGGGGCCAGGCCGCGGTGGACGAGCCCACCGCCTCGTCCCAGGCCCGCCTGCGCGCCGAGGGCCTGCTGCCCCTGGGCGCCGGCGGCCAGCGCTGGGCCGAGGCGCCCGCCGCCCTGGTCGACGCGCTCCTTGCCGCGGCCGCCGCCTGGTTCGGAGATGAGCAGGCGCCCACCCGGCCGGGGGGCCAGCCGCTGGAGCTGAGCCTGGAGCTGCCCACCCACCACGTGCGCCTGCTGGGCGCCAGCGGTCCGCTCTGGGGGGGCGATCAGCTCGTGCTCGGCGTCGGCGACATCGAGGGGCAGGGCAAATACCGCCTGGAGCCCTGGCTCAGACACCTGGCCTGGGTGGCCGCCGAGGGCCCGCCCGCGGCGCGCACGGTGCTGCTCTTCGGGCGCCTCGATGGCCACGGCGAGCCCGCCCTGCAGCGCGCCAGCCTGGCGCTGCCCCTGCCTCAGGGCGCGGCCCCCAGGGCCTGGGCGCACAGCCTGCTCGAGGCCCTCGCCGGCCTCTACCTCACCGGCCTCACGGTCCCCCTGCCGCTGTTCGAGCAGGCCTCCTGGGCCTTCGCGAAGCGCTGCTTCTACTACGGCCGCCAGCGCTTCGGCCCCGAGGAGATCGAGGCCCCCTGGGGCTCGCTGCCCCCCGCGGTGCACGAGCACCTCGAGGGCGCCTGGCTCGCCGCCCGGCGTGCCTTCGGCGCGGATGGGCCCAGCGAGTACAGCGCCACCGACCTCGAGGATCCCCACATCGCCCTGGCCTGGGGCGGCGCCGACCCCACCACCGAGGAGCGCGAGGGCGCCCCGGCCCTGAGCCGCCGCTTCGCCCGGCTGGCCCTGCAGCTCTGGGCACCGGTCTTCGACGGCTGGGTCCGCCACGGCAAGAAAACCCCCGTCGAACCACGCGACGGCTGCGCTGGAGGTGAGCCGTGAGCGCGCCCCGGCGCTACCGCATCGACGCCCCGCTCCAGCCCGGCACCACCCTGCTCGAGGCCAGCGCTGGCACGGGCAAGACCTACCAGATCACCAACCTCGTGCTGCGCCTCCTGACCGAGCCGGAAGATCCCATCCGCATGGGCCAGCTCCTGGTGGTCACCTTCACCCGCGCCGCCACCGGCGAGCTGGTGGATCGCGTGCGCGCCCGCCTGGCCGAAGCCCTGCGGGTCTATCGCCTGTGCGCCCGCGCCCCGGCGCTGGAGCCCGCCCTCGATGAAGCGGCCGCCGATCCCTCCCTGCGCGCGCTCGCGCGGCGCGCCTGGTCACAAGGCGCCCTGCCCGAACATGTCCGGCGCCTGGAGCGCGCCCAGGAGGAGTTCGATCAAGCCCTGATCAGCACCATCCACGGCTTCTGCCAGCGGATGCTGCTGCAGAACGCCTTCGAGTCCATGGTGGACTTCGGCCTCGAGCTGGTGGAGGACGACCGCGATCTGCTGGAGGAGATCGTCGACGACTTCATCTCCGCCCGCATCAACGCGGTGGAGCGCGCGCGCCACGACTTCCTCGTCGACACCTGCGGCTTCTCCCGCGCCGGCCTCGTGGGGCTGGCGTCCAGGGCCCTGCACGATCCCCGCATGCCGGTGGATCCCGATCCCGCGGCCGCCCCGCCGGGTCGCGCGGTGCGCCTGGCCGGCTTCGCGGTCTGGTGGGAGTCCGTGGGCCTGCCCGAGCTCTGCCAGGCCATGGAGGTCGCGCGCCTCTCCGGCGCCATCGTCCCCAAGGCGGGCGCCAAGAGCCAGAGCAAGTACACGGGCAAGGCATGCCTCGAGCGCGGCGTGGCCCTGCTCGCCTGGGTGCGCGCCCTGCTGGCGGGGGATGGCCCCGGCGACTGCCCCGAGGCGGCCGCCTGGTCCGCCGAGGCCCTCGCGGAGTACGCCCCCGGGCCCGAGCCCTGGCACCACCCCCACCTCGACAGGGTGCGCGCGATGCTCGCGCCGGACGCCCCCGACGTGGATCACGAGCGAGCCCGCTTCATCCGCCACGTGCGCGAGGAGTTCGCGCGCCGCAACCTGGCCCGCCGCAGCATGTGCTTCCAGGATCTGCTGCGCCTGCTGGCCGAGCGCCTGGAGGCCGAGGGCCCCGCGGGCCCCCTGCGCGGCGCCGTGGCCGCCCGCTTCCGCGCCGCCCTGATCGACGAGTTCCAGGACACCGATCCCGAACAATGGAGCATCTTCAGCGCGCTCTTCGCCGGTGGCCCCTGCGATGGCGGCCACCACCTCTACCTCATCGGCGATCCCAAGCAGGCCATCTACGGCTTCCGGGGCGCCAACGTGCACGTCTACCTGGCGGCCCGGGCGAGCGCGGGCGAGCGGGTGTTCTCCATGGGCACCAACTACCGCTCGGATGCCGCCTACCTGCGCGCCCTCGCGCCGCTGATGGCCGCGCCGCTGCCGGCTGGCGCCACCCCGGATCCTGCCCAGGCCGCCGAGGGCATGTTCTCGCTGGCCGGCATCGCGTATGAGCCCGTCGAGGCCGACGAGGCCCGCGAGCCCGCCGTCCGCCTGCGGGCGGCCCCGGGCGGTCCCGTCCCGGCGCCCGCCACCATGGCCCCGCTGCAGCTGCGCTTCCTCGCCGGCGGCGCCGCCTCCGGCTCCCAGGGCCCCGCGCCGCAGCTGCGCGCGGGCCAGGCCCAGCGCCTGCTGGCCCGCCAGGTGGCCGCCGACATCGTGGCCCTGCTGGAGCAGGGGCTCCAGATCCACGAGGGCCGCCCCGGCGCCTGGCGGCCGCTGTCGCCGGGGCACATGGCCGTGCTCGTGCGCAAGGGCCGGCAGGCCCGCATGGTGCAGGAGGCCCTGCTCCAGGCCGGCGTCCCCTGCGTGCTGCCCGGCGCCGAGAGCGTCCTCTCCACAGAAGAAGCCCGCCACCTGCAGCGCTGGCTCGAAGCCGTGGCCAGCCCCGGCTCGGATCGCGCCGCCCGCGCCGCGGCCACCACCCCCCTCTTCGGGGTCCAGGCCGCCCTCCTGCTCGCCCTCGACGACCCAGCCGCCCCGCCCGAGGCCAGCGCGTGGTGGGATCGCTGGCTCGCCGACCTCGCCGCCTGGCAGGCCCAGATCCAGCAGCACGGGGTGTTGCGCGCCTTCCGCGCCGCCATGCAGGGTTGGGGGGTCCAGGCCCGCCTGCTGGCCTTCCCGGATGGCGAGCGGCGCCTCACCAACCTCACCCACCTCCTGGAGCTGCTGCACACCGCCCAGGTCCACGACCACCTCCAGCTCGCCGGCCTGATCCGCTGGCTGTCCGCCCAGCGCCGCGAGGGCAGCGCCGGCAGCGAGAGCGGCGAGCTGCGCCTCGAACGCGACGACGCGGCGGTGCGCATCCTCACCATGCACAAGGCCAAGGGCCTGCAGTTCCCCGTGGTCTTCGCCCCCTTCCTCTGGGGCGCCACACGCCTGCACCGTGCCGACCGCGACGCCCTGATCGTCCCGGCCGAAGGCGACCCCACCCGCCGGCTGCTCGACGTCCACGTGGCCCAGGATGCCGAGCCCAAGCTCAGCCGCCTGCGCATCGCCGAGCGCGAGCAGCGCCAGGAGGAGCTGCGCCTGCTGTACGTGGCCCTCACCCGGGCGGAGCTGCGCTGCGTCGTCTACACCGGCCACCTCGAGGGGCTGGCCGCCTCGCCCCTCGGCGCCCTGCTGCACGCCTTTTCGCCGGGCACCCCCCCGGGCCAGGTGGGCGACCGCATCCAGGCGACGAGCGAGCGCCTCCCCACGCTGGGCGCCGCCGAGCTGTGGGCAGACCTCGAAGCCCTGGTGCGCGCCGGCGGCCGCGAGCCCGACGGCACCCCCCGCCTGGCCCTGGAACGCTGCGCCCCGCCGGCGGCGCTCCCCTCCTGGCAGCCAGCCGGCGCGGGCGATGCCGCGCTGGCCCCGCGGGTCTTCACCCGCCGCGACGCGCTGGGGCAACCCCACGGCATGGATCTCACCTGGCGCCGCGAGAGCTACACCAGCCTGGCCCGCTCCCGCGGGCGTCCGGCCACCGCGCCGTCCCCGGGCGCCACCGAGGGCCTCTCCGAGGCCCAGGCCCAGGGCAAGGACCACGACCAGGCCGATGGGGGCGCGCCCGAGGGGCCGTCCCCCGCCGAGGCCGAGCGCCTGCGCGCGGCCCTGCCGCGGGGGCCGGAGGCCGAGGCCGAGGTCCCCCTGGCGGCCTTCCCGGCCGGCGCCGCCGCGGGCACCTTCCTGCACGCCGTGTTCGAGCAGCTCGACTTCAGCCCCTTCGCCTGGGCCGAGGGCGATGCGGAGGGCCAGGCCGCGGCCCAGGCCGAGCTGCGCCGGGTGCTGGCGGATCTGTCCCCCCTGCACGGCTTCGAGGCCCCGCGCTGGCAGGCCCTGCTGGAGGCCAGCCTGCCCGGGGTCCTGCGCGCCCCCCTCGGCGGCCCCCTCGGCGGCCTGCGCCTGGCCGACCTCCCCCGAACGCGGCGCCTCGACGAGCTGGCTTTCGACCTCCCCATCGCGGGCGGGGACGAGCACCGGCGCCCGGCGGCCGATGGCTCCGTGTGCTTCGAGGAGCGGGTCTCGGGGATGGCCTTCGGCGAAGCCTTCTCCCTGGGCCCCCCGGATCCCCTCCTGCGCCCCTCCTACCTCCGGCAATTGGCCGCCGGCTGGCAGCGCCAGCGCTTCGCCGGCTACCTCACCGGCTCCATCGACCTGGTCTTCGCCGTGCCCGGCGGCCCCGGCGGCCTGCGCTTCTTCGTGGTGGACTACAAGAGCAACCGGCTCGATCTGCTGGGCGAGCGCAGCACCCCGCGGGCCCACTTCTGCCCGGCCTGGCTCCTGCACGAGATGGAGCAGCACGACTACATCGTGCAGTACCACCTCTACACCCTGGCCCTGCACCGCTTCCTCACCCAGCGGCTCCGGGGCTACGACTACGATCTTCACGTGGGCGGCGCGGCCTACCTCTTCGTCCGCGGCATGGGGGGCACCGCGCCCGAGGGCGCGCCTCCCTGGGGCGTGTTCCACCACCGCCCGGCCCGCGCCGTGATCCAGCGCCTGGACGCCCTCTTCGAGGGTGAGGGAGGGCGGTCATGAGCGCCCCCCGCACCCTGCCGCCCGTCTTCGCGCCCGCGGTGGTCACCCCGGGCTCGCCCGAGCAGGCCGCGCTCGATGCCCTCGCGCCCTTCTACGCGGCCGGTGTGCTGGAGAGCGTGGATCTGCACGTGGTGGCCTGGCTCGGCCGGCGAGTCGGGCTGCTCGATCCCGCGGTCCTGCTGGCCTGCGCCCTGGCGGTCCGCGCGCCGCGCCACGGGCACATCTGCGTGGACCTCGAGCCCCTGGGCCTCGCCGACCTGCTCCCGGCCGAGGCGGAGCTGCCGCCGGGGCCGCCCCCGCACCTGCCCGGTCCAGGCTGGGCCGAGCGCGTCGCGGCAGCCGCGCCCCTGGTGCGGCGGGTGGGCGAAGCGCGGCTCACCCCCTTCGTGCTGCGCGGCAGCGTCCTCTACACGGACAGGTCCTGGCGCTACGAGGCCGGGCTGGCCGCGCGCGTGCGCGCGTGGGCCGGCACCGCCGGGCGCGTCCCCATCGCCAGGGAGGATCTGGCCCTGCTGGACCGCGGCCTGCTGGTCCTGTTCGCGCCCCCGGGGGGCGAGCCGCAGGATTCCCTCAACCTGCAGCGGGTCGCCGGGGCCACCGCCCTGCTCCGGCAGTTCACCGTGATCACCGGCGGCCCGGGCATGGGCAAGACCTGGACGGTCCGCAACCTGCTGGCCCTGCTCTGGCTGCGCCACCGGGCCCGCGTGGCGCGCGGCGAGGTCCGCGGCGAGGCCCCGGCCGTGGCCCTGGCCGCCCCCACGGGCAAGGCCGCCGCCCGCATGCGCGAGGCCCTGCGCGATGGGCTGGACGCCACCTTCCTCCCGGCCCTCGCCCAGGTGGTGCCCGCCGCCGAGGCCGAGGCCGCCGCCACCTGGCTCAAGGGCCTCGAGGCCCGCACCCTGCACCGCCTGCTGGTCTACCGCCCCGACAACCCCACCCGCTTCCGCCACCACGCCGAGCATCCCCTGCCCTACGACGCCGTCATCGTCGATGAGGCCAGCATGGTGGATCTCCCGCTGATGGCCAAGCTCGCCGCCGCCATCGGCCCGCGCGGCCCGGCGGGGGAGCCCACCCGCCTGGTGCTGCTGGGCGACCGCCACCAGCTCGCCAGCGTCGAGGCCGGCACGGTCCTGGCCGATCTCTGCGGCCCCACGGAGGCCGGGCGCCTGCGGCTCACCCCCGCCATGCTGGCCGATCTGGAGGCCTTCGGATCGCTGGCCGGGCTCGCGGAGCGCCAGGCCCCCGGCGTGGTGGTGGAGCCCGTAGCCAACCCGGCCCCCCACGACTGCGTGGTGCAGTTCAACCGCAGCTTCCGCTTCCCCGTACAGAGCGGCATCGGCGCCTTCGCCGCCGCCTGCCTGCTGCCTCCGGGCCAGTTCTCTGCGGCCGCCGCGGCCCAGGCCCTGGAGACCGGCCCCGGGGGGGTCGGGCGCGCCTCCCTGCTCCCCTGGGGTCCCGGCGCCCACCTCCCGGAGTCCGCGCTCGCCCTGGCCCTGGAGGGCTACCGTCCGTACCTGGAGCTGCTGGCCCGGGGCTGGCGCGAGCCGAATCCCGCCCTGCCCACCGAGGAGGTCTTCCACCGCCGGGTCCTGCAGGCCTTCGACCGCTTCCGCGTCCTCTGCGCCCACCGCGACGGCCCCGGCTCCGCCGCCCAGCTCAACGAGCGCATCCAGGCCCGGCTCTACGCCGCCGGCCTCCTCCAGCCCGCCGGGTCCTGGTGGCCCGGCCGCCCCGTGCTCATCCAGCGCAACGACTACGACGTGCGCCGCTCCGGCGGCGGCCGGGGCCTGTTCAACGGCGACATCGGCCTGTGCGTGCCTCGCGGCCAGGGCGCCCAGCGCCACCTCACGGTGGTCTTCCCGGGCCCCGACGGGTTGCCACCTGCCGATCCCAACGCCGCGCTCCCCGCGGATCACCACCTCGGCCGCCGCCTCGTGGAGTACGTCGAGCCCGCCCGCCTGCCCGAGCACAGCACCGTCTTCGCCATGACCATCCACAAGAGCCAGGGCTCCGAGTTCCAGCGCGCCCTGGTGATCCTGCCCCCGGCGCCGAGCCCCATCCTCACCCGCGAGCTGATCTACACCGCCGTCACCCGCGCCCGCGAGGCGGTCACGGTGGTGGCGGAGCGCGCCGTGCTGGAGGGTGCGCTGTCGCAGACAGTCCGGCGGGCGAGCGGGCTGGAGGGGGCAGTGTGGAGGGAGTAGGCGGAGCGCCCATCACTCCCGCCCGCAGTACTCCTCGGCCCCCGCCGCCGACAGGCACAGCTTGAAGGCCGTCGCCACGTCCTGCTCGCTGGCACGGGCGTAGTCGAGCCAGGCGCGGGCGAACTCCTTGGCCCTCGCGCGGGCGTCGTCCGTGGCAGCGTCGTTCTGCAGGGTGCGCTCCGCCAGGTAGCGCTTCTCGGCCTGCTGCCAGAGGTGCATGGCGGCCTCGGCGCGCAGCTGGTGCAGCGCGAAGACCTTCTTCTCGTAGAGCCTGCCGGACCAGGTGTCCTTGCGCTCCAGGGCGCGGCTGCCCCAGATGATGACCTCCTCGGCGTTCTGCATGCCCTTCTTGGACAGGTAGATCGTGTACTTGAAGCAGAGGTCCGGGTCGGACTGGTCGATGTTGTGCAGGTGCCGCACCATCAGCAGCTCCCAGCGCGTGAGGTCCTTCTTGGCCTCGGCGTCCACCAGCAGGATGCGGGAGGCCTTGTCGCGGTCGGTCATCAGCTTGTCGGTGGCGATCCGCACCTCCAGGCAGGCCATCTGGCCACCGCGCAGGCCGCCGGCCAGGGCCTGGTCCTGGAGCTTGAGGAAGTCCTTGCAGGAGTCGTCCTCGGGCGCCTGCGGCGCGGGGGAGGTGCCGGTGTCCTCGGGGGGGGCGGTGTCGTCGGGCGGCGCGGGGTCGGCCTCGGCCACCTCGGGGGGGGCGCTGGCCATGATGGCGTCCCAGTGGTCGAGCTCGCGCTGGGCCTCGCGCACGTAGGGGACGTACTGAACCCACTGGATGGACAGGCGCGGACGCTCCCAGTCCCGGATGTAGTCGGACAGGGCCTGCTCAGCCTCGGGCGAGCGGGCGTCCACCAGGGCCTGGACCCGCATCCAGTCCATGGCCGCGCGCTCGGCGGCCTCCTCGATGACGGCGGCCAGCGTGCGCTGGCGCTCCAGCTCGGAGAGCTGGTCGTACAGCACGGGCGATGGGCCGGTCTCCATGGCCTCGAACTCGGCCATGACCCAATCCTGCACGTCAGGGCGCCCGTCCATGGAGGGCACCTGGAAGCGGCCGAAATGCCGGAGCACGTCGGAAACGTAGGTCTGGGCCTCGCCCAGGGTGACCATGCCGTCGGGCAGCTCGCCCTGGGCGCCGTCGGCCCAGCCCCGCAGGGCGCCCAGCGTGGCCCAGGTGAACAGGCCGTGCCGCACCGCCGGGAACATGCCGGCCTGCTGATCACCCGTGGAAGCCACCCAGGCCGTGACGTTGGCGTTGTCCACCCCGGCGAAGGGCGGCACCGTCAGCGCGTCGCGCCCCACGATGGTGAAGCTGCCGTCGCGCGCCTGCCGGCCGAAGGAGGCGTCGACGATGAGGACCACCTGCCGGGCGTGGGAGCGGGTGACCAGGGCCACCAGCTCGTCGATGGGGAAACCCTGTTCGACCAGGACGGCCTCGTCGGAGGCCTGCTCGGTGCCCAGCAGCACCCGCCGGCCGTCCGGGGTCGTGGCGGCGTGCCCCGCGAAGTAGATCCACAGGGTGCCGTTGCGCCAGACCCGACCCGTCGCGCGCCGCAGGCCCTTGCGCATCTCGTCCACGGAGGCGTCGTTGAGGGTGCGCAGGTGGGACGAGGAGAGCCCGCGGGTGTAGCGCAGGTGCTCGTAGACCGCGGCCGCGTCGTTGCGCGCGTAGGGCGCCTCGGGCAGCCAGTCGTAGCTCTGGTTGCCGATGATCAGGGCCGCATCACGCTTGGCGATGGCGCCGGTGCCGATGGCCCTGTCCACCGAAGGGATCTCGATCATGGGCGGGGCAACGTCGTCGGGGGGCGCCTCCAGCGCCACCGGGGGCTCCTGGGCGAGGGCGAGGGAGGCCAGAAGCGGCAGCATGCAGAGGGACATCGGGCTCCACCTGGGGTCGAGGTCGATCAGAGCGCCAGATCGTGCCACGCGCCGGCCGCCTGGGCAAGGGCGCGGGCGCTCATCGGGGTGAAAGCTGCGGCCATCCCCGCACGTTGCTCCCCCGCTCGATAGGATGCCCGCACCCCTGGAGGTGCCGTCGTGGCCCAGACGCCTGCCCCACCCCGCCCCGCCCGCCCCCGCGATCCGTCCCGCAAGCGCCGCCAGATCAAGCTGATCCTGGGCGCCGTGCTCGCGGTCTTCCTGATCGCGATCCTCGGCTGCGCCCAGGTCGTCATCTGCGTGCCGGCCTGGCCCCGCTGGGGCATGATCGTGCACCAGTGCCCGGCGGGCAAGCCGCGCCCCCAGGCCAGCCTGGACGCCGACGGCCTGCGCCGCGGGCAGCCGGGCCACGTGGCCGTACAGGCCGAGGGGATCTACTCCCTGGGCGCCGCGGACGACGGCTACAGCGCCCCCCTGCGGCGCTTCCGCGCCGATCTGTTCCTGGTGGACGCCGCCGGCGCCGAGACCCGGCTGAAGCCCGAGAAGCGCTGGAAGAAGGAGTGGAAGGGGCGCAAGGGCACCTACGTGCGCCTGCCCGAGGTGCCCGACGGCGACTACACCCTGCGGGCGAAGGTCGGCACTCCGCTGGGCGACCTCACCGTGGACGCGCCGCTGCCCATCTACGCCCCCGCCGTGGTGCACCTGGCCACCGACCGCCCCCTCTACAAGCCCGGCCAGACCATGCTCTTCAGGGCCGCGGCCCTCAAGATGAAGGATCTCGCCCCCCTCGACGGCCGCCCCGGCACCTTCACCGTGACCGACCCGAGCGGCGCCACCCTGCTGGAGGAGAAGGTGGCCGCGGGCCCCTGGGGCGTGGCCGCCGGCGACTTCCCGCTGGCCGACGACGCCGAGACCGGCGCCTACACGATCACCTGGCGCTCCGGAGACGCCTCCGACAGCGTCACCGTGCAGATCGAGCCCTTCTCCCTGCCGCGCTACGAGGCCACCGTGAGCGCGCTGAAGCCCTGGTTCGGGCGTGGCGACGCCCTCATCCTCCAGGGCGCCCTGCGCTACCGTTCCGGCGCGCCCGTGTCCCGCGCCCACGTGGACCTCTGGGTCATGGCGCCCGCCGCCGACCCGCGCTCCCTCACCGGCGACGTCTGGCCGCCCCCCAACGACTGGCTCGACCCCCACGCCCTCACCACCGACGCCGAGGGCGCCTTCCGCCTCGATCTCGGGTCCGTCCCGCAGGATCTGCGGGGCCTGGTCAAGCTGCCCGTGGCCGTGCAGGCCACCGACGCCACCGGCGAGCGCGTGCAGGGCGGCGCGGTCATCGTCCTGTCGGAGCACGAGGTGGTGGCCGAGGTGGAGACCGAGCTGGCGGACGGCCTCGTCCCCGACTTCAACAACCGGGTCTACCTGCGGGTGAGCCGCCCGGACGGGCGCCCGCTGCCCGGCGCCGAGGTGACCGTCAAGCGCGCCTGGGATCCCGCCGACGACGGGGTGCGGGGTGTGGCCGACGCCGACGCGGTGGCCGCGATCCAGCTCGATCCAGGCCAGCCCGTCTCCGTGGTCATCCCCCCCATGCCCGTGCGCCCCCGCCCGCCCTCGGAAGAGCGCCGGGTGTTCCGCACCGGCCTGCGCGATCTCTTCGGCCCCGGCGGCAGCGCCAGCCTGGACGAGCGGGTGGCCGTGGACCGCTGGGATCCGGCGCTGGAGCCCTGCGCCCTGCTGGTGACCTCCAGCTCCTCCACCGCCCGCCTCGGCGTGGCCGTGGGCCGCGACGGCGTCATCAAGCGCGTGGTGGGCGACTCCTCCGCCCTGGCCGCCTGCCTGGCCGAGCGCATCGCGCGCCAGCGCGGGCCCGCCGGCACCGAGCGCTTCTTCGACGCCAGCTACCGCGTGGAGGCCGCCCCCGGCGCCACCGTGCAGGTCTCCGTGGAGGGCCTGCCCGACACCCCCGCCACCGTCCACCGCGCCCTGGAGCGCGCCCGCGTCGAGGCCCGCCCCTGCGTGGCCTCCATGGACGAGCACGCCACCCTGCCCACCCGCGTCCACTGGCGCGTGCAGCAGGGCAGCACCCACCCCGCGCTCGACGCCGTGCCCCACCCCACCGCCGCCGGCCCCTGGACCGCAGCCGCGCGAAGCTGCGTAGGGCGGGCGTTCTCGAGCCTCGTCCTGGACGAGCCCGCCCCCTTCGACGCGGAGGGCGTGGCCACGGTCACGGTCCAGCCCGACCCCACCCTCGCGCCCCCCGAGCAGGGCGGCGGCCGCGTGCTGACCGCCTACGATCTCGGCGTCGAGGTGCGCGTCGCCGGCCAGCCCATCGGCGACACCCGCGTGGTGCTCGGCCCCGGCGCGGTGCCGGCGCTCAGGCTGCGGCCCGAGCAGCCCGTGCTGGCCGCGGGCGACGAAGTGCGGGTCAAGCTCCTGCGCGGCCCCGACTTCTACGGCTCCCTGCCCGACGAGGACAGCGAGGTCCATCTCATGCACGGCGACGACCGGGTCGCGAAGCTCGCCTGGGACAAGGACGCCAAGACCCTGCACGGCGCGGTCCCCGAGGGCGTCTACGGGCTGCTGACCGTGGCGTGGTCCGGCGCGCGGGCCGTCCTGCTGGTGCCGCGCCCCGCGGCCCTGGCCGTGGCCGTCACCCCCGACAAGGGCACCTACCGTCCGGGCGAGCAGGCCCACCTCACCGTGGCCACCACGGCGGGTGCTCAGCCCACCCCGGCGGCCGTGTCCCTCTTCGGCGTCGATGAGGCGCTCTCCCAGCTCGCGCCGCTGCTCTCCCCCGACGACTGGGGCCGGGTCACCGTCACCGCCACCGTGGACCGCGAGGCCTTCGGTCGCTTCGACGCCCGCGCCCTGCTCACCGGCCGCATCGGCGGCGAGAACGCCGTGCTGGCCACCCTGCAGCGCATCAGCGACATCCCCGCCACCCCCGCCGAGGCCGAGGCCGTCTCCACCAGCGGGGCGCAGCCCTTCGATCCGGTGGCCCCCCTGACCGAGACCTTCTACGCCCTGCTCTCCGACGCCCGCACCCGGGTCGCCGCCTGGGAGGCCGAGGCCCCCGAAGGCGAGCTGATGACCAACGCGCGCATGGTGAAGCTCTGGCACCGGATGCTGTCCGACCGCGCCGGCGAAGGCCTGCCCGTGGACGACGCCTTCGGCCGGCGCCTCGAGCTGCACCGCCTGCCCTCCGACCTCCTGGAGCTCTGCGACCCGCGCCTGCTGGTCTCGGATGCCCGCCGCCTGCCCGAGGACGTGGAGAACTGGTCCAACTTCGTCTGGGAGAACCAGCCATGAACAGCCCGTATCGCCTCGCCCCCTGGTTGGTGCTCCTCTCCCTCGCCGGCCTGTCCTGCGGGGCCCGGGAGGCCTCCGCCCCCGCCCAGTACACGGCCCGCGACGAGGAGGCCGCCGAAGAGCCCGGCTGGGGCGGCATGGCCGACGCCGCGCCCGCGCCCGTCATGGCGGAGGCCGCCACCATGCCGAAGGCCGCCCCCCAGCGCGCCAGGGACAAGCGCGAGGCCATGGACCGCGGCCTCATGGACGCCAGCGAGCTGGATGAGGACGCGCCGGCCGGCCCGGGCGGCTCCAAAGGAGGCGAGGGCGAGGAGACCCCCACCCGCGCCTGGTTCCCCGAGTCCTTCCTGTTCGAACCCCTGCTGGTCACCAACGAGCAGGGCACCGCCTCCCTCGACGTGCGTGTGCCCGACCAGCTCACCGACTGGCGCGTGCTGGCCCTGGCCCACAGCCGCGACGGCTCCCAGGCCGGCACGGAGTCACGCTTCGCCTCCACGCTGCCCGTCTACCTCGACGTGGCCGAGCCCCCCGTGCTGCGGGTGGGCGACCGCGCCCTGCTGCCGGTCCAGGTGGTGAGCAACCGCGCCGAGGGCTTCTCCGGCGCCCTGGGCGTCCGCGTCGAGGGTCTCGGCGCCCGCGGCGCGGCCAGCGCCGGCGTGGCCATCACCGGCCAGGGATCCGAGATCCGCTACGTGGAGGTCCGGGCGGAGAAGCCCGGGGCCGCCACGCTGACCGCCGAGCTGCCCGGCACCGACCGCGTGGAGCGCGCGCTCACCGTGGTCCCCACCGGCCGGCGCCTGGACCGCGCCCAGGGCGGCACCCTGGCCATGGCCCGCGAGTTCGACCTGCTGGCGCCCTACGGGGCCCTGCCCGGCGCCTCCACCATCGCGCTGATGGTCTACCCCGGGCCGCTCGGCATCCTGGCCCAGGAGCTGGGGCGCACTGGCGGCGGCGGTGCCTGGGACGCAGCCTATGCCTACGCCCTCGCCGGCTACGGCCGCGACCTGTCCGCCCGCCTCGGCCAGGAGCTGGACCCCTCCGATCTGCGCAAGGCCCGCCTGCAGGCTTACCAGCGCCTGGCGCGCCTGCTGCGCAGCCCTGACGTCCCCACCGCCATCGTGGGCCTGGCCGCCGCCCGCACCCAGCCCGACGATCCGCTGGCCCAGGCCCTCACCCAGCGCCTGCTGGAGACCATCGCCTCCTCCCAGTCCCCGGACGGCTCCTTCGCCGCGGGCTGGCGCGGCGGCACGGCCAGCCTGCCCCGGGCCCTGACCACCACCGCCCTGGCGGCCCACTGGAGCGCCGATCTCAGCCCACGCATCGGCCAGCGCGCCGCCGGGTTCAGCGCCCGCAACGCCGGCTACGTCAAGGACTCCTACACCGCCGCCGTGCTGCTGGCTGCCGGCCAGGTCACCGGCCCCCAGCTCGAGCGCCTCCAGGGGCTGGTGGTGGAGGCCGCCCAAACCCAGCCCGACGGCACCCGCCTGGTCCTGCCCGACGCCGCCTCCCAGCGCATCGACGGCCTCGCCCCCTCCGCGGTGGAGGTCACCGCCTGGTCCATCCTGGCGCTCGCCGGGGTCGAGGGCCAGGAGCCACTCGTCAGCGACCTCGCCGCGGGCCTGCTGGGCGCCTACCGGGCCGGCTACGGCTGGGGCGACGGCCTGGCCGACCTGGCCGCCCTCGAGGCCCTCGCGCGGGTGTTCGACGCTCCGCTGCCCGAGTCCGTGCAGATCCGGCTGAGCGTGGACGGGCAGCAGGTGGTCGCCCAGACCATGACCCTGGCCGGCAGCTTCGATCCCCTGCTGGCGCGCGCCCCGGCCCCCGCGGCCCCCGGGCCCCACCACTACCGCCTGGAGGCCGAGCCTCCCATCCCCGGCCTGGCCTTCAACCTCACCCAGACCGCCTGGCTCCCCTGGAGCGGCGACCCCGGCGCCGAGGGTTTCTCTCTGAAGGTCGTGGCGGCAGGCCCCATCGCCGTGGGCGAGACCCTGCGCTGCCGTCTGCAGGCCGCCGTACCCGGCGCCGAGCCCTTCACCGTCACCCTCGAGCTGCCGGCCGGCGTCGAGGTCGAGGCTCGCGCCCTCGACCAGCTCGTGGCGCAGGGTGTCCTGACCGGCCACGACACGCAGCGCGGCCACCTGACCCTGCAGGGCCCGGCCCTGGCCTCGGGCGCCGTGTTCGACGCCACGGTGGAGCTGGTCCCCACCATCGCCGGCGCGCTGCAGTGGGGCGGCGCCGACCTCGCCCTGGCCCGCAACCCTGCCCAGCACGTCCAGGCCCCCGTGGGGCGGCTGGACGTGGCGATGCGGTAGGGCGCTACTCCACCACGCCTTCGGGCGGCGCCGCGGGCGCCTCCGGGGGGGCCAGCAGCTGCGCCCGCAGGGCCCTGACCTCCTCCTCGAGCGCGGTGACCCGCAGCAGGGTGCGCTCCTGGAGCTGGGCCTGGTCGTCACGTGCCTGATCCACGTTGTCGATGACCCGCTCCTGCACCTGCATGGTGAGCAGGATGTTGATGCCGACCGCCAGGATCAGCGCGACGAACAACACGACCCGCCCGAGCGTGGCCTGGCGCTCGAGGCGACCGCGGAAGAACTCGAAGTCCTCGCGGCGCACCGGCTCGGGGGAGCGGATGACCTCGGCCTCCTTGGGATCGAACTCCCTGGAGGAGTCGTAGGCCGGCGCGTAGGTCAGGCCAGCGCTCTGCGGCTTGGGGTCGTTCTCGTCGGACATGGGGGACTCCTGGGTGGTTGACAGGATCTTGACACGTTCCACGCTCCCATGCAAGCCGGGCGCTCGCGGTTGATGGGCGTGCCCAATCCCGGCTATTCTCCCAGCGGTCGGCCCAACCCCCAACCGCAGAGGAGGCGCCATGAAGCTTCGACGCCGCCAGCAAGAGCAGAAGGGTGCCGAGCCCGACCTCGACGGCGGGGGTCCTGACGGCGATGGCAAGGACGACGGCCGGTTCACCCTGACCCTCGACCAGGCCTTCAGGAGCTTCGGCTGGATCGAGCAGGCCGTGGTGAAACACGCCGCCACCGGGACGCCATGAAGCCTGCCCGGCTGGGTGTCCCAGCCATCCTCTGGCTGACCGCTTGCGCGTCGGCCACCCCCCACGAGGAGCACTCCGCCGTGCAATACCGTGCCGCCACCATCGCCGATCTGAAGGCGCCCCTCTTCTCCGCCTACCACGAGGCCCTCCGCGACGGGGCCGAGCGCTTCGAGCTGCTGCTGGCGCCCGGCGTCTTCGAGGGCCGCGACATCGCGCTCCACGAGCTACCGCAGGGCAGCGCCACCAGCGTCGTGGTGCGCGGGGAGGGCCCGGAGCCCACCATCCTGCGCAACGCCCGCCTGACCATGTCCGCCCACGACCTGACCGTCCAGGATCTGCAGATCGAGGGCTACTCCGGGGATGTCGAGGTCGTCACGCTGCGGGCGCGCCGCTCTCTGCGGGTGTCACGGGTGCGGTTCTCCGACCTCTCGGTCTCGGGCGAGGAGGCCGCCGGGATCCCGCCGGTGGCGCTGTCCACCCTCCACGGAGCACAGGGTGCCGTGTTCTCCCTGGAGGACTGCTGGTTCAGCGGTAATACCGTCGCCGCCAGCCCGGGCGTGCTCGTGCAGGTGGACGCCCTGACCTCCAGGCCCCTCGACGAGCTGCGCCTCACGCGCGTGAGCTTCGTAGGCAACCGCGCGGTCGCGCTGCTGCACGGCGGCGCCATCCAACGGGTCACGTTCGCCGGCGTGGCGGCCGCCGAGCCTGAAGTCGAAGCCCTGTGGTGGAGCGCCCACGCCCCCGGCACAGTGGCCCTGCGCGACAGCGCCCTGGCCTTCGGGGGCGCGGGCGGCTGGTTGAAGCGCACCGCCTACCCTCCCGTTCCCGCGGAGCGCTTCGCGCTGCCCGAAGTGGAGGGGAGCGCCATCCTCGATCCGGCTACCCTGGCGCCCGGCGCCCTCGCGGCGCTGGCCGCCGCCGCCGCCTCCAGCCCCCAAGCGTCGCCGGCGCTCGCCGCGTCGATCAGCGCCCTCGCGGGAGAGTGAGCGCGGAGTACCCCGCCGCGGGGAGTCGGCCCCAGGTGGACTCGGTGGCTGTCGACGGGACGCCGGGGGCGCCTGGGGAAGAGAGCTTGCGGCTGTTTCTTGATACACCCGCCTCCCCCTTCTCCACGGAGCCTCCCATGGTGCATCTCGCCCGCGGTATGCGTGACTTCCTCCCCCCCGTCATGCGCCGGCGCCGCTGGGTGCTGGAGCAGGTGCGCGCGGCCTTCGAGCGCTACGGCTTCGAGCCCCTGGAGACCCCGGCCCTGGAGCGGCTCGACACCCTGCTGGGCAAGTGCGGCGATGAAGGCGACCGCCTGCTCTTCCAGGTGCTGCGCCGCGGCGAGGGCGCCGAGCGGGGCGAGACGGATCTCGGCCTGCGCTACGACCTCACCGTGCCCCTGGCCCGCGTCATGGCCATGAACCAGGATCTCCCCCTGCCCTTCCGGCGCTACCAGCTCCAGCCGGTCTGGCGCGCCGACCGCCCTCAGCGCGGGCGCTTCCGGGAGTTCTTGCAGTGCGACGTGGACGCTGTGGGCTCCACCTCCCCGGTGGCGGACGCCGAGTGCCTGGCGGTGGTGCACGACTCCCTGTGCGCGCTCGGCTTCTCCAACTTCCGCATCCGGCTGAACCACCGGCAGCTCCTGCGCGCCATGGCGGCCCACATGGGCGTGCCCCAGCTGGAGGGCGGCGTGCTGGTGGCGCTGGACAAGCTCGACAAGATCGGGCGCGAGGGCGTGTCAGGCGAGCTGTTGGAGCGTGGTGTGCCCGCCGAGGCGGCCGCGACCCTCTGGCGCCTGCTCGACCTCGCTCCGGTCGAGGGCGATCCCGAGGAGGGGCTGGCGGCCCTGGGCGCGGCGCTGGGCGCGCCCGTCACCGACGCGGTCGAGAACCTGCGCCAGGTGCTCTCCTGCGCCTCGGAGCTCGGCGTCAATCCTGCGATCCTGCGCTTCGACCCCACCCTCGCCCGCGGGCTCGACTACTACACCGGCGCGGTCTTCGAGACCGTGGTGCTGGAGCCCGCCATCGGCTCCATCTCTGGCGGCGGCCGCTACGACGGGCTGGTGGGTATGTTCTCGGGCAAACCCCTGCCTGCGGTGGGGGTCAGCCTCGGCATCGAGCGCATCCTGGTGGTCATGGAGGAGCTCGGGATGCTGCCTGAGCTCGGCTCGGGGCTGGACGCCGCCGTGTTCGCCATGGAGGAGGCCCAGCTGCCCGCGGCCATGCGCGCCGCGGCCGCCCTGCGCGCCGCCGGGCTCGCCGCACTCCTGGCGCCGGAGCCCGCTCGGTTCAAGAAGGCCATGAAGGCGGCGGACCGTCTGAGCGTTCCATGGGTGCTGCTCGTCGGCCCCGATGAGGACGCGGCGGGGCAGGTCACCCTGCGGCAGGCCTCCACCCGCGCGCAGGAGGCGCTGTCCCTGGAGGCCGCGGTGGCCCGGGTCAAGGGAGCCTGATCCCACGGCGGAAGGCTGCGGGCGAACGGGTCACGGCCACCGGGTCCAGCGGGGTGTGCCGTGCTGTTCCACACCACGCGAGAATTCGGTCCCGAAGGCTGCATCCTGACCAACGAGGGAGGCGCCGCCGGCGCAGACCTGGCGGCGCCGCTGGATGCTCTCCACGATGGCCACAGAGGCCGGGAAGTGGACCCCTGCGGAGGAGCCCGGATCGTGGCAGCGACTATCCTGCTTCGAGAGGAAAAAGTACTTGCCAGCTACGGAGGTCGGCGACACTCTGCTCCTGAGGGTTCACATGGATGCGGTCGACGCCAGGGCTGGGACATCGCGGGAGCGGCGGCTGCGGCTGCACCGTCAGGTCGACGCCCACCTGTCCTTCCACGAGGTCTACGGCGGTGACTCCGCCCGGCTGCTCGCCGATGCTCCCGGGTACCTCGCGCTCACCGCCTGGGCTGACCTGCAGGGCGTCTCGAAGGACGATCTCGAAGACGATCTGGCCCGGCTGTTCCTCTCCACCGGCCAGCACGACCATGAATACGGTGGTTCCCCCCACCCCTCTCGCTGACACCGCGGCGCAGGAGGCCGCCCTGGCGGAGGCCCACGCCCTGGGGAGCGCGCTCGGATCACTCCCCGCCATCCTGGAGCCCCTGGCGCGCTGCGAGGCCGTAGCCTTCCTGGCGCGCGACGGGCGGCACCAAGCCGGGGTGCGGACCCACCCGCAGGGGTCCGCGCTGCTCGCCGGGGTGGCGGCCGCGGGCTGCGACGAGGCCGTGGACCCGGCCCGGCGCGCTCTGGACCGCGGGCTCCAGGCGGCGCGGGTGGCGGCCCGGATGGGTCCGGGAGGAGCCACAGGGCTGAAGGAGGATCGGCTCCCACGCCTCGCCGCTGTGGATGCTGCCCTGCTGGCGGCGCTGGGCGCCGATCTGCGGGCGCATCCCCTGCGGAACCAGAGCATGGTGGCGCTCTGGAAACGGTTGGCAGAGCTCGCAGACAGGGATGAACTGCCCGCCCCGGGGGCGGCGGCGCCGTGCCCCGACGACCTGACCTGGCGTCGCCTCCTGCGGCGCGTCGAACGCCTGGAGTCCGACCTGCGGAGCCTGTGCGGGCCCGGGATCTGGCTGTACCTCGGCCCCGAGGTGCTGCCGGCCGGGTTCGGCGCGCTGGCGGCACAAGCGCTGGCGTCGCCGCCCGCGGATGAAGGCCAGGCGGATCCGCCCGCGCCGGTGACGAGGGCGCCCGAGGCACGACCGGATAGCGCGGTTCTCGGCAGCCTCCGCCCCCTCATCACAGCCCTGGGTCGCCTGCTGGTCTGGTGCCGGCGCCTGGCCCCCCGGCTCACCCCTGGCCTGCGGGAGCGGCTGCTCCTGCCCGTATGACCCCCCGGTGCTGGGCACCGGGGGGGAGGAGAAACCCGAGATGAAGACGATCTTCGCGCTGATGGCGCTGGGAATCATGGCCTGCGGGCCGGAGAAGGATGACACGGGAGAAAGTCCGGAGGCGGACGCCGATACGGACAGCGACAGCGACACCGATGGCGACACGGACCAGGACACCGGCTGCGGGGACTACGAGGTGCCCGCGGACTGGCCCGAGCTCATCGACGACGCGGACGTGCACTTCGCCTGGGGCGGCACCAACCTCGCGCTCGGGGACGTGGACGGCGATGGCCACGACGACATCGCGCTCGATGCCGCGCTCGTGCTGCTCGGCCCGTTCTGCCCCGACGACGACCCCTACGACGAGGATCAGATCCACGCCGACCTGTCAGTCTCCAGCGGCTACGCCTACCAGCGCATGGCCGGTCCGGGAGACGTGGACGGCGATGGGCTCACGGACTTTCTCGTCGGGGACCACGCCGCCTACGACGACGCCGGGGAGGTGTTCCTGGCGCTCTCGCCCGTGGCGGGGGACGTGTACCTGCCCGATGTCGCGGTGGCGGACATCGTAGGCGTGAGCGAACGCGGGTTCCTGGGATACGCGGTGGCCGGTGTGGGAGACGTGGACGGGGACGGCGTCCCGGATCTGTTGGCAGGCGCCTACAACGACGACGGCCTGGGTGCGGCTTGGCTGATCCCCGGCACCACACGGGGATACCATGCCGTGAGCGACGTGGGGGTCGCGATCCGCGGCTCGGAAGAGTACCCCATGGTGGGGCACAACCTCGCCGCACTCGGGGACACCGACGGGGACGGTCTGTCCGATTTCCTGATAGCCATGTGCACCGCGCTGGTCGGGTCCTCTGTGGCGCTGGTTCGGGGCCCGGTGTCGGCCGACGTATCTTTCCAGAACGCGGATGCGGTGTTCCTCCACCACCCGGATGACGAGGAGTACGGCGGCTCGTTCGGTATGTCCATCTCCAGCGCGGGCGACCAGGACGGGGATGGACTCCCCGACATCGCCATCGGTGCTCCCTTGTCGGGCGTGAGCGGCGACTACGCAGGTGCTGTGTTCGTGTTCCAGGGCACCGCCAGTGGCCAGATCAGCGCCGCCGAGTCCAGGTCGATCATCACAGGCGAGAGCAGGGCCGACGACGCGGGCTTCGCAGTGGACCTCGCCGGCGACGTGAACGGAGACGGCCGCGAGGACCTGGTCATCGGCGTCCCTGGCTGGAACGCCGGCACGAACCCGCACGACGTCGGCGCGATCTACGTGGTCCTGGGGTCCGTCGTCGAGGGGACCTGGTCGCTGACCGAGGCCGATGTCCGGGTGGAAGGGACCTCTGACGACGAGTACCATGACCTTGGCAATAAGATTGTCGGAGCCGGGGACACCAACGGCGATGGGCTGGACGACATCCTGGTGGCAGGCTGGATCGAAGACGGGGACGACTGGCTCCATTCCCACTTGCTGCTGGGGAGGGAGTAGGCCTCACGGGCTCGATAGCTGGCCCCTGTGGGACTCGGGTCCTCGTGGAGTTCAGGTCTTCTCCGCCCCGTCCTGGACCCGCGTCCGGGCGGTGACCGCGCCTGCCGGCGTCCCGGCGTTCTCCCTGATATCGCCAGGGATCTCGCCCGTGGTGGAACAGATGCGCCGTAGCTCGATTCCCACCTGGTCGTGGTCGCACAGCACGCAGATCGGAGCCGGGTTGCCCGCCGGATCGGAGGGCCGGACCTCGATCACCAGGGTGTCCACGCCGCCCCCCCAGTGCTCCGTGACCGTGCTCCCCTGGGGCGTGGCGTCCCAGTCCGCCGAGATCGCGCCGGCGAAGCCCAGCCCGTCGGTGGGAGGGGTCGAGGAGAGGCCACCACAGTCCACCGTCGGCACCAGGGGCAGCATCTTCCAGAACCTGTCCTGCGGCGACCACACCACCGAGGGGGTCTCGAGCGTGATCACCAACGAGGTGACCCCGGCGTTCACGGCGGTGCTGCCAACCACCCACGCGATGTAGGCGTAGCGGTAGGCGCTGGCCCGATAGGGCCACACGGCCACCGCGGCGGGCTCGAGGGGGTCGTGGAAGCTCCCGGTGGCCAGCAGTCGGATGAGCACAGCGCCGCTGGTGGGGTCCGAGTAGCGGCACTCCACGCGCTGAGTGCGGGCGAGCAGCCAGGCGAGCCGGCGCAGGGTGAACCAGGCGGGCCGGGGCCAGGCGTGGGTGCCGCAGGCGAAGGATGGATCATCGGGTGGGAGCGGCCCGAGTTGCTCAAGCGTCTCGGGGAACTCCTTGAACAGGACGTTCCTCAACCCGCAGGACGCGTAGAGACCCCACACCCGGTCGCCAGCCGTCAAGCCGCCCATGGACGAGTACCAGGTGACGAAGGTCGGTGGGTGCTGCAGGGCGTGAGGGGCCAACATGCGGCGAGCCAGCATCCCCGCCTCGTGAGGCAGGGTATTTCCGAGGAAGAACTGGTCCCGCTCCATGATCGTTCCTGTCGTGATGGGGTCGCTGGGCTCGCTGCCCTGGAATCCCACGCAGCAGCTCCAGTCGAGGTCGTGCCCCAGCGCTTCCTTGACGGCGTCGTGCCGGGCCACACGCTCCACGAATTCCGCTGCTTCTTCGGCGAAGGCCGTCTCGGGGCGGTAGAACGATTGGGGTCCCAGCGAGTCCACCCAGGTGAACCAGTGGAACCCGACCTCGTGCACCAGGTCGCCCGGGCCAGAGACGCCGGCGCTGGTCCACCAGGACCACCCCGCCTCCTCGGCGAGGCTCTCCCAGAGGGGATCGGCCTCGGGGGCCAGCACCGTGGACACCCAGCGGTCCAGCTCCTCGACGACGCCCTGGGTGATGGTCTCTCGCAGCCAGTAGAGGGTGTCATACCACCCGCCGGTGTTGGTGTTCGGGCTGTAGAAGAACGTCTCCCCGAGGCGGGCCCGCAGCCCCAGGCCCCGTGCCATGATGGGCCCTTGGAGCAACGCATGGTACCGGCCGAATTCCTGGGCTGCGGCATGGAGGTTCTGCAGGTCGGTGAGCTCGTAGAAGGTGTCCATCTCGTTGCCGCACTCGACCGCAGGCACGATGTCCGTCAGCATCACAGCGCCGTCCGAGCAAGCTCGGAGGGCCCTGTCCAACAGCTCCAGGTACTCGCCGATCAGGTCCGCGAAGGTGAGCAAGCCCAGGCACTTGCGGTAGCAGCACTGCTGCGCGTAGCTGCCCGGACCGGGGTCCTCACGAAAGAGGTTCAGCGCGTACTGCTGGTAGGTGACAGCCGCACTCGAGTGAGTCGTGAAGCCCCAGTACCACTCGTCCCAGCCCGCCCTCACCGGGATGTAGGGGTCCTTCTGGAACGTGGGCCTGGCAGGCATCACGTCCTCCCTCGGCACGTTCGACCCACCGCCGTACCCGAACAACAGCGGGATGATGCGCTGTCCAGTGTAGAGGCAGGTAATCACGGTGTAGGTGAACCTCCCGAACGCCATCCAGTTCAGACGGGGCAGCATGTCTCGCATGTCGTCCGGGGCCGCGATGGGTACGTCGTCACCGATGAGGTGGAGCCAGGCGAGATCCGGCTCCTGGATGTGGCGCAGGGTCCCCACCCCGAGCCGTGCGAGGTCGAACATCACGTTCGGCGGGTAGTTGTACTTGTCGACCGTCCGGTCGTAGTCGTCCCCTCGATCGCGCGGGTCATCCGCCTTGAAGAACAAGGCTGGGTTGTTGACGCCGATCCGGGGATCGGGGCGAACGAACTCCACCAGCTCGGGCGGGACGGCCAGGCAGGCCTCCAGGCGGTCGATGGCGTTGTCCAGCGTCCAGCCCTCGACGTTCGGAAATGGCCTGATCCCGTGGCGCAGGAAGCAGGCGAACACGTCCTCGACCGGCGTCGCCCGATCGAACCCCGGCACCGGCACCCCATCCTTCATCCTCGTCCGGGGGCGCCGCGCCCCGCCGAAGGGCGCCTGGCACGCCGGCCCCTCGTCCGGGTGCCCGTCCTGGAAGGAGAGCACTCCGCGGCGTCGGCCCTGGCTGTCCGTTGTCTGGACCCGTCCGGGATCGAAGCGGAGGTGCCCACGCCGTCTCCCGCTCCATTCGTCCTGGCCCGCCATGTGCGGCTCCCTCCCGCGGCGAGCAGGCTGGACCCGGGGGGCTGGCCGCGATCACCCCCCGGGGCCTCCGCCGGATCGATCAGGTCGCGTACCGCCAGTACAAGGTGACCGCGACGCGGGCGCTCTCGACGGCCGCTCCGGCGACCTCGGTGGCGTACACCTGAAAGCGCATGAAGCGCCCCAGCAGCGTGCGCGTGTTGACCACGGCGATGGTGTAGGCCTCGGCGGTCTGGTACGCGCACAGATCGCCCGCGTCCGTCCAGAAGTGACCGTCGTAGCTGATCTCGGCGTGGATCTTGAACTCGAAATTGGTGGATTTCTCTGCGCAATCCATGTGCAGGACCAGCTCCTCCACCCGCGGGCCGAGCTCCTCCAGCACCGGCCCCACGGAATACTTGACAGGGTTACCGCTGCCGTCGGTCCAGAACGTGCGGTCGCACAGCTCCACGGACCCGATGGCGGCGGCGCCCCCCGCGCGGTGTGTGCTCTCTCCAGCCATGATTCCTCCTCTCCATGTTTTCGGGAGCGGCCGCGCAGGAGAGGGCCCCCCGGACGGCACGTCGTCAGGGTGGCACAGCGTGGAGTGCGGGAGCGCCACTCAGCGAGGGCAGATCCACCCGGAGCCGCTCAGGCGGACCCGAAGTGCATCGAGGTCACGGAGACAACCGTGTGCCGGCGACGGCCACACCCACGGGGTCGCGCGCCACGCGACAGTGGCTCCCCTCGTCCCCCCGTCCGTAGCCCGCCACCCGCAACCGCCTGCTCGCGGGCCGCTCCCTGGTGGAGGCGCCCGGCGAGATCTCCTCCCACCTGCTGCTGAGCCTGCGGCTGGACGCCGACGGCCACATCACCGCACCCTTCGAGAAGAGCGAGGCCGCCCCGATGAGGACGCGGCGTGGCAGGTCACCCTGCGGCAGGCCTCCACCCGCGCGCAGGAGGCGCTGTCCCTGGAGGCCGCGGTGGCCCGGGTCAAGGGAGCCTGATCCCACGGCGGAAGGCTGCGGGCGAACGGGTTACGGCCACCGCGTCCAGCGGGGTGTGCCGTGCTGTTCCACTACACGCGAGAATTCGGTCCCGAAGGCTGCATCCTGACCAACGAGGGAGGCGCCGCCGGCGCCGACCTGGCGGCGCTGCTGGCCCGGGGCCGCCCGCCCCTGCGCGCGGCGTTGGAGCTGGGCGCCGCCCTGGCTGACATCCTGTCCGTCTCCATCGACGATCAGATCGTGCACGGCGACATCAAGCCGGGCTTCGTGAAGGTGGACGCCGTCGGCGCGGTGTCCGTCGAGGGCTGGGGCCAGCCACGCACCACCTGCCGGGCCCCCGAGGCCCTGCCCGTGGGCCCCGCCACCGACGTCTACTCTCTCGGGATCGTGCTGCACGCCCTGCTGGCCTCCGAGCCCCTCGGCGCCCTGCCGCGCGATCCCGATACCCACGACGAAGCCGTGGTGCAGAAGGTCATGGCCATGGACTTCGGCGAGGCCGAGGGCAAGCGCTGGGTGCAGGAGCTGCGCCAGTTCATCGCCCTGTGCATGGCCTTCGATCCAGCCGAGCGGCCCGAAGCCCTCGACGTGGCCAACGTCCTGGCCCACGTCGCAGAGCAATGCCCGGACGCTGGCCTGCAGCGCTGGGCCGCGCGCCTGGTGCCCCAGATCTCGGGTGACGCCGCGCCCCGCGCGGTGCCCGAGCCCCCCCCCGAGGAGCAGCTCGACGGCCCCACCTTCAGCCACGGTCCGCTGCAGACGGGCATGTTCAAGCCACAGACCCGCACGGCGCCGGCGGCCAAGGGCGAGTCCACCTCCTTCTGGAGCAAAGATAGAATCGACGCCATGCTCGCCGCGGAAGACGCCGACGAGGAGGCCTCCGCCGCGCCTCCCCCGCCGCGGGGGCCACGGCCGATGCCGCCCGCCGAGCCGCTCTCCGCGGCCCGCCCCGCGCCCATGGCCCGGCCC
>JBDRKM010000475.1:0-2039 GCA_043814015.1 Pseudomonadota bacterium
AACCCACGCACCGTGCTCGCGCCGATGGAGAACCCGCACAGCTTCTCCACCTTCTTGGCCAGTTCCTCCGAGCGCAGCGTCTTGTCGGTCTCGAGCATCGCGCGGATCGCCATCTGCACCTGCGGCGTGAGCTTCTCCGTGACCTGGACATGCCGCCGGCTCACCAGCGCCTGCCACCCACCGCGCGCGTACTTCGCGACGCGCGGCGACCAGGTCTTGACCGACTCCCCAGGACACACCTCCCGGATCGCCGCTGCGCGGTTGCTGCCGCCGGCCTCCTTGGCGAGAATCGCTTCGACCAGCTCCGCTTGACGCTCGGCCTCCGCGATCCGCGCGGAAAGGAACTCGGAAGACAGGACGCCCTGCAGGGCGATGAGACGGGGATCGGTGAGCTCTGGCATGCTCCCTGATCACCGACTGGAGGGGCTCCTGCTACCCTGGGGCTGTTAACGTATCGTCAATATATCGGCGTTGCTCCAAAGAGATCGTCGAACGTCGACTCTCGGGGGGCGCCCCCTGGCCCCTGGGGGATCGGGCCGGACCCCCTGTCGGAGCCGGAGGCGGCGCTGCGCCAGGCGAGCACGTGGTCGAAGCGGCACTCCTGGTCGCGCGCCAGCCACGCCAGCGCGCTCAGCCAGGCACGGCGCGGGTGCCCGCCCGGCACGAGGGCGGCGACGGGCGCGGTGATCAGGCGCTCCTCGACGGCATCGAGGAAGGCATCGAGGCCAGGGGCGGGCTCCGTTCCTGCCGCGAGGCCGTCCAGGTCACCGCCTTCGACGGCGAGGTCACGCCGCCGGTGCCCGATGGCCCGCACCACCGCCCAGACCGTCCCGTCCAGCACGACCTCGGCCCCCACGAGTCCCTCCGGAAAGGCGTCCGCGATGGGCTGCTGTTGGCCGTCCGGGGCGAAGCGCGATGTCGCGGGTGATGACCCCGGGCTTCTCCCACACGACGAGGCGCCGGACCCAGAGGCGGGGGGCGCCGACGCCCTTTGCCGGCGTGAGTTCGAGCCCACGCGGGGGCAGGAGGTCAAGCTGCCGCTTCATCCAGGCTCCTGCGGGTAGCGTCGGGCAGGCCGTCGAGCAGGCGCGCGACGCCCAGGCGCGCGACCTGGTGCCAGACGAACGCGGCGCGCCCGTCGGGCCAGCCCTCGGTGGGCAGGGTTGCGAGCCCCGCGCCCGGGGCCCAGGTGCCCGCCTCGGGGTCCTCGACCAGGCAGCCGCTGGCGCGCAGGTGGGAGAGCACGCGGGCCCAGGCCGACGGCAGGATGGGCTCGGCGGGGGTGGGCACGGAGCCGGTCGCGCGTCGCAGCGCGGCGGCCTCGCCCTCGGACAGCCACGGGTTCAGCAGGCTGGGATCGAGCACCAGGAGGGTGGCGAGGCGCACACGCAGGCTGGGGGTCGGCCCGGAGAGCCGCTCGAGGACGGCCGCCAGGGCGAGGCCGGTCTCGGCCCGCGGGTCCGTGCCAGGCCGGGCCCAGGCGCCAGGGGCCAGGGTGCCGAGATCCGGCAGGACCCCCGGCGGGCGCGCGAGCGCCCGGGGTGGGTGCGCCACCGCCTGGTCGGCCGGGGGCGGGTCCAGGACGGTCCGGTAGGCGACGCCGGTGTCCATGGCACGCTGCAGGGCGTCGTAGCGGTCGAGGATCGCCTCCTTGGTGCGGAAGGTGCCGTGGGCCTTCACGTCGCGGGAGCGGACGATGGGGAAGGTCTCCATGACGTAGTCCACGTCGTCGCGGGGCAGGCCGTAGAGGTGGAAGAAGGCCGCGTCCAGCTCGGCGCGCAGCAGGAAGCGCCGCGCCGCGTCCCAGCGGAACGGCGGCCCGTCCCAGCCGAGGTCGCGGGCGAAGGGGGCGAGGTCCCGGGCCGTGCAGGTCAGCTCGAGGACGCGGGGGCGAAGCCAGGCGGCGAGCGTGTCCTCCGGGCACCACGGGCAGGGCTGGGAGTAGGTGGAGGGGGGGAGGATCGGGAGTTGCTTGAGGTAGGTGTAGGTGAGATGTCCCACCAGTTCCGGTTCCATCATTCCCTGCCTTCGAGGCGTGA
>JBDRKM010000476.1:0-16039 GCA_043814015.1 Pseudomonadota bacterium
CCCCCGCGGGCGGCCGCCGTGGCCTGTGCCGGCGCGCGCGGACCCTCGCTGGAGGACCCATGGTTGGACCCAGGGCATGGCTGTCCAGGTGGCTGCTCGCGCCGCGGCTGGTGGCGCTCCAGGTGGCGGTGGCCCGGGAGCTGCCTGCCGGGGGTCGGGTGCTCGACGTGGGCTGCGGGCGCGGCGAGGTCGCTGGAGCCCTCGCCGCCCGCGGCCTCGAGGTGGTGGGCGTGGATGTGGATCCGGACAAGCTGGCCGAGGCCGAGCGTGCCCACGGGGAGCGGGTCGGGTTCCAGCGCGTCGACGGCACCGCGCTGCCCTTCGACGACGGCGCCTTCGATCTGGCCGTGGCCTCCCTCGTGCTCCATGGCATCTCCGAAGGGGAGCGGCGCGCCATGCTGGGCGAGCTGCTGCGGGTGGCCCGTCGCGCGCTGATCATGGACTACGCCGTGCCCCTGCCCAGGCGCCCCGCGGGGTTGCTCTTCCGGGCCATCGAGGGTGCCTCTCCCTCCGGACACCACGTCGCCTTCCGCGACTTCCTGGACCGCGGGGGCCTGCCGCTCCTGTTGGGCGGGCCGGGGCTTAGCGCCGAGCGGCGGTCCCCTGCCTTCGACGGGGCCATGGAGCTCTGGCGCATCACGCCGATCCGACCGAACGAGGAGGGATCATGAACAGCAGCCTCGACTGCGTCCCCTGCTTCGCGCGCCACGCGCTCGCCGTGGCGCGCGCCGTGAGCGACGATCTCGTGCGCCAGGAGGCCATCGTGCGGGCCGCCCTGCGGGAGATCGCCGCGGGCTCCCTGGACCAGACCCCGCCCGCCATGGCTCAGCGCATCCAGCGCGCCCTGCGCGCCCTCACCGCCGACGAGGACCCCTACCGCGTCGCCAAGGCCGCCTTCCAGCGGCTGGCCCTGGACATGCTGCCCGGCCTGCGCCGCGAGGTGGAGCGCGCCCCCGACCCGCTGGCCGCGGCCGTGCGCATCGCCATCGCGGGCAACGTGATTGATCTCGGCGCCTACGCCGGGCTCACCCCCGAGGCCGTGCGCGCCGGCTTCGACGCCGTGCTGCAGGAGCCCGTGGTGGGCGACGTCGGCGCCCTCAGGGCCGCCATCGCCGGGGCGAGGCGCATCCTCTTCCTGGCGGACAACGCCGGAGAGATCGTCTTGGACCGCCTGCTCATCGAGCAGCTGCCCACCGAGCGCGTGATCGTGGCCGTGCGCGGCGCCCCCGTCCTCAACGACGCCACGCTGCCGGAGGCCCACGAGGCCGGCCTCCACGAGCTCGTGGCGCTGATGGACAACGGCTCCGATGCCCCCGGCACCGAGCTGGCCGACTGCAGCGAGGCCTTCCTGGCGCGCTTCCACGAGGCCGATCTGATCATCGCCAAGGGCCAGGGCAACTTCGAGAGCCTGAGCGACGTGGAGGCCCCCATCGCCTTCCTGCTCAAGGTCAAATGCCCCCTGGCCGCCGAGCATGCGGGGCCGCCGGTGGGGACGCACGCCCTGATCGGGCCGCGCTGATCACTCCACCCACCACCCCCCATCCGCCACATCCACCACGAGATCCCCCTCCTCATCCGTCCGGTGCACCTCGGCGCCTGCGGCGTCCAGCCTGGCCAGCGCGTCCTCGGTTGGGTGCCCATAGCTGTTGGCCCCCACGGAGATCAGCGCCAGCTCCGGCCGGGTGCGCGCCAGGAAGGCGGCGCTGGAAGCACCGGCCGAGCCGTGGTGGTGCACCTTGTAGATGTCCACGTCGCCGGGATCGAGCGCCTCCTCGCAGCCGTCCTCGGGGCAGTCGCCGCCCAGCAGCAGGGTCACGCCCGCGAAGCGCACCCGCAGCACCACCGAGTTGGCGTTCTCGTCGGAGTCGCTGGGCGCGGACGGGTGCAGCACGGCGGCCTCCATGCCTTCCCCGAGGGCGGGCTGATCGCCGGTGCGCAGGCGGGCGCGGCAGGGGGCGGCGGCGGCGGCGTAGGCGGCGTAGGCGTTGCTGGAGGCGCTCCCGCCGTGGTCCCAGCAGGTGCGGACCTCGGGGTGGGCGGCCAGGATCTCGTCCATGGCCCCGAGGTGATCCGCGTGCAGGTGGGTCACGAGGGTGGCGTCCAGGTGGGTCACCCCGGCGGCAGCGAGGCCGGCCTCGATCTCGTCGGCCGAGCCGTCCTTACCCGCGTCCACCAGCAGGCTGGTGCCGTCGGGCGCCACCAGCAGCAGGGCATCGCCCTGGCCCACGTCCAGGACCACGAGCCGCAGCGTGCCCTCGGCGGGCTCCTCGGCGGGAGGCGCGCCGCTGTCCTCGGGAGTGGGCTCTTCCACCTCCTCTTCGGGATCGCGGTGGGGGAGGGGCGCCCAGGGGGCGAGACCCGCGTCCTCGGGCGCGCCGGGGGCGGCCACCTCCAGGCCTGTGTCCAGCACCTCGCCGTCGGGAATGATCAGGCTCGAGGTCTGGTCCGGGGCGCAGGCGGGGGCCAGGAGGAGCGCTGCGAGGAGGGTGCGGAGCATGGCGACACCGGGCGCGGGGACGGCATGCCTGTCGGACCGGCGCGCCGCCATTCGAGGGGCGTATCCGTGTTGCTGCGCGCCTTTTTTCGGGGTAGACCGGCGCCCAACCCCGAGCCCCTGGAGACCTCATGAACGCCCGCCTGCTCCTGCTCTCCCTGCCCCTGACCGCTCTCGCTCTCGTCGGCTGCCCCGAAGAGAAGGAGACGGACGACACCGGCACCCCCACGGACACCAGCGACACCTCCACGGAAGACACCGACACCAGCGACGACTGCGTGCCCATCACCTGGACCGACGGCAACAGCGGCGTCTACACGGTCAACTCCGCGGGCGACGACCACCTCAAGCACCACTTCCGCATGCCCGAGGGCGCGGCGCGGCTGGTCCTCACCACCACCTGGGACACGGACTGGAACATGAAGGCCACCGCCGGCACCGGCACCTGCCCCCACAGCGGCACCGCCTACGCCGACGACTACAACGCCACCGGCTCCATCACCCTCGAGCTGCTCCCCGGCGACGTGGTGGAGGGCGCCGAGACCTTCACCGCCGATCAGCAGTGGTTCAACCACATCGAGGTCTACATGGTGGCGGATCCGCCCGAAGACGGGGCCACCGCCAACTACACCATGGAAGGCATGACCTGCCCGCCCGCCGAGTAGGTCGCCGCCCACGTCCGCGCGTCCGGTTAGGCTGGGGAGCCCACCCCAGCCCCGGAGAAAACCATGACCCGTCTGCTCTCGCGCCAGGACGTGATGAAGGTCCTCGACATGGGGGACGTGCTCGACATCCTGGAGAAGGCCTTCGCCGATCTCGCCGATGGCAAGGCCGTCATGCCTCAGCGCACCCCCATCGTGGCGCCGGATCACGCCGGCCTGGCCCTGTTCATGCCCGCCTACCTCAAGGGCCTGGGCGCCCTCGGGGCCAAGACCGTCACGGTCTACAAGGACAACCCCGCCAAGTACGGGGTGCCCACCATCCTCGGCACCATCCTCATCCTGGACGAGAAGACCGGCGCGCCCCTGGCCATCATGGACGGCGGCTACCTCACGGGGATGCGCACCGGCGGCGTGGCCGGCCTGGCCACCCGGCTGATGGCGCGGGAAGACGCCAAGGTCCACACCATGTTCGGCACCGGCGGCATGGCCCGCGCCCAGGCCTGGGCCGTGGGCAAGGCGCGGGAGTTCGAGAAGCTCGTGCTCTACTCGGTGGACCCGATGGAGAAGCGCCAGGCCTTCGCCGACTCCCTGCGCGACATCGTACCCTGCGAGATCGTGCTGGCCAGCGACCCGGCCGAGGCCGTGGGCATGGCCGACGTGGTCACCCTCATCACCTCCGCGAAGGATCCGATCGTGAACGGCGCCTGGTTCAAGCCCGGCACCCACATCAACGGCATCGGCTCCCACGCCCCGGCCATGCGCGAGCTCGACACGCTGACGGTCCAGCGCTCCCGCGTGATCTGCGACCTGGTGGAGGCCTGCAAGGCCGAGGCCGGCGACTTCATGATCCCCGCGGCCGCGGGCGACTGGTCCTGGGAGGCCTGCGCCGGCTCGCTGGGTGATGTGATCACGGGCAAGATCCCGGGCCGCACCTCCGCGGAGGAGATCACCCTGTTCAAGAGCGTAGGCCTGGCCATCCAGGACATCTCCGTGGCCCACTACGTGTACGGCAGGGCCCTGGAGACGGGCGCCGGGATCGACTTCCAGTTCTGAGCCGTCGCTCCGTGGTAGACTGGGAACCAGTTTGGCACCCCAGGCCCGGAGCAGCAGCCATGGACCAGCGATCGAGCAGGATAGGCGCCAGGATCCGTGAGATCAGGACCGCGCGGGGCGTGACGCTGGACGAGCTGGCGCAGGCCATGGGGGTCACGCGCCAGCAGGTCGGGCGCCTCGAGGCCGGCAAGCGCACCCTGCGCCCGGACACCCTCGAGCAGATCGCCGCGGCCCTGGGCGTACCCCTGACCCAGCTCGAGGGTGAGGACGACCTGGCGGCCTGGGTGGCCGACATGCTGCGCCTGCTGGGGTACGCGGCCGAGGTGCGCCAGTCCGTGCGCGACGAGTACGGCATCTCGTTTTCGGCGGATGTGGTCGCCACCCTCAGCACCGGCCCCATCGAGGTGCGCGTGGTGCTGGCCTGTCGCCAGGCCGTGACGGTGGAGGATGTGCAGGCCCTGCAGGTCTTCGTGGAGCACAGCGACTACCACCTGGGGGTCGTGGTGACGGTGATCCCCCCTGGTCCCAACGTCCTGGACTACGCGGCGCGGCACGGCACCCTGATGGTCCGGCGCGACGACCTGCTGGCCCGCCTGGTGGACCTCGGGGCCTACGCCCGCAGCCTGGACGAGCGCTGGCGCGCCCGCGAGGTGCGCTTCGTGGAGCCGCGGGTGGAGCGCGCCGCCGGGGGCCAGGTGCAGACCCTGCAGGAGCTGGTGGACAGCTGGCTGGCCGAGCCTGGCATCACCCACCTCGTGCTGCTGGGTGAGCCCGGCTCGGGCAAGACCACCGCCTGCCAGCACCTGGCCGCGCTGCTGGCGCGCCGCCACCTGCAGGCGCCGCTGTCCAACCCGGCGCCGCTGCTCGTCCCGCTGTGGGAGTTCTCCTACGTCCACGACCTGGAGAAGCTGGTCTTCAAGGACCTCCTGTTCCGCTGGGGGGCGGGCATCGCCGGCACCGCGGCCCTGGAGCGCATGCTGGCCGAGGGCCGCTTCGTGGTGCTGCTGGACGGCCTGGACGAGATGAGCGTGCGCCAGGACCCCTACACCCTGCGCAGCAACCTGCGGGCCATCTCCGGGCTGCTCGGCTCGGGCAGCCGGGTGCTGCTCACGGCGCGCACCCGCACCTTCCGCGACGCCCTGGAGCCGCTGGAGGTGCTGGGCTGTCCGGGACGCTGGACCCTGCCCGGTGAGGGCGGGCGGGCCGCCGGGGTGGAGGTGGCGCGCCTGATGCTCTTCGACGAGCAGCAGATCGAGGCCTACCTGCGCTCCCACAGCCGCCGGGGCTGGCCCGGCACCCTGGCGCGCATCGAGCAGCACGGGCTGGGCGAGCTCGCGCGCCTGCCCCTCGCCCTGCACCTGCTGGGCCAGGCCTTGCCGGAGCCCTCGGTGCGCCAGGGGGGCGTGGCGGCGCTGTCCACCGTGCTCAACCAGGCGGTGGAGGCCTGGGCCCAGCCCGAGGCCCTGCGGCTCTGCATTCCGCGGACCGAGCTCTTGCACCTGCTGGAGGAGCTGGCCTTCCAGATCTGGGTGCGCAACCAGCCGCGGGTCGGGCCGCGCGAGCTGCCCGCCGGCCTGGCGGCCCTGCTGGACGCGGAGGCCGGCGGCGGCTGGCGCGGCGACGACGGCGCCCGACACGGCCTGGGCAACAGCCTCTTCCTGCGCCGGGATCCGGAGGGCGGCTTCTGCTTCACCCACCACCTGCTGCAGGACTTCCTCGCGGTGCGGCACGTCTTCCGAGGGGTGCGCGCCGGGCGTCCGCAGGATCTGGCGCGCTTCTGGTTCGAGCCGGCCACGGCCCGGCTGGCCGTGGGCATGCTGGGCGAGCCCGGGGTGGCCGAGCGGCTGCTGGGCTGGCTGGAGGGCCACGCCGACCCCAACCTGCGGGCCATCATCGCCTACCTGTTGGGGCTCCCCGCGGGGATCGAAGCCGATGAGGCCCTGTGGCGCGCGTTCCGGCAGGACCCGGAGCTCGAGGTGCGTCACGCCGCCGCCTTCTCCCTGGCACGGCGCGGGTCGGTGGAGCTGGTGCGGCTGCTGGGGGCCGAGGCCGCGCGATCCGAGCCCGGCCGCGAGCGCACCTGGGCGCGCATCTCCCTGGCGCTGCTGGCCGCCGAGCACTGGGGTGACGCCGAGCCCCCGCCGGACGCCCTCGACGCCATCCGGGCCGAGCGCGCCCGCTGGTCTGACGCGACGCTCTGCGCCGACCTGCGCCCCCTGCTGGCCGACGCGACGCAGCCCGAGTCCGCCCGCAGCGCCGCCGCCCGGGCGGCCGGGGTGGTGGGGGACGCCATGCTGCAGGCCACCCTCGAGGACCTCCTCTCCCAGCCCCAGCCCCGCCTGCGCGCCGCGGCCCAGGAGGCGCTCTCGGTGCTGGAGGGGCGGTTCGCCCGGCGAACCGAGGCGGGGGAGGCCGACCAGCGGCTGTGAGGGGCGAGGGTGCCAAAATGGCACATTATCTGGATCTGAAGGCTTGACGCGGGCATCCGGGAGGTGTATCCGGTCGGCGTGGAGTCCCGACCATCCTGTCGGTTGCCCGGCTCCCTGGAGGTCCGCATGTGTCAGCCCCGTTCTGCCTTCCACTTGCCCCTTCTCCTCGTCCTCTCCTCGTGCAAGTGCTGCGGGAAGGACTGCGACACGGGGTTCGATCTCCCCGTCTGCGGTGGAGGGCTCGTGATCTCCGAGATCATGTTCAACCCCGATGCCTGTGACGACAGCAAGGGGGAGTACCTGGAGGTCCACAACGCTGGAACCTCCGCCTGCACGATGGAGGGCCTCGTGGTCACCCGCGAGGGCACGGAGGACGACTTCACCATCGAGGAGAGCGTGGTGGTGGCGGCCGGCGGGTACGTCGTGCTGGCCGCGGGTGACCCGGAGGCGGAGGGCTGCGGCCCCTGCCCCATCGACTACGACTGGGCCGGCCTGTCCCTCACCGAAGAGGCCGAGATCTGCCTCAAGACGGGGAGCCTCGCCACCATCGACTGCGTGGCCTATGGCGGTGAGGGCTGGGAGAATCCCGATCCCGGCGTCAGCCTGACCCTGGACCCGGACCACCTCGACGCCGACGAGAACGACGACCCCTGCCACTGGTGCGCCAGCGACACCGACCTCGGCAACGGCGATCTCGGCTCACCTGGTGAAGCCGGCACGGACTGCGCCGAGTGCGTCTACTGCCCCGCGGAGGCGGATCTCGTGATCAGCGAGGTCATGCCGGATCCCGACGCGGGCGAGGGAGATCCTGTCGGCGAGTACATCGAGGTCTACAACGCGGGCAGCGAAGAGATGCCCGTGAGGTGCGTGCGGATCTACGACGACGGTGTGGTCGTCGGTGAAGGGCGCCAGGCCGGCTGCACGGAGCACCGCATCCCCCCGGGCGGGTACTACGTGTTCGCCCGCGACGCCGAGACGCTGGCCAGCCTCGGGAGCGTGTCCGCCGATGCCATCTGCGAGCTGGGAATCGGCCTGGTCAACGGCGGCGAGGTCCTGGGCGTCGGCTTCGTGGACGTGCACGACGTGGAGACCATCCTGGATGAGGTGGACTGCGCCGGCCAGGCCTGCCCCTTCGACGCCGGCGTCTCCATGAACCTCTCGGCCGACGCGCTGGACGCGGTCAGCAACGACGATGTGGCCTCCTGGTGCGCCTCCAGCACGCCGTTTGGCGACCCCGAGCAGCTCGGGACCCCGGGGAGCGCCAACGAGATCTGCGAGACCCCGCCGACCTGCCCCTCGGACGCCGACCTCGTGGTGGTCGAGATCATGCCGGATCCGGAGACGAGCGCGTCCGAGCCTGCCGGGGAGTACCTCGAGGTCTACAACGCGGGCACCAGCGAGGTGCCTGTGCGCTGTGTGCGGGTCTACGACGCGGAGCCGGTGATCGGCGGAGGTCTGGAGCCCACCTGCGGCGAGCACAGCATCCCACCGGGCGGGTACTACGTGTTCGCCCACGACGCCGTGCTGCTCACCAGCCTCGGGAGCGTGCCTGCCGACGCCATCTGCGAGCTCTCCCTGGCGCTCTCCAACAACGGCGAGGTCTGGGGGGTGGGCTGCTTGGACGAGGCCGGCGAGGAGACCGTCCTGGACGAGGTGGACTGCGCCGGCCAGGCCTGCCCCTACGACGGCGGGGTGTCCATGAACCTGTCCGATGACGCGCTGGACGCGGTCAGCAACGACGATCTGCGCCACTGGTGCGCCTCCAGCACGCCGTTTGGCACCACCGATGTGCAGTATGGCACCCCGGGCTCCGACAACGAGGCCTGCCCTTCCTGGCCCACCCTGGAGGCCGGTGACGCCTTCTGGGCCGAGCTGATGCCCAGGCCGACGGTCCCCGCCGCGGACGGCGAGTACATCGAGGCCACCAACGCGAGCGGCGTGGACATCCCGCTCGTGCACCTCCTCTTCCTGGAGGCCGGGAGCGGCAGGACCCTGACCTGTGACGGGAGCACATGGGCCGCGGGTGAGGCGCTCGTCATCGCCCGCAATGGGATCTATGACGACAACGGCGGCTTCTACGCCGACTGCACCGCCAGCTTCTCCGAGAACGACACCGGCGACACCTTCACCCTGCAGTACGACCAGCCCGACGGGACCACGCTGGAGCTCGACACCCTGACCTACGCCGACGACTGGCCCTTCGACTCGGGGGTGGCCATGGAGCTGACCGCCGGGGCCTGCTTCGACGCGACCTCCAACGACGGCCTGGCCTGCTGGGTGGCCGCCACCGCCCCCTTCGGCACGGCGGGTCAGTACGGCACCCCCGGCACCGCGCCTTGAGGTCGGCGCCGTGCGCCGCCTCCCCGCCCTCCTGCTGCTCGTCCCGGCGCTCACGGCCTTCGACTACGGCGCCGGGCTGGCCGTGCGCTCCGAGGACGACGTCCAGGAGCTCTACGACCAGGGGGTGATCGACCAGGACACCCGCGACCAGCTCATCGAGCTGCTGGGGGAGCCCCTCGATCCCAACCGCGCCTCCCGGGACGAGCTCTACCAGCTGCCGGACCTCACCTGGGGCGAGGTGGACGCCCTGATCGCGCGCCGCGAGCAGGCCCCCTTCGCCTCGCTGCGCGAGGTGCGGGAGGTGGTGGGTGCGCGCGCCTGGGGCGAGATCCGCGCCTTCGTGGCGCTGCCCCGCGCCCCGGCTGGGCCTGGCCAGCTCCGTGGCAGCCTGGCGCTGCGCGCCACCGAGCGCCTCGACGACGAGCGCAGCCCGGTGGTCTACCTCAGGGGGCGGGCGCGCTACGCCTCCTGGCTGGAGGGCGGCCTGATCGTGGCCGAGCAGGACGATCTGTACGGCGTGCAGTACGGCGATGAGGGCATCTCGGTGGCGGGCCGCCGCCCCTCCGTCATGCTGGAGCGGGCCTACATCGCGGCGGATCGCGGCGCGTGGCGCGCCATCGCCGGCCACTACGAGGTGGGCTTCGGCCAGCGCCTGACCTTCGACGTCACGGATCGCCAGCGCCCCCACGGCTTCGACGACGACCTCACCATCTACGAGGACTCCGAGAACTACGACTCAACCCGGGTGGCCAAGCGCCTGCTGGGGGTGGCCGGCACCCTCGTCCGCCCGCTGGGGAGCGAGGGCGCGCGCCTGGAGCTGACCGCCTTCGCCTCCTCCTGCCCCCAGGACATCTACACGGGGGACATCACCCCCAGCGAGGTCGAGGTGCGGGAGCCCGCAGAGGAGGAGGACGTGGGTGGGCAGTTGACCTTCCCCTGGGCCTACCGCGAGGACCTCATCGGCCTGAACGCCACCCTCTCCCGCGGCAAGCGCACCCATCTCGGCGCCACCGCCTGGATTGGGCACCTCGATCGGCGCTACGACTTCACCTTCAGCAGCTACGCCCTGCCCAACCGACCGCTCTACGGCGCGGCCGGCGTGGACGCCGCCTGGGGCGCGGGCGTCCTCGACCTGCGCGGCGAGGTGGCGCTGACCGACACGGGCGGGCTCGGCGCCCGGATCGAGGGGCTGGTGGACGCGGGCATCCTCGAGGCGCTGGCGGCGTTTCGCTGGTATGGCCCCCGCTTCGACAACCCCCACGCGCGCGCTCCCTCCCAGCCCGACGAGTACGGCCTGGGGGAGGACGAGGTGGACGACGCCACCGAGCGCACCGGCGGTTGGCGGGACCGCGACGAGATCGGCCCCCAGGTGGAGCTGGTCCTCGATCCCGTGGGGTGGCTGCGGCTCCGGGCCCGCGGTGATGTCTGGTACCAGCCCACGGAGCAGATCACGGACGGCTGGGGTGAGGCCCGCGCGGACCTGGACCCGTTCTCCTGGGCGGGGCTCGATCTCGTGGCCTCCGTGCGGGACAAGGACCTCACCCGTGGCGGGCGCGAGCTGGCCTACGAATCGGACGATGACGAGCTGCAGGCTGGCATGAAGGCCTCCTTCGGCGCGGGCTTGCGGGTGCAGCCCTGGGAGCCCATCCTGCTGCAGGCGTTCGTCAGGCAGAGCCTCTACGACCACAGCGCGTACACAGACCGCTGCGCCGTCGACCGCTACGGCTGGCTGCGGCTCTCCGTGGACTTCGGCGAGCACCTCGAGGTCGCCACGCGCGTCGGGCGGTACGCGGAGCGCGTCGAGAGCGACGAGGACGGCGGCGCGTACGACGACCTGCAGGGCCAGGTGCGCGCCCGGGTCCGCGATGGAACCGTGCTGCTGGCTCGCTACGAGCTGGAGCGCCCGCTGCACACCACGGATCCCGAGCTGGAGCACAAGCTGAAGCTCGGGGTAGACCTGAAATTCTGAGCTCCGGAGTGAACCATGCGCCTGATCCAGCTCTCCCCCCTCCTCCCTGTCCTGGCCGTGGCCTGCGGCGACTGGCGCTTCCACCACTGCCACCTGTGGGCCGAGGACCCCTGGCGGCGGCCCATGCGGGTGACCGTGGTGGAGGTGATCGACGGGGACACGTTCGACGTGGAGCCCCCCGTCCTGCTCCCCGACGGGACCGAGCAGGACCGCGTGCGGCCGCTGTGCATCGACACCCCCGAGCTCGCCGATCACGAGTGCTACGCCGAGGAGGCCCTGGCCCGGCTGGTGGCCCTGCTGGAGGGCCAGGAGGTCACGCTGCGCTTCGTGGAGGACCCCGTCGGGGAGTTCGGTCGCGTGCTGGCCTACGTCCTGGTCGACGGCGAGCTGCTCAACCTGCAGCTCGTGGAGGAGGGCTACGCCCTGCCCATCGACGAGTACTTTGGCGGCTACGCCTGCTACGAGGAGGTCGTCGAGGCCGCACAGGCCGCCCGCGACGCCGATGTGGGCGGGTGGGCTGTCTGCCACGGCGCGCCCTGGGAGCTCTGATGCGCACCTGGGTGCTCGCGCTCCTGGTCGCGCTGTGGCTGGCGTCGCCTGCCGTGGCGGGCCCCCTCACCCTGGAGGTGCTCGACGTGGGTCAGGGCGACGCCATCCTGCTGGTGAGCCCGGAAGGCAAGACCATCCTCATCCGGAAGGACTAGATGGGCTCGAAGCGCGCCTGGAAGAAGCGCAGCTCCTTGGGCTCGTAGACCATCTTCAGGCCGGTGATCTCGCTACGGCGCTGGTACAGGCGGGCGATGCCCTCGGCCACGGCGCGCATGTGCTCATTCGAGTACACACGGCGCGGGATGGTCAGCCGCACCAGCTCCAGGGCCGGGCGGTAGTTCTCGCCGGTCTGCCAGTTGCGGCCCTTGGACACGTTGCCGCGCTCCATGGCGCGCACGCCGGTCTCGATGAAGATCTCGGCGGCCAGGCGCTGGGCCGGGTAGGCATCCTGGTCGACGTGGGGCAGGAAGCGCTTGGCGTCCACGAAGATGGCGTGGGAGCCCGGCGGGGTGACGATGGGCACCCCGGCCTCCAGCAACAGATCGCCCAGCAGGGCGGTCTGCTCGAGGCGGGAGTGGATGTAGCGGTCGTCCAGCATCTCGGTGACGCCCTGGGCGATGGCGGCGAGATCGCAGGCGGGCAGGCCGCCGTCGGTCACGTTGCCCTCCCAGACCCGCAGCATGTCCTCGGCCTGCTCCTTCCAGCGCACGTTGTCGCGGAAGGCCAGGATGCCGCCCATGTTGATGATGAAGTCCTTCTTGCCGGAGATGGTGCAGCCATCGCCGTACGACATCATCTCGCGCAGGATCTCGGCCGCGGGAACGCCCCGGTAGGCCGGGTCGAAGCGGGCGATCATGCAGGCGTTCTCCATGCAGCGGGTGGAGTCGAAGAACACCGGGATGCCGCGCGCGGAGCAGTATGCGTAGACGTCCTTCATGTTCTGCATGGAGCAGGGCTGGCCGCCGGCCATGTTCACGCTGTGCTCGTAGGAGATGTAGGCGATCTGGCTGGCGCCGTGCTCCTGGACCAGAGCATCGAGCTTGGTAAGGTCCACGTTGCCCTTCCAGCGGAAGGTGCTCTGAGGATCGTGGGCCTCATCCACGATGATGTCGGCGAAGACGCCGCCGGCCTTCTCCTGGTGGAGCTTGGTGGTGGTGAAGTACATGTTGCCGGGCACCAGCTGGCCAGGGCGGATGTGGCACTGGGACAGGATGTGCTCGGCGGCGCGCCCCTGGTGGGTGGGGATGATGTGCTCGTAGCCGAAGGCCTCGCGCAGCACCTCCACCAGCGCGTGGTACTCGTTGGCGGTGGCGTTGGTGGGGACAGCCCGCAGGAACTCGGCCCACTGCTCGGTGGACATGGCGGCGGTGCCGGAGTCGGTGAGGAGGTCGATGGTGACATCGGCCGAGCGCAGCAGGAAGGTGTTGTAGCCGGCCTCCTCCACCGCGCGACGCCGCTCCTGCTTGCTGAGCTCGCTCACGTACTCGATGCTGTGGACCACGAAGGGGAAGCCCTCGGGCTCCCAGTCCTCGAGCAGGGGGAAGATCCAGCGGTAGCGCATCTCGTCGCGCCAGGCGCCGGCGTTCAGCACGGAGAGCCCGCCGATCTCCGCCCGCTCATCGTACAGGGCGCCGATGGCGGCGGCGATCTGCTCGAGCTGCTCGTCGGTCATGGTGAGGCGCGGGATCTGCACGGGGACCAGCAGATCGCGCCCGACCCGGCCGGTGGCCTGGGCACGGACGCCGGTGGCCAGGTACAGCGCGGCGCTCAGCGTGTCCTGCTGGTGTTCGTCGAGGTGGGGCAGGAAGCGATCGGCCCGCAGGTAGGCGCCGTCGCAGCCGGGCACGAAGGGCACGCCCGCGTCGGCCAGGACGGAGCAGAACAGCTCGGCCTGGTGCATGATCCAGTCGATCTGGGAGGCGCTGCCCAGCTCCCGCAGGCCGCGGGCGAAGACCTCCATGGTGCGCCCGGTCATGCCGCCGTAGGTGTGCAGGCCCTCGAAGACCACCACCTCGTTCATGAACTTCTCGAAGTCCTCCGGGTTGTCGGCCGCCAGCAGGCCGCCCACCTGGCAGCGCGCGTCGTGGGCGGCGTCCACCGCGAGGATGTCGGCCTGGGCCGCGATGGCGCGCACGATCTCGGTGAGGGGGCGCGCGCTCTGCCCGGCCTCGTGCCGCCTGATCATCCAGGCCTGCTCCATGACGCGGGAGGCGTCGAGCACCACCCGCACGCCGTGCTTCTCGGCCAGGGCGCGCACTTCCTGGAGGTTGGCCAGGCTCATGGGGTGCATGCCGTCGGCACAGGACTCGAGCCACAGCAGGGCGAGGCCCTCGCCCAGGGCCCGCTCCAGCAGGGCGAGGTCGAGATCGCCGCCGAAGGTGCCCGTGCCGGCGCGCAGGGCCACCGGTGCGATCTGGCGGGGCTCCAGCAGATCGGTGATCTCGGCGCCGTTGACGCCCACGCGGGATCCCGCGGGGACCATGGTGGTCAGCACCAGCTTGAGGCTGCCGCGCAGGTTGTGGGTGGGGCAGACCAGGCCCTTGCCGAAGCGCTCCTGGACCGCGTCCCGGAGGGTCTCGAAGTTGCGGGCGCCGGCATAGGCCTCGTCGCCCACGAACAGCCCACCCAGCTGCTCCTGGGACATGGCGCCCATGCCGGCGGCGGTCATCTCGAAGACCACCTGGTCCTGGGTGAGGTGGAAGACGTTGAAGCGGGCGTCCGCCAGGAAGCGCTTGCGCTCGTCGAGGTCCGGGAAGCTCAGGTTGCGGATCGACTTGAACTTGTGGGGCTCGTGCAGGGGCGCGCTCATGGCTTCTTCCTCGGAGGTGGGTAGATAGGATGCTGGAAAAATACTTTTCGCGGGCAGGCCCGTAGCGGGGGCCGAATCTAACCGCTGCCGACGTGGGCGGGGACAGATCGCCGTCAGCATCGGGCTCTGCTAGGTGTGGGCCCTGGAGGTACCCATGCCGCGCGCGCCGGAATGCTGGATCGGTGTCCTCGTCCCCGCGGCTGATGGCGGTCCCCTGCGCCCCCCCGAGGCGCGCCCGCTCGGTCGCGCGGCCCTGGCCCTGGCGGGCGAGGGCATCGGCGTGGTCTTCGGCGAGCAGATCGAGGGCGGCCGCATGACGGGCCTGGTGGCCGTGCGCGGCGGCTGGCAGCACCGCGCGCGCGTGCCGCTGGTGGCGCTGCACGACCGCTTCCCCTCCCAGACCTTCCCGGAGCGCTTCGCCGCCGGCGTGGCCGGGGCCGGCGGCCTGCCGGTGGGCAACCCCCCGGCGCTCACGGCCCTGTGCCGCGACAAGCTGGCATGCCAGGCCTGGCTGGAGGGTCAGGGGCTGGTGCTGCCTCCGGTGGAGGCCGAGGCGGCGCGCTTCGCGTCGGTGCTGGAGGCCTGGGGCGCGGGCTTCCTCAAGCCGCGCTATGGCGGGCTGGGGCGCGGGGTACGCCGTGTGAACCCCGGGGATGCGCTCCCCGCGGAGGGGGAGGGGGCCGTGCCGGGGTTGATGGAGCCCCTCTTTCTGCAGCGCGCGGTCCAACCGCCCGCAGGCTGGGCCGGCTGGAGCCTGCGGGTTCTGGTGCAGCGCACCGAGGAGGGTGGCTGGACCATCCCGGCCCGGGTCCTGCGCCGCAGCCGCGAGGATCCCGTGGTCAACGTGGCCCGCGGCGCCGACGTGGGCCTGGCAGACGCGGCGCTGCCGGTGGGGGCCCTCGTGGACCTGGACCGCCTGGCCCTGGTCACCGCCGCCGCCATCGCCCGCGCCCCCGGCTGCGAGCCGGCGGTGGAGGTGGGCGTGGACGCGGTACTGGGCGCCGACGGCGGCCTGCACCTCATCGAGGTCAACGGCCGCCCCCAGGGCCGCCTCGAGGTCCTGGCCGCCCAGGACCCGGAGCGCTGGGAGCCTGTGCACCTGGAAGCCTGCGCCCGCCCACTGCGGGTGCTGGCCGCGCTCCCGAGGTGGTCAGGTCGTCGCGATGCTGATGCAACGACCTGAACCGGGAACCGGGGGAACCGACCGGGGGTGTCAGGCACTAGGACTCAAGACTTTCACAGAACCGGGGGTGTCAGGCACTAGAACCGGGGGTGAACCGGGGGTGTCAGGCACTAGGACTCAAGACTTTCACAGAAATCCCTCCAGGCCCAACCCGGGGTCCCGAGGCGATACAGGTGGCCCAAGATGGTTCATTTCCCCCCCCGCGGTGTCGCGTCCGGGGGGCTGGAGGCCGGCGGCGCCACGATTCGGGATAGCAAGCAGAAATCCTTGCTGTCCCAGATCGTGGCGTCATGGCGATCCACAACTGCATGGAGGGGTTCTGCCCCCTCCCGTGGAGACCCGCCAGGCGGTCGGTACCCGGCTCTCCGCGCTCCGAGCGGCGAGTACGGGTCGCTTCCTCTGGGCGGGGCGAACCTCACCCATGCCGTGCGGCTGGGTGAAGCGCGTCGCCGGCGTGCCTCGATCTGGGACAGGAGGAAAATCTTGAGTCCTAGTGCCTGACACCTGTGCACGGATCGGCGACGCTCCTCGCCCAGATGAACCATCTCGGG
>JBDRKM010000477.1:0-2316 GCA_043814015.1 Pseudomonadota bacterium
TGCGGGCTGGCTGCTGGTCCCACCTGCGCAGCTACTTCTTCGATGCCCGCCACCATCACCCCGTCGAGGCCGCCCTGGCCTTGGGCACCATCCGCGACCTGTTCATGATCGAGCGCCGACTGCACGGGCAGAAGCCCGAGACGATCCTCGAGGAGCGACGCCTGTTCGCCAAGCCCCTGGTGGACGGTTTCTTCCAGTGGGTCCGCGCCGAGTCCACCGTCACCAGGCCCAGGTCCGAGCTCGGCAAGGCCCTCACCTACGCCAGGAACCAGGAGCAGACCCTCCGCCTGCACCTGGACCACGGCGAGCTGCCCATGCACAACAACCTGTCCGAGCTGTTGCTCCGACAGGCCGTGGTGGGCAGGAAGAACTGGCTGTTCGCCAGATCCGAGGGCGGCGCCCAGGCCGCCGCCACGATCTACACCCTGGTGGGCAGCTGCATCCTGCAAGGGATCGACCCGCACGTCTACCTCGTCGATGTCCTCGGCAGGCTGCTCGACCACCCCGTCAACAGGGTCGGTGAGCTCACCCCGAGGGTCTGGCGCGAGAAACAAGGTCACACGAAGTAGGGGGCCGGGGCATCACCGTTCGCAGAGTGGATACGTTGCCCGCACCCGGCGCAGGCTGACCGTCGTACCCGTCCAACGTCTCCCTGGGCTCCCGGGGAGGGGGAGGACTGCGCCGGAATGGCGGCGATGGCCGGGACATGCCGCGCCGGAGGTCCCGGCAGGCGTCATCGGGGAAGTCCACCCGCCTCGAAGGAGTCGGAACGGCTCCAAAGGACCTTGACGGGGCACCCTGAGAGCGCCCGGGAGGCCGCCTCGGCCCCCTCCTGGCGGCGCCAGATCTGGCGCACGTCTTCGGCGGTGCGGATGGCCATGAACAAGGGCTTGATGGTGGGCGAGGCCGCGCGATTACCCGCCGGGAGAGGCCCATCGGGGCTCACGCGACCTTCCACCCCAGCCCCCGAGGAGGGAGCATGCGTACCTTCCCCATGAACAGAACCGCGTCTCAGCCCCAGGCCGGCCAGCGGGTCGTCCTGCTGGACCTGGTGACCGACAGCCACGAGGTCTCGCTCGGCCAGAATGCGTCCCGATGGCGCCAGGTCAGCGACATCCTGGAGGACTGCGGGCCCCGCTTGGAGGGCATCACCGTTCACACCAAGCTGGCCGACATGACGGCGAATTTCTCCTTCAAGCTGCGGGGGAGCTGGAGCCTGGACGGCATCGCCTGGACCAACTTCTCCGCGGAGCTGGCCGGCCCGATCACCGCCAACGGCTCGGCGATCACGAGCGAGTACACCACGAAGACCGACTTCGGGCGGCACATCCGCTTCGAGCTGGGCACGGCCGACACGGGTACGGTCGAGCACGGCATGGTGAGCGTCATGGTGGCCCTGCGCTTCTACCAGGGGGCGTAGGCGAGGGAGCCGGGCGGCGCCCTCCAGGGGCGGTCTCTGGAGGGCGCCGGTCCGGGCCAGGCACCGCCGGGGCACCGGCGTGGAGGATGTCATGGCTCGCAAGTACGTCTCGTTTGAGGAACTCGTAGGCAAGGCGGGCGCGGGGCAGGACCCGGCGGGCACCACCCACTTCGGCGAGTTGGAGCGTCCGGGGGGGCAACCGCAGGGCGGCATGCCGGTGCCGGGGTTCGACCGGGCGACACGGGTCACGGACGTGTTCTTGTTCTTCGAGGCCCAGGGATTGACCTGCCACCCGGACACCTGGACCCGACAGGAGGCCATCGACCGGCTCGAGTCCAGCCGTGCCGCCCAACCTGACATGGTGGAGGGCGTCACCGCCGACCCGATGTTCGGCATCAACAACCCACCCCTCTTCTTCTCCCCAATCATCTCTCCAGCACCATCAGCACGTGGCACGGTGAGGTACAACTATCCAACGAACGTGATGTTCGACCTCGCACGGATCGGGGTGGGTACACTGCGGCACATCCAGGGGCCCGATCTCGCCTGGCTCCACCTCTTCGATGACACCGTGCCCATCGCGGCTCCCTGGGACATGCGGCCGCTCCTGTCCGACTCGGACTGGGCGGTCCTGGGGTGCTTCACCTACCTGGTCATCACCTGCCTCTACACGGGCCAGCAGGTCGTCCCCCTGCTCTTCCACTGCGGGGGCGGCTCGAACGTGCCGCTACCCGCGGTCGAGGCAGCGAAGCCCAGCTTCCAGACGGAGGCCATGATCCCCGCCCAGGCCGGCTGGGATCCCTGGTACTACGCGCCGGCCCCTCAGAACCTCTCCCTCCCGCAGCTCTTCCAGCAGCAGGTCTACCAGCGGTACGCGCTCAACGTCTACACAGACG
>JBDRKM010000478.1:0-51213 GCA_043814015.1 Pseudomonadota bacterium
GGCCCTCCTCCTCGAGGAGGCGTCGGCAGCCATGACCCAGGATTCGGCCAATCGACGAGTTTTCGGCCTTGAAGGTAGGAGCATTTTCCGTGGCGCGACCAAGCGCCCCGCGCCGCCCATCAGGCGGCGAAGATGGGGGGGGAGGGCAGCCCATAGGCGCCAACAGAGGGAGGCCGTGGTTGTCGTGAGGCCGAATGGCCGACATGCCTATCCGGTTGACTCAAGTTCATACGCTCGCCGGTCCCGCCCGCTGACGGAAGTCGGCATTCCAAGCGGCGCAGCGCGGCCGGGGGAAGGGCTTCCGCGAACGCGTTCGCGGTAACGGTTTGACCACTTCAGTAGACCCGCTGGAACCTTGTCCCCCGGGCGAGCCATCGTCCGTCGTCGTCGCCTCGCATACCAGCATCCCGTGAAGCTCGATCTTGCGGTTGGGGTGGAGCATGATCCGGCCCACGTCGGGGGGAAACAGCACCTCCAAGATAGCCCGTCTCGTTGCGAAGTCGGCGGTCGGGATGCTGGAGCGAAGGGTCTCCAGCCTGGCTCCAAGGGTCGCCCGCTGTTGCCGCGCAGTCTCAGCGAGAACGCTGGCCTGCCTGGCGGCGTTCATACGCTGGAGGAGCACCCGGCTGCGTTCAGCATACCCGCTCAGCTCACGGTCGTATTCCTCGTCGGTCAGAAGATCCTGGTTCCACCTGGCTGTTAATCCTGCCTTCTTGCGCGCGATGGTGGCGAGGCTCACCTCGGCGTCCATGATCTCTTGGGCCGACGTGCCACCGTCGTGATGAAGGGAGACCGCCTCCGTCAGTAGCTCAGAGTTCTCCAGGCGGCTGGAGACCGCCTCCCAGACAGCCTGATCCACGAGCGCCATGGGGTGTCCAGGGCTGTGGCAGGGCCGGCAATAGTACTTCCCCTGGTAGGCTCGCAGGTACATCTTCGAGCCGCAGACACCGCAGTAGACGAGCCCGCGAAGCAGGGCGGCGATGGTGTACTTCTTCCGAATCGGGCAGTTGCTCCTTCGGTCGAGGGCGATCTGGGCGGCCTGCCATGTTGCCGCATCGATCATCGGTGGGATGCTGAGCACGACGACCCTGTCGGTGTCCGGCATCTTCTGAGGTAGCTCCCCCTTGTAGGCCGGGTGCCGCAAGATGCGGTAGATCGTGCCCTCGTGCCACGCTCCCCCCTTGGGAGGCGCTATCCCGTCGGCTTCCAGGGTCGCCTTGATGCCGCCGATGGAGAGCCCCGCGGGATGCCCTTCGGTGGGGGTGATGGCCAGCTCGAAGATGCGTTTGATCGTCGGCGCCACCTTCGAGTCCAGACTCCAGCCCTCGGCGCGGGAGTAGCGTATCCCCCAGGGGTGCGCGGAGTTGCCAGCCCGGCCTGCTTGGAGAGCAGTTCGCCTGCCATTCAGCGTGGCCTCGCGGATGGACTCCCAGGCAGCCGCAGCGCCCTCTGCCGACATGAACCACCACATGCGCCCCTCGCGGGATGCAGGGTTGCAGAGGAAGTGTGACTTGACCTCCAGGATGACCGCGCCTGCGTCAAGCGCGCATCCGAAGACATGGTTGTAAGATCTTGGATCACTGTGGCGGGAGGCCCTGTCCGCGTTGGACATCCACAGCTCGTCGTAGCCCTGGCTGGCTGACAGGGCCTCCAGTTGGCGTAGCGCGGGCCGGTCCTCGACTGGGGTCCGCCCGCTGACCGCTTCTTCCTCGATGACTGCGACCACTTCACCGGGGCGGGTCAGAAGCTCTTGCTCAAGGGCTGCCCGCTGTGAGGCGATCGTATTTGTGTCGGCCTGGTGCTGCGAGGAAACGCGAAGCAGCCAGACCAGGCGGCGTGGGGTGGATGCCGTCATGCCCCTTCCTCGGCAAGCTCGCTCCCCAGGCCGGCGCCGACCTGACGCAGCAGGTCCACCAGCCGCGCGCGTTGGCCCGGGGACAGCGGTTGCTCCCCCCGACTCCGCACGATGTACCCGGGCTGGGTCGGAGGGTTCAGCGGATCGACGGCGAGGAGACCGCCGAGCCTCGCCAGCAGGCAGGTCAGCGCATCGGGCAATCTCCGACAGACCACCTCCAGACCTTTCGTCCTGACGCCCATCCTCCGAAGCGCGAGACGGTCGTCAGCCCGAAAGAGGAGTCCCTGGCACTCGATGCGCACCTGCCCGGCATCATCGTCCACGAGCCTGGCTGCCAGGGCCAAGTCGCCGCCCTCACCCGCCTGCTCGGGGAAGGCCAGCCCGACTACCAGCCCACCCCGCCACGCCTCCCCCCCGTGTAGGAGCGCGGGTTCGGCTCGAAGCCATGCGGGTGGGAGGGGTCTGCGTCGTCCCGGCTGGGACCGGGGTAGGTAGGTCTTGACGGGGAACTCGGATGACACCGCCCCTTCGAGCAGGTCCAGCACCCCGCAGCCTGCCAGCCACTTCGCCCAGGCGACCTGGGGGTCAACCGTCCCGAGGAGGCTGGCCCCTGCCTCACCGATCATCTGCGTGTTCACCGCTTGCCTCCTTCCTCGCAGTCTGGACCGTCGATGCCGTGGATTCTCTCGGCCATGATCTCGCCCACCCGTGCCACGACCGCGGGCCGCCACCGCTGGATCGCGCGAAGAACCGCCTCGGCCTGAGCCGGGTCCAGGTGCCCTTCCCGCAGCCAGGCCTCGAACTGCTCGACCTCGCGGTCGGCCTCTTCTTGGGGAGTCGGAGGGTTGCTGATCATGATCCGTCCTCGGGCGTCTTTGTGAGCAGGTTCGCGATGGTCTGTGGCTGCCACGGGCCGCCCCTGCGCGGATGATGACCCAGCTCTGTGAGCCGCTGCCCGATCTTCCTCAGGGGCAGCCCCTCCGCTCGAAGCTCCTGTGCAAGGCGGATCACAACCCGCTCAGCCGGGTTCGGCACCAGGGTCTTGGGGTCGTCGTCCGTCGTCATCCACCCGTAGGGCGCCACCCTGCTCACCAGGCGGCGCCGTCGCTTGAGCGTGGCGAGCCCGGCACTGACCCGCACCCGTCGATCCAGGTCGTAGAAGACCACGAAGGCTTCCATCATGGGAGCCAGGGTGTCGAGAATGTGCTCTTCCCCGGGGTCGGTGCTGACCAGCCTGGACCCGTGCGTGTCGAGGATTACGGCCGCCATGGCCCGGTGGGGCGGGTCGAGCGCCAGGGCCGCCACTCCCTCCACCAGCAGTACGCCAGCACCCGTGTCCCACAGGGCGCAGAGGGCCTCGGCGAAGCCCGGCCGCAGGTTGAGGGGGGTGTCGGGGGGGCATTCGTCGCCGCAGACCTGCAGAAGCTCGACGCCATGGATGCTGGCCCAGGCGCGGAGATCGGTATTCGCACCACCCTGCGGCCTGTGGCCGGCGAGGATGTAGCCGACCGCCTTGAGGGGATCGCTTTCGGCGTGCCTGTGGGACCTACGGGGCATGACACCTCCGAACGCCAGGCTACTTGACTTGATAGCGTCCGTCAAGTACGGTAGTTGGCACACTCGAAAAAAACCTCCCTCTCCGAGCGGGATGCCCCCTGCCCACCTCACCCCGTCCCCTGGCCAGCCTGGCCCTCCGCACCCTCGCAGGGCTGCACGCCTTCGAGGTCCCCCCTGGCCGGGGGCTCGACCCGGACGCCATCGATCTGGCCGTAGTTGTCCGGCGCGTGTGCCGCTGGAAGGAGGTCTCCGGCACCGCCACCCTCGCACCCCGGGGCAGGCGCAAGAAGATCGGTGGCCGCATCCGGCTGGTCGTCGGACGTCGGACACCACGGCTTGATGTGGTCGTCCTGGTTCTACATGAGCTGGTGCACCTGGCCCTGCCCGAGACCGAGAACCACGGCGCGCTGTTCCGCCGTACCCTCGCGGCTGCTGCCGAGGAGGCGTGGGGCATCGACCTGGCGGATGACATGGACTGGGACGGCGAGGGCGAGGGCTACGACGGGCTCCAGGCCGCCATCGTCCACCGGCTGTGGCGGCGTGGCCATCGGCTGCGGCTGCGGCTCTGGCTGGTGCGGGTCCGGCGCAGGCTGGGGCTCGTTGAACCCGGCGCAGGGGTGCCGATCACGCTGGCCGAGCACATGCTGGTGGGGGAGATCGGCGGGTAGCCTCGGTGAGATGCGGCCAGCCCCACCGGCAAGGTCTGCCACATGCCCCACCAGGGGGCGCCGAAGTGTCCTTGTCCCGGTGCGGTAACCTCGGGGTGGGGCCCGCTGATACTCACCGTGCCCTGGCAGGTCAGGGACCGAGTGCTCCAGCGCTTCGCCTATGCCATCGTGCTCGGGTCCATGCAGGGCACGAGCATGGACGGCACCTTTGTGGCCCACTTCGCCATCAGGCTGAGGCCAGGGATGAAGGCCGCGTTCTCGCTCGGGGGTGCTGGGCCAGGCGGGGGTGGAATGCAGGTGAGGGGAGGGCTAACGTCTTGGCATTCTACGGCGGCCGCAGGAACGACCTATTGGGTGGCGAAAATGGAGGCCACGCTGCGCTCCTTTTCTACTTAAACTTCCTCTTTACATCCCTTACAGTATCATCCAGAGCTTGCGCGGCGGTGTCTGTTGTTTTTGTTGTAATGGTTGATCCTATTGCAGCCCCGACGGCTGCTCCGAATATCGCACCAGCAAATGTACCGGCTCCAGGGCAGATGAAAGTCCCAATGACCGCTCCCGCCTTTCCCCCTGCCAGTCCTCCAGCGCCGGCCCCAACCGAGGCGGAAACGGGGCGCTTCTCAAAGTTCTTCTTCGTTTCGTCGATGCACTCATCTTGAACGAAACCCATCGCCCCATCAATGACCTTGTTGATGAAGTAATGCACGCTGACCTCCTTCACGGGTGAAGGTACACCCACCGCGGGCGATGGGTCAAGCGCCCATCGACTTGACCTTCTGGGGTTTCCACCTAACGTCCTGACATTCTTCCGCGCCGCCGCAAGTGGCGTCGGTCAGGAGGTGAGGCATCAGCGGCGCCCAGATCCCCGATTGGCCGAGGTCAGCCGTCCGCGCACAAGGCCGGCAACGGCTTGGCGAGCTGGACGTCATGCTCGGTCCATCAGCCAGACCAGGCCGCCGAAGAAGCCGGTGATCACCAGGGCCACGGCCACCCCCATCGCGGGCCCCCCGTCCACCGGCTTCGGCTCCCCCCTCGGCCGGTTGATGGACACCTTCACCTCCCGCCCCCTGTGCCCCGAAGGTCCGATGAGGAAGACCTCCGCCACATCCCGGTTCCACTCGCGCTCGTAGTAGGCGACTTCGATCTCGACATGCTGGCCGAGAGCAGCCTCGCTGAGATCGAGCTTGGCCTTGCCGTAGCCGGGCTCTCCATGCTCAGGAGCGTCGCCGTGCCGGAGCCGGACCACGAACTGCCTGGGGTAGTGGACGTGGGCGTTCGCAGGGTCGGCCCAGTCCGGCCTGAAGACCAAGGTGTCGCCATCCAGCACTCGCCACACGTGGCCTCTTAGTCGGTCGCCCATGTTCTCCTCCTTCCTACAATGCCTTGGCCACGGTCTGGAGCAGCTCACGCAGCCGGTCGATCTCGCGTCCATGCTCGTCCACGACCCTCACGAGGGCGGCGTTCATCGAGCAGCCCCACCGCTCGGCCAAGGCCTCGAGCTTGTCGTGGGTGGCCGCATCGCACCTGAACGTGATGGCGTAGCGCGCCCCCGCGCCCTTCTTGAGCTGGCGCCGTCCCCGTGTCGGGCCCGTGCGGCGCGGTGGCTCCTGTTCTTCTTGTGAGGGCTCCGCCAGCACGGCGTCCGGTGAGGGGGGGAAGACCTCGGCGGCAGAGACAGGTCGTGCGTGCCCGGCCTCGGCCCGCTTCGTCCTCGGTCCACGCTCAGCAGCACCACGAGCTGGTAGATCTACTATCAGGCGGTGGTGCTGCTGAGGCGCTCCGAGGTCAGGTGCCGAGGTGGGTGCTGGCCGACGGGGTGGATCGGGGTGCGCCACGGGAGCAGGGCTGCCCTTCGCGCGAGCCTGGGCTTCCTCCAGCCCGCGCATGGCGTCAGCAGGGCTCTCGTCCTGGGGCGGAGTGCGCCTGCGGATCATGCCATCAAAGATGTCAGGCACGGCGAGCCCCCTGGGCAGCATCCAGGACGGCCTCCATGGTCGCCCACGCCCGCCACCTCTTGATCTCCATCACGTAGTCGGTGCAGAAGGCGCGCAGCTCCCGAACGGCGATGCCGTGCCCCGCCTCCTCCCAGGCCGGGCGCGCCACCAGCTCCGAGCGCTTGATCCCCTCGGCGTGCGGGATGCCCCTGGGCGCGAGCGTGGTGCCCTCGGGCAGGTGCTTCTCGATGGCGCGGATCGTGTCTTCATGGTCCCAGCCGCCCTCGTCGGCCTTGTTCAACACGAGGGTGGCGGCGAACGCCCTGCGTTCAGCAAGAGCTTCCTCAGCGACCTCCACAGCGTTCCTGGCGGCGTCAAGCCCATCGACCGGCAGCAGCAGCTCGATGACGGGGGGGCCCTCGGGAAGGCCACGTCCCGATGGAGGTGCATCGATGACGATCAGATCGTAGTTGTAGAGTCTGGGGAAAGGAGGGAGATCGAAAACACCGGGCGAGCACACGACCCAGCCCCCCTCGCCGAAGGATGTCGGCGGGCGCGCCTGCATGTCGGCGTCGGACCCGAGTAGCCTTCGGTACGCATCGCCCTGGGGATCGCAGTCGAGCACGAGCACCGACAGCCCTTCCTCGACGGCCCGCCAGGCAAGGTGGACCGTGAGCATCGTCTTCCCAACCCCGCCCTTCCTGTTGGCGATCATCACGATGTGGGGGAATCGGTGCTGCTGGTGGCTGGTTGCGGCAGTCATGGTGCCATGATCCTTCTACGCGGTGGCATGTCGAGTGCATCTTACCACCACTTCCGCACGACGTGGCATCATCTTTCAGAGACACGCCACCATGTACTTGCAGGGCGGTGCGGCCAAGGCCGGAGGGGGGGGGCGGCCCCGATCCGGCTGCCATCCGTCGTGCTCCATGCTACGGGCACGAATGGCCACCTTGTTCCATCCTCGTCTACTCCGTGACCGCCTCGCGCGGCACGTTTTTCCCCCCGACCTCGATACCCGCCGTGAGCGCCTCACACCGTGGATCGAACGACTTCGTAGCGGTCAGCTCGCGGCGGCCAATGAGGTGCAGCTTCACGGCCCGTTCCTCCAAGGAGTGTTCGGGGGCGTGCTTGGCTACCGCACCTGGGATCAGCCTTCACCGGGCTTTGATCTGCATCAGGAAGTGCCTGTTCGCGGGGGGAAGCAGGTGGACGGTGCAATTGGGTGGTTCGGTGCTGGTGCTGATCGCATCCACATACCCATCGAGTTGAAGGGTGCCTCGAAGAGCCTTGATGCTGCCGGTAGCCGGGCGCTGACGCCGGTCCAGCAAGCCTGGGACTACGCGAACCGGACGAGCGGCTGCCGCTGGATCATCGTCTCCAACTACAGGGAGACGCGCCTCTACAGCTCGGCTCACTCGATGGAGGACTACGAGGTCGTTCGCCTCGATGACCTTGACCGCGACGACGCCTTCCGACGTTTCTGGCTCCTGCTCTCGCGAGCCTCAATCCTGCCCGACGCGCCCGGGGGCCGCGCGTACCTCGACGAAATGCTCGCTGCTTCTGCGAAGGTGCAGGACGAGGTCACCGGGAAGCTCTACCAGGACTACCGGAAGCTCCGCGTGGAGCTATTCCAGCGGCTTGCCCGCTCGCACTCCAACTTGCCAGCACTCGACGTGCTGCGGCTCGCGCAGAAGCTCCTCGACCGCTTCCTGTTCGTGGCGTTTGCGGAGGACCGGGAGCTGTTGCCCGAGGAGACGATCAAGCGCGCCTTGGAGCACGTCGATGAGTACCGCCCGCGCCCAGTGTGGGACAACCTCAAGGCTGTGTTTTCGTGGGTGGACCAGGGAAACCCGGCGCGGCGGTTCCCGCCCTACAACGGTGGCCTCTTCGCCGAAGACCCGGATCTGGATGCGCTGGAGATCGACGACGCGGCGTGCCGCTCGCTCATGGGACTCGCACGCTACGACTTCGGGGAAGATGTGTCGGTGGAGGTGCTCGGGCACATCTTCGAGCAGTCCATCGCCGACCTCGAAGAGCTGCGAGCGGAGGCGTCCGGCCAGGCGAAGGGGCTCTCCAAGCGCAAGGCCGAAGGGGTGTTCTACACGCCGCCATTCGTCACGCGCTACATCGTGGACGAAACCCTGGGGCGGACGCTCACTCAGCAGCTCGCGGTGATCGAGGCGGAGGTGCTGCGGGAGGATGCGCTCGAACGTGCCAGGCGCGTCAAGCGCACCAAGCCCACCCCTCGTGAGGAGCATGAAGCGTGGATCAAGATCTGGACCCGCTACCGTGAGTGGCTGCGGTCGCTGCGTGTTCTCGATCCCGCCTGCGGCTCAGGTGCTTTCCTCATTGCAGCATTCGACAGGCTGCGCCGCGAACATGAGCGGGTGAACGCGTCGCTTGCCGACCTCCGTGGTGGTCAGCATGAGATCTTCGACCTTGACAAGACCATCCTCAACCAGAACCTCTTCGGGATGGACCTCAACCCGGAGTCGGTGGAGATCACCAAGCTCTCGCTCTGGCTGAAGACCGCCCAGCGTGACAAGAAGCTCACCTGGCTGGACGGAAACATCCGGTGCGGCAACAGCGTCGTCAGCGACCCGCGTGTGCATCCAAGAGCGGTGGACTGGACGGGTGATCAGCCATACCTCCTCACCGTCACAGCGGAGTTCAACGAGGCAGAGGCAGCGGCCATCGACGGCCGCTGGCGGGAGGGCTTCGATGTGGTGATCGGCAACCCGCCGTATGTGCGGCAGGAGCTGCTCATTCCTTACAAGGACCACTGGAAGGGCCGGTTCGCCTCATTCGACGGCACCGCCGACCTGTATGTCTACTTTTTCGAGCTGGGGCTGGAGGTGCTGAAGCCGGGGGGGCGCCTTGGCTTCGTGGTGGCCAACAAGTGGCTGAAGGCGGGGTACGCAGGGCCCCTACGGGCGTTGCTCGCGGGGCAGACCGAGGTGGAGACCCTGATTGACTTCGGCCATGCGCCGATCTTCCCCGACGCAGATGCGTTCCCCTCCATCGTGACCGTGCGCAAGGCCTTGCCAAGGCCAGACCAGAAGGTCTCGGTGACACACTTCCCCCGTGAGGAACTCGGCACCGTGACCGTGCCCGAGTATGTCAGGGCGAACGAGCGGCCAGTACCCCAGGCCAGGCTGGGGCGTGACGCATGGAGCCTGGGAAGTGATCGGGTAGAACTGCTGATGGCGAAGCTGCGTGAGCGTGGGGTGCCCTTGGCAGAGTATGCAGGCCGCGGGCCGGTTCGTGGCGTTCTGACCGGCTTCAATGAAGCCTTCCTCATAGATGACGCCACACGCGCCCGTCTTGTGCGAGAAGATGCACGCTCGGCCGAGGTGCTGCACAAGTTCTTGCGTGGCGCGAACGTGGACAGGTGGGCGGCGGAGTGGGATGGGCAATGGATGATCTTCGCGCGGCGAGGGATCGACATCTCTCAGTATCCAGCCGTCCTCCGCCACCTGGAAGGGTATCGAGCGCAGCTTGAACCCAGGCCCGCGGACTACGCTGGCAAGGACTGGCCAGGGCGCAAGCCGGGACGGTATGCCTGGTACGAGATCCAGGACGCGGTGGACTACTGGGCGGACTTCCTCAAGCCGAAGATCGTCTACCAGGAGATCCAGTTCCACCCGTGCTACGCGTTCGACGACACCGGCTTGTTCTTGAACAACACGGCTTGGGTGCTTCCGACGACCGACATGTGGATCTGCGCCGTGCTCAACTCCCCCGTGATGTGGTGGTTCAGCTTCCGGCACCTGGACCATGGAAAAGACGAGGCTCTCCGTCCCTTTGGCGTGAAGATGCACTCGATCCCCATCGCCCTCCCATCACAGGAAGCCCACGCCCTCACCGCAGACATCGTTCCGACGGTCGTGGCCGCCGTGGCAGCCAATCACAGCGCCCGCCGAGGCATGGTTGATGTGCTGCGCCTCCAGTACGGCGTGGACAAGGCCGGTGATGCCCTCGCCAACTTCCACCGTCTTGACGCTGAGGCGTTCGTCCGCGAGATCGTCAAGCGCCGTAGCAGAGCTGCTGGCAAGCTGCGCCCTGCCGAGATCACAGAGCTGCGTGGCCTCCATGAGGCCGAGTCGCTCCCCATCATTCAGCGCGAGCAGACCATCATGCGTGCGGAGCGCACTTTGTCCGACCTCGTGAACGCAGCCTATGGGCTGACCGCCGAGGACATTGCCACGCTCCGTGACACCGCACCGGTTCGGATGCCGCCTGGGCTTCCGACATGATCGTGGCCGATTCCATGAGGCCGCATCGGCCGGGTAGCTGACCGGTTGGCTGGACGTTCACCGCGGACGCGGACGGCCGGAGGGCGCGGTCGTGGCACGTTCCCGGCCCCAAGGGTGTAGGCTGTTCTCGACCCCTACATCTTGGGGCCTGATGCACTGGAGATCAACCATGAAGCTGACCCCGTTCTTGACTTCCACGATGCGCTACCTGGGCCTGATGGTGGCCGCCACGGGAGGAGGGGCGGGCATGACCTTGCTGCTCGCCGTGAGCGGTGGTGGAACTGCTGCTGCTGCTGCAGATGCACTCCCGGTGGTGCGCGCGGAGCGGTTCTTGCTGGTCAATGCGGCAGGGGAGGTGCGTGCAGGTCTGTCACTGCGACCCGATGGCTCAGTCATGCTCGCCATGCTCGACTCCGGTGGGAAAGCGCAGATGACGCTGATGGCGGGGCCCGAGGGGTCTGGGCTGGCCATGTACGACCTGGCGGGGATGGCTCGGGCGGGACTATCAGTGATGTCCAACGGCACGTCGTCGCTGGACCTGTCTGACGCCGCAGGGGAGACGCGGGCGGGCCTGATGGTGTTGCCCGACGGCTCAACGAGGCTGGCGCTGTCTGACGCCGCAGGGAAGCCGCGCGCGGCGCTGACGGCGCTGCCCGACGGCGCACCAGGGCTGTTCCTGTACGATGCCGCAGAGAAGGCGCGCGCGGGGCTGGATGTGGGGCGTGACGGCTCGCCAAGCGTTACGCTGTTCGACGCGGCGGGGGAGGCGCGTGTGGGGCTGGGGATGATGTTCGACGGCACGCCGGGGCTGCTGCTGCACGACGCCGCTGGGAGGCGGCGGGTGGCGCTGGTGATGATGCCCGATGGCACGCCGATGCTGGCAATGCTCGACGCTGCGGGCAACGTGGTGAAGATGATGGAGCCCTGAACGCCTGACCTTGTTCACCCAGGTCGCGGCACCGGCCCGAGAGCGCGTTCACGCACATGCTGGGGGCTGGGGCACCATGAGCACGATCCCGGACCGGCTGATTCTGGGCCCTGCCCAGTGCGTCTACTTCGCGGCCGCAACCTCCACATTCTCATAGCAGTCGTAAGGCTCGCTCCAGTCCCCGTCGAAGTCGTCGGGGGTCTCGCAGGCGTCCACGACGCAGCTGTACTCCTCGCAGTCCTGGCCGTAGTCCTCGGGGGCTCCGCCGAACAGCACTGGCTCGTTGCCGGAGGCGGGCACCTCCGAGCCCCTCGGGTCGGTGTCCACCTCGCAGTCCGCGAAGGGGTCAGCCTCAGCTGCGGCGAGGGCGCCCAGGCCGATCTCGTCGGCAAAGGGGCCAGCACTGGCGTCCTGCTCGGCGTCCTGCCCGACGACATGCTCAGCGAACGGATCGGCAGCGGCGGCCGGCGCGGGGACCACCCCGGAGGGGACGTCCTCGAAGGGTCCGCCGGTGTAGTCGTCGGCCGAGGGCGGCGAAAGCACGCCGTAGCCCTTCAGCTCGAAGACGGGCGCCAGCACCTCACCGAGCTCGGGGATCTCGGCCGGGATGGACAAGTCAGGCTGGCCCTCCAGGTCCACGCCCCAAGCGCTCTGGATCTTGACCTTGACGCCCACCCCGGGGATACCGGCCTGCTCGGCCGCCCAGCGGAACAGGGCCGCGAGCCCGCGGCCGGCGACCTCTGCGTGCTCGGCCTTGACAGCCGCCAGCAACCCGTCGAAGGATGGGCAGATGAGGCCGCCGCCGTAGGGCTCCAGCAGCTCGGGGAGGCGCTCCAAGATCAGGTCCATGGCCTGGGCCTCGGTGGCCGTCCACAGCGCGGACGCCATCGTCCGCCACCCGGTCTCCCCCTTCTGCAACTGCTTCCAGGTCGGGAAGTGCAGCTTGAAGGGCACTTTCTTGCCGGTCAAGCTCGCGACCGTCGTGGTGGCATCTGAGTCGAGCTTGTCGTGGGTGCGGGCCCAGCCCAGGGCGTCGCCCCAGAGTACCTCGACCTGGGCGAGGATCTGTGCGAGCCCCGGGCATTGCCCCAGCACCCAGGCGTGGACAGCCGCCCCCGCGTCTCCGGCGCGGTCGCCCAGGATCGGCTCCAGTTCCTTGGCGATGCCGATGGGGGACTCACCGTTCAACATGCCGGCCACGACCTTCTTCATGGCCCGCCGAAGCTCGGTCGGGTCCACGTCCGGGTTGTAGGTCTTCGCTACTTCCTGGGCCAGGGAGGCGTAGGGGTCGCCGTGGGAGAGGAAGGTGTCGCCACACCGGATCGCCGCGACCCGGGGGTGCAAGGTGGAGTAGTCCGCATCGAGGAAAACCATGCCGTCAGGCGGCTGGAGGAATGGGCGGAGATCCTTGGCGATCCCGTGAACACTCGGCCCCCTGGTGAACCACCGCCCAGCGCCGCGCCGTTCGCAGGCGCCGAAGGTGAACTGACCCCCCGCGGCGGTCATGGGGATCATCCCTCGGCGGCCGATGGCCCGCTTCCACGCGTGGGCCTTCTCCTTCGGGTCCTCCGTGCGAGCGGCGGTCTCGTCCAGCCCGTCCAGGTAGGCGTCCAAGCCCGCGCCAACCACCAGGGGGAGAGCCCTCATGGCCCACCGCCCGTACCGGTCGGTGATCTTGGTCGCGGCAAGGGCGGAGGGGTCCGGCGGCTCGGCGGGAGGTGCCGTGGGAGGCGCGCCACATCCCCCTCTCGAATGATCTAAGGGCACAAGTGGCGCGGGTCCCGTCGTGGGCATGGTCGTGTTTTCGGCCTCGGAGGGCTCGGGGACCGCGCCGGGTGACGAATCATCTACAGCCGGCTCCCTGGGGGTTGGAAGCCCGGGGGGTGCGAGCCGCGGGCCCCGCTGGGGGGTGGACCCAGGTACGGCCTGTGCCCGATCGAAGGCCCGCCTGTTCTCCGGGCTCCTCAGGCCCGGGAGGCCGGCCTCGCTCTCGGGGGTGCACTTGCCCTTGGGGGTGCACTTGTTCACGGGGCTGGCCTCGCCCGTGGAACCGGCCTCACCCGCGGAGCCGCCCTGGTCAGCCCCCTTTCCGACCGCGCCCTGGGCCTTGCGCCAGGCGGCCCGGCGTGCCAGGATGCGCGTGAGCTGGGGGGGCACGACCGCGGTGTAGGTGCCGGAGGAGCCACCCGAGCGCGTACGACCGCCGGACACGTCGAGCCCGAGGCGCCAGAGCAGGGTTTTGAATGCCCGCACGGCACCCGAGGTGTCGGCAGGGGCCTGGATGTCGAAAAAGTACTTGAAATCACCACGGTGAGCCTTTGCGAACGCCACGAAACCTTCGAGGTCTGCCGCCTTGAACTCGAAGGTTCCGTCTCGCACCAGCATCCCGCGGGTCAGGTTGGCAGCAGCCAGCGCTTCCACGACCAACGAGCGGAGCCGCGCCAGGTGCTGCTGGTCCTGGGGCGCCCAGCACCTCTTCACGTCCTGCGCCCAGCGCCACGCCATCTTCGACGGAACATCGAAGTCCCCGTCGTGGACCCACTCCACCGCGCGCTCCTCGATCTGGTAGCCGTAGGAGCGCAGATCGCGCGCCCTGGCGAGCTGCCCGCTTTCGTCCCACCACAGCTCAGCGATCAGGATCTGCCCGGCGGTGTGATCGACCACGAATCGCATGTCCTCGCGCTCGGGAGTGCCATCCGCGGGCACGTCATCCAGGCCAGCACGGTGGGCTGCGGCGCGAGCCTTGAACGCGGCCTGCTTCTCCGGCTCGTCCAGCGCGTCGAAGGCCCGCCACTCGGCGGCCAGTGCGTTGTCGGCGGGCACGGCGGGGGCCGTCATGACCGCGTGGACGGCTTCGGCGCGCAGGTCGTCGCGGCCGGACCTCTCCTCCCGGCGCCATGCCGCCTCCTTGACCGGATCAACGGGAGCAGGAGCCGCGTGGTCCCAGCCCGCCTCGTACAGCGTGGCCTGCACCCAGTCCCGCCCGAGCGCGAGCCTGTTCCGCCGTCGCGCCTCGGTGAAGCCATACACTCGCAGCACAGGCTCAAACCTCTTCCGATCCAGACAAGGTTCCCCGTCCACATCGGGGCCCTGGAGCTTCCGCGCCTGCGCGCAGAAGAGCGCCCACTGGGCGTCCTCCAAGGCCTTGGCCGTGACTGGCTTGGCCCCCGTCGGCTCGGGGGCGTACCAGCCCAGCCTCAGGTCGCTGCCGCGAGGGCGCCCTGTGCCCTGGAAACCTGATCCCAGGGAAGCTCCTTTCCCTCCCATGCAGGCGAACAGCATGGTGAAAAGTGCCTCCCCCTTGGCGTTCGTGTCAAGGGAGAACCCGTTGTCCATGGTGGGCGACGCGCCGACCATCCCGTAGGTGGTCTCGGGTGTGGCCTGGGGGTTCGCGAGCCACTCCCGCACCGAGGTAGAGTTCGACGTGCCCGAAGTGACGGCTAAGGCGCGGGCTCCTTTCTGCTGCGCCAGAGAGACGACCACCTCGGCGCCGGCCTTGGTGGTGTCGCAGTAGAACACCGCCGGGGGCTCGTCGTCGAAGGAACCCTCCCCGGCAGCGGCGTTCACCGCCGCCTCCCGCACGGCCGCCTCGGAGCTGAACATGACGGCGGTCCCCCGGTGGGGGCGGAAATCGTTGACGATCAGCACGGCCTTCTCGATGGGCTTTCCCGCGAGCCAGGCCCACTCCACCACGTCATCGGCGGTGAGAAGCGCGTCGGCTATGTAGGCGAGCGGCGCTTGGTGCAGGGTGCGGCGCATGGCGTTGACCGCCTTGAGTCGTTTTTCAGGGAAGGTCTCCTCGCCGAGCCGTCCGAGGGTTTCACCGGCCCCCAGCTCGTCCAGGGCCCCGTTCGCGTCATCCACGAAAACCACGCCTTTCCGGTCGAACTTGAACAAGCTATGAATCGTGATAGCCAGCTTGGCAGCGACCCTTCCGATCCACTTTTGCATGTCCTTCTTGCTGTGCTGGATCTCCTCACCCGTGGCCAGGTCGAACTCGACGGGGAAATCCACGTGCTGATCGTAGCACCAGGCGCCAAAGCGCTCGGCGAGGTGCCGCACCAACTTCACCCGGAACGAGATAAGCGTGAAGTACTCGACCAAGGCGAGGAGTAGGACCATGAGGTACGTCTTCCCGGTGCCCATCTGGCTCTTCAGCGCAATCAGCTCCTTGCCCTTCAGCACCCCGGACGCCTCGATGGCGGCCCAGGCGTCGCCCAGGTAGGGGGTGTTGACGTGGGCCACCTGGAGGACCCCGCTGTCGGTGAGTACTTCCCCGATCCGGACAGCCGGCACCTCGGGAGGGGCAGTCTCCTCGAAGGGGTCGGTGTCGGTCTGGTCGTTGTCGAAGCTGTTGACAGCTACCTCACCGAAAGGTACAGTCGTGTGCGACGTATCCATGGTTACCTCGTGGATGGGTCAAGCTCCCGGTCGGGTGGTGCCGGCCGTGGGCGGTGAGGTGGGGCCGTGCGTGACCATCACGCGCGGCTCCCGTCATCGGGTAGGCCCTTAGAGGGCCGACGGGGTAGAAGTGCTCGGGGTTCCAAGCGTCCTGGGTGCGACATGCTGCGCACCGAATGAAGACTGTGGGCTCACAGATGCAACCGCCACGCGCGTTGATGAAACCGTTGTGAAGCCCAGACCCGCCGCGCCTGCAACAGTCTGCGGGAGTGTTGCAGGCGGGCGGGAGCGGGCAGAGCATGATCACCGGCGGCCTCCAGCGGCAGCCAGCGGCTGGTTCACAGCATCGAGCGCGGCGTCGATGTCCTCGGGCAGGGGGGCGGTGTAGACCAGCGTGGAGCGCAGGTCGGTGTGCCCGAGCTGGGCCGCCACCAGGCGGAGATCGCTGGTGTTCTTGTAGAGCGCCAGCCCGAGGCCGTGGCGGGCAGCGTGGCAGCCGCGCCCATGAGCATCCAGGCCGAGGGCAGCGAGGGTCTTCTTCCACCGGCGCCAGGCCGTGACGCGGCACATGGCCTCGCCCTGCATGGTGCCGGGGAAGGCCGGAGCTTCGGGCTCGCCCGGGGTGGCGTCGAGGTATGCGCGGAGAACGACCCGCAAGCTCTCCGGGAGCCTGACCTCCCGGCGCTTACCGCCCTTGCCCTTGCGCACCACCAGCCGCCGCTCGCCCCCCTCCACGCGGAAATCGGCACGATGGAGCGCGCAGGCCTCGGACACCCGAAGCCCAACCTCCAGCAGCACGAGGCCGAAGACAGCATCCCGGCGGGCACGCCAGCGCCCCTTGGCCACGGCGAGGGCGAGCTGGCCGGCCAGGTGGGCGCGGAGCCTGTCGCGCTCCTCGGGGCGAAGGGCGCGGTGCACGGCGAGGGGCAGCGGGTTGGCGTTCATTTTTTTGGCCTCCTGATGGTCGGATCGTAGCGGCGGGGCGCACCTGTTGCCTCCAGATATTCGGCCTTCCATGCAGATCGTATGACGCATAAGGTCAACACCCTGCGAACCTGAGACGGCGGGATCACAGTCAGGACCAGGGGGAACGACGTCCCGCACGCACGTCGCACGGCATGGGCGAGAGGTTGCCTTCATGCCGCCCCCCGCCGCCGCTTACACACCTCGTAAGAGGCCTCCCATCGGACGATCAGACCTTGGTCAAACTGATGCAGCGAACGCTTTCGCGGAATACCCCCGAAGCCAGCGCGCCGCTTGGAATGCCCAGAATGACGGAACCGCGGGGCCGGCACATGAGTAGACCGGATAGGCATGTGGCCGAAACGATGACCGAGGCCACGCACCTCCCCAGGCCAGGCCGCGGCGGGTGGCCTGGCACGGACAGGTTGGCGGAGGGCTTGCACATGCATGTGCATGTCGGCTATCCTGGGTCCATGCGAACCACCATCGAGATCACCGACGAACAGCGCGCGCGGCTCCTCCAGATCGCCGCGCGGCGCGGCGCCAAGGGTTTCTCTCTGCTCGTGCAGGAGGCGCTGGACGACTACCTTCGCAAGGTCGACGGCCAGGCCGAGGAGGTGCGCCGGGCGTTGGCCGCCCGCGGCAGCCTGGCCGGGGAGGAGGGCGATGCGTTGGCCGAGCGTGCCCGGGAGCTTCGGGAGAACTGGCGATGATCGTGGCCGACACCGATGTGCTGATCGACTTCCTGCGCGGACAGGGGCCACTGCAGGATCGCATCGCGTTCGAGCTGGAGCACGGGCTCGCGACCACCGCGATCACGGCGTTCGAGCTGTGGGCGGGCGCGGTCGGCTCGGAGCGGCGGGAGCGCGCGGTGGGGGCCCTGCTGCGGGCCATGCCGATTCTGCCGCTGGATGCTCCCTGCGCCCGCCGCGCGGCCGAGGTGCGGCGTACACTGGAGCAGCAGGGCCGCAGCATCGGGATGGCGGATTCGCTGATCGCCGGCATCTGCGTCGAGCAGCGCGCGGTGCTGATCACCCGCAACCGAGCGCACTTCGAGCGCGTGCCCGATCTCGTGCTGTCGATGTCGTCCGAGTAGCTACTCCCCCAGCCACAGATCCCAGCGGATGCGTCGCTCACCCTCCCAGTCCAGGCCGAGGCCGGCGCAGGTGAGGGCGCCTGCGGAGGGCATGCTGACCCGGGCGCGCGTGAGCCCCGAGCTCACCTCCTCCAGCAGGTAGCACGCCCCGCAGTCGGCCAGCTCCGCCTCGTCGGCCGCGAGATCCAGGCCCGCGCCCAGGCACTCGGCGAGGCCCGCGGTCGTCCCGTCCCAGGTCACCGAGAGGATCGTGCCATCCCACAGCTCGCTGCGGGTTGATCCGGTCTCGGGTGTGAAGAACCCCCACACGTCATAGACATCGGCCACGTCGGTGGGGCCCACGATGTCCTCGTCGTCCTCGTCCGAGAGGGTGTCGATGGTCGGATCCAGCAGCGGCACCAGCCCGCCGTCCACCAGCAGCAGGGGCAGCTTCTCCAGCGGGGCCTCGAGCGTGACCTCGCCGCCGCCCACGACCTCTGCCCGGTCGGTCAGATCGAGGAACCTACCGGGTGGCAGGCGGGTGGTCTTGGTGGTGGCGCCGCGCTCCAGGACGGGGGCCACGTACAGGGCGGGGCCGAGGTAATAAGCGTCGTCCACGTCGGCGAGCGCGAGATCCTCCGGGTGCTCCAGGAAGGCGTGGCGCATGAGCGGGGCGCCGGTCTCGTGGGCCTGAACCCCGAGGGTGTAGAGGTAGGGGAACAGCCGGGTGTGCAGGCGGGCCCAGGTGCGCCAGGCCTCCTGGGCCAGCGGGTCGTCGAAGATGTTGGCCTTGCGCCCCTCGTCCGTGGAGAAGGCGCAGGCGTCCTGGTCCTGCATGTTGGGGGTGAGCGCCCCCTGCTGGATCCAGCGGACCAGCAGCTCCTCGTCGGTGGCGGCATACCCGTCGGCTACGCAGTGGTAGCCATTGATGTCGCTGCCGGTGTTGGGCACCCCGGCGATGCCGAGGTTGATGCCGGCGCGCACCACGGAGGGCAGCCCGTCGGCGTCCTCGAAGCTGGCGGCCGGATCGCCGGTCCAGACCAGCGGGCTGTATTGGGAGGCCCCGGTGTAGCCGCTGCGCGCGAAGGTGAGCCAGTCGCCCCAGAAGGCGCCCGCCTCCAGGAAGTCGTGGGCGGTCTGCTGGTAGAGCACGGGGAAGAGGTTGTGCAATTCCTCGCCGGTCATGCCGCTCGGGGTGAGCACGTCGGGGGCCACGTACTCACCGAAGTCGTACATCCAGCCGGAGTAGCCGAGGTCCAGCGCCCAGAGGAAGAAATCCGTATACCAGGCGCGGGCCGCGGCCTGGGTCATGTCTACGGTGAGCATCCAGGAGATGCCGCCGCTGGAGAACCAGACCTCGGAGGGCTCGCCCTGCGCGTCCACCAGGAAGTACCCGCGCTCCAGGCCCTCCTCCACCAGGTCGTAGAGCACGTTCTCTTCGCTGGAGTCGAAGTAGCAGTTGTAGTAGCCGTTCATGCGCACGCCCAGCGCGCGTGCCCCCTCGGCCCAGGCGGCCAGGGCCTCCTCGCGGCCCACGTGGGAGCCGCGCGGCAGGAAGTGGGTGGCGTCGTCCGCGCCGGTGAGCGCCAGATCCAGGGCCCGCATGGCGGCGATCTCGGACATCTGGGTGCCCTCGACCTGCTGCACGTCGCCCGAGCCGATGCGGCGGCGCGGGCCGTAGGTCCAGGGGGGCGGGACCATGGGGCGGCCGGTGGCCTCGGTGAAGCGGTCGATCACCTGGTAGGTCCAGGGGCGTTCGTCGTGGGGGGCGGGGAGGTAGACCTCCCAGGCGAAGGTGGGCCCCGCGGCCCAGGCGCGCCAGGCGTCCTCGCGGTCGGTGGCGAGGTTCAGCTCGTTGTACCAGGTGGAGTCGAGCCAGAAGCCGTAGCCCGCGGTGCTGACGGTGAAGGGCACCGGGTAGTACGACATGGCCTCGCCGTGCGGCCAGGGGTTGCTGGAACCCGAGGGTTCGTCCTCGCCCTGCCCGATGCCGCCCTCCTCCAGCCAGGAGTACATGTCCAGCCCGCGGAACTGGGTGCGGGTGAAGCGCTCGCCGAGGCCGAGGAAGCCCTCCTCTGCAGGGCTCTCGAAGGCGGTGCCCCAGGCACGCGGAGCTTCGTCGGCGCCCTCCAGGCTGGCCTCGACCCTGAGGGCCCCGTCCCGGATGCGGTGGACCACCTGGACGCGGCGCTCCTCGTCGGCCGCCACATGACCGCGCTCGTCCACGGCCCCGGCGGGGGCCAGGGTCAACTCCAGCGAGCCCTCCTCCTCCACGGCGGCCACCGCGACCCAGTCGTCCTCCCAGGGGTCGAGCCGGGGCTCGGGCGCCAGGTAGCCGGGGCCGCTCCCCTCGTCCCAGCGCAGCTCGCCGGAGGTGAAGCCCAGGGTGGCGTAGCCGTCGCCCGCGCCCTCCCCGAGGGTGCGCAGCACGGGCGCGCCGTCGGCGTCGTAGACGATGAGGGCGTAGGGCGCGGTCTGGATCTCCACGGCCAGGCCCTCGCGCTGGAGCCCGAAGGACTCGGGCAGCCCGGGGTGGCAGGCGGTGAGGAGGAGCAGGGCGAGCATGGCGGCTCCGTCAGTGCGCGACGAGCGGCAGCGCCTCCTCCAGGTCGAAGTCTTCGTCGCGGATCTCGTTGTGGCAGCGTTCGCAGATGCCTTGCACGAAGCAGGCCGGAGCGCGGGTGTGCAGGGACCAGAGGGGGTTGGCGGCGGGATCCTGCGCGTGGGCGGCGCCGGGGCCGTGGCACAGCTCGCAGCCGACGCCTTCGTCGGTGCGGAAAGCCTCGACGCCGCCGGCGGGGATGGAGCTGTCCTGCGGGGTGGCGTGGCAGACCACGCAGGAGACCTCCTCGCGCTTGCCCTCGGGCAGGAAGGACATGGCCTTGGCGTGGGGGGTGGAGCGCCACTGGCGGTGCTGGGGCTTGTGGCACTTGCCGCAGGCGTCGGCGCCCACGGAAGGGCCCGCGGCCATGGTGGCCAGGGGGCGCTCCTCCTCGCCGAGGGCGACGAGCTGGCGCCAGGACTGCATGGCGGCGTCCGAGGTGACGTTGCCGGCGAAGTGATCCAGCAGGGGGAGGGCCTGGGCCTGCTGGAAGGGGACGTGGTCGGGGGCGTGGCAGGCGGCGCAGCTCGCCGTCGGGCTGCCCCCGTCGCCGTCGTGGGGGCCGGCGGGCCCGTGGCAGGCCTCGCAGGTGACGTTGGCGAAGGGGGAGCGGTGATCGCCCGCGCGGAAGCCGGGCTCCTGGCCCTCCTTGCCGGGCACCCAGGGGCCCGCCTGGGGGTTCGTGGTGTGGCAGGCCAGGCAGGCGGGGTCGTCGAGGCCGCCGGCGTTGAGCAGGTGGTAGTAGGCCACCGAGTGCAGGCTGCCGGACCAGGAGCGGGACTCCTCCGGGTGGCAGGCGGCGCAGGTGAGCGCGCCGAGCCAGCCGCCGCGGGCGAGCACGGGCTCGGTGGCGCCCCGGATGCGCATCTCCAGGATGGCGTCGGCCCCGTGGACGTAGGGGAGGAAGGCGTTGCGCACCAGCACCTTGTGGGTGCCGGCCTTCTCGGGAGGGTCCACCACCAGGACCGAGGGGGTGGAGTCGAGCCCGGCGGCGTCGGCGAAGACGTGGCCCTCGTCGAGCACCCAGGGGGAGGTGAGCTGCTGCTCGGCCACGAAGGTCTCGACGGCGGAGCGCTTCGCCAGGCCGGAGAAGACGGTGAGCACATCGGCCACGTCGCCGACGCGGCGGGCGAGCGCCGCCAGCTCGGGCTCCACCACCACGCAGTGGGGGCAGTTGGGCGAGATGTAGATCAGCACGGTGCGGCGCTGGATGTGGTCGGTCACCAGGGGGGGCAGCGTGATGGGCTGGGGCTCCCCGGCGGCGAGCACGGCGGAGGGATCCAGGGGGGCGCTGCGCGCGTGCCAGCCGCGGGAGTCCAGCGGAGCCTGGGTGGGGGTGGGCTCCTCGCCGACGGCGGAGAGGAGCAGCAGCAGCGAGAGGATGAGACCGGCCTTCATGCATCATCCCCTATCGCATCGTGTTAGCCGGGGGCACCGGCGCGCGTCGACTCGGCAGGTCGCGGGGCCGGAACGAGGAACATATGCCCGGTGAACCATCCGGATGGGAAAGCCGCACCCGCGTCACGCGGGAGAAGCTCGATCCTCTGCGTTTCCTGCTCGGCAGCTTCGTCGGCCAGGGGTTCGACGGGGGGCGCCCCATCCGCGCCCGCGCCACGGGGCGCCTGCTGCTGGACGGCTCCTGGCTGGAGCTGGCGGAGGAGATCGTGGCCGCCGACGGCACGGTGGACTACCGCGATCTGGCCCTCTACCGCTACGATCCGGCCGAGGAGGGGCTGCGGGTGATGCACCTGATGGAGCGCGCCTGGCATGCCCAGTACCCCGTACACCTGGACCCCGAGGGCGCCGTGCGCTGGACCACAGGGGTGGGCGGTCCCGAGGTGGTCCTGGCGCCCTCCCCGGAGGGCTGGGGCTCCACCGTGCGCCTCCCCGACGAGCGCGAGCCCAGCGTAGTCCTGCGCTACCGCCGGGTGGAGGGCTGAGGCGTGGTCTCCTCCCGCTCCGACCTCTCCGTGCGCCTGGCCACCGTGGCCCTGCCCGTGCCGCCCGCCCAGCCACCTCCGCGGGTGGACAAGGCCGCCCGCCCGGGCCTGGTGCGCCACGTCACCCTCGAGATCTGGGCCCAGATCCGGGCCGAGCCGGCCATGGCCGCCCGCATCCTCGGGCAGCGCCTGCGCTATGACCGCAGCCTCGGCTCCAAGGGGCGTCGCACCGCCTCCGCCGCGCTCTACGGGCTGATCCGTCACGGCGCGGCCCTCTCGCTGGGCCTGGAGGCGGCTGGCGGCGATCCGCGCGATCCGGTCCAGCTGCTGCTGGCCTGGCTGGTGGCCGGCGACGGGCTCGACCCGGCCGTCGCCGTGGAGCAGGCCCCCGGGGTCGCCTTCCACCTGCTCTGCGATCTGCGCTCCCTGGTGGCCGAGCATGCCCGCGGCATGGAGCCAGCCCTGGCCCTGGCGCTGGGCTCCTCCCTGCCCCTGTGGCTGGCCGAGGTCTGGCTGGAGGAACTGGGTGAGGAGGCCGGGGAGCTGGTGGCAGCGTTCGCGACCCGCCCGCCCATGGCCGCGCGGGTCAACGTGGCGCGCACCGACCGAGACGCCCTGGTGGCGCGGCTGGCGGCCGAGGGGGTGTGCGCCACGCCCGGAGCCCTGGCCCCCCAGGCGCTGATCTTCTCCGAGCGCCGCAACGTCCACGCCCTGCCGAGCTTCCGCGAGGGCCTGTACGAGATCCAGGACGAGGGCTCCCAGCTCCTCGCGGGCCTGGTGGGGGCGCGCCCCGGCCTCCGGGTGGTGGACCTCTGCGCCGGGGCCGGCGGCAAGTCCCTGGCCCTGGCCGACGCCGGCGCCCGTGTCGTGGCGCTCGACGTCCGCACCGACGCCCTGCGGGTGCTGGAGCGCCGCATGGGCCGCGCCGGGCAGGACATCCGCTTCCAGCCCATGGCCGAGCAGGGCCCCGTGCCGGTGGAGCCCGGCTGGGCGGATGTGGTGCTGGTGGACGCCCCCTGCTCCTCCTCGGGGGTCCTGCGGCGCCACCCGGAGCTGCGCTGGGTCCTCACGCGGGAGCTGGTGGCGGGTCGCGCCGCCCTGCAGCGGCGCATCCTGGAGCGCGCGGTCCCCCTGGTGCGGCCCGGGGCACGGCTGGTGTACGGCACCTGCTCGCTCCTGCGGGCCGAGAACCAGGAGGTGCTGGAGGGATTCCTGGGCGATCACCGAGATTTTTCCGTGGTCGCGCGGTTGGGGGACGGCGGCGTGCTGTGGCCCCAGCGGACAGGGACGGACGGGTTCTTCGGGGTGGCGATGGTGCGAGGGTAGGGGAAGCGTTGGCCGACCCTCGCGGTCCTCGAGGCGGTCGGGCGACGGATGCGGGTCTCGCGGTGGCGGGATCCACCTCCCGCGGCCATCCGTGTCTCCCCGGACCTTGCCTGCGACACCTTGAACGAGTATGTTTCGCCCTCCCTGTTAGTTGACTCTAACAAAATGTCCTGTCCGCCTGGAGATCACCACCACCACGCCACCTGCGCCTGCCGCGGGGGCCGGCACGACGGGCTGGGCCCCCATGGCGAGCGCCGTCGCCGTCGCGGCCCGGGCGCGTTGCGCGATGAGCCAGGTTCGCGCGAGGTCCTGCTGCTCGGCAACCTCCAGGTGGGCAAGACCACGCTCTTCCACCGCCTCTGCGGCGAGCGCGCCTGGCACGGGCCCACGCCCGAGAGCTCCGAGGAGCTGCGCTGCGGGCGGATGGTGCCGGTGCTCTCCGGCAGCCATCGCCTGTGGCACCGCCTCTGGCGCATCCCCGACGACCACCTCGGTTCGCCCACCCTGGTGGTGGACACGCCGGGCGTCTCGGAGCTGCTGGCCCCCCAGAGCCAGGAGGAAGCGACCGTCCAGCGCGCGCTGCTGTACCGGGGCTCGGATCTGGTGGTGGTCGTGGCCGATCCTGCCAACCTGCGCCGTGGGCTGGCCCTGCTGCTGCAGGCCGCGGCGTTCGGCAAGCCCATGGTGCTGGCGCTGCAGCGCGATGAGGCGGGCGGCGTGGCGGTGGACCTGGGCCACCTGGAGTCCCTGCTGGAGCTGCCGGTGGTGGAGCTGTCGGCCCGGGCCGACCGCGGCATCGCGGCGCTCACCGCCGCGCTCGATCGCGCCCGTCCCCTCGGGCGGAAGGTGCCTCTTTCGAGGAAGATCCAGGCCACGGTCGATGCTCTGGAGGGCGACCTCCAGCCCCTCGGTTTGCCCCCGCGCGCCGCGGCCCTGCTGCTGCTCTGCGGCGATACGGAGGTGCGCGCCCGGATCGAGGCCGCGCTGTCAGCCGAGGCCCAGCAGGTGGTGCAGGGTCGGGTGGAGGCCCTGCGCCGCGACCTGCGCCTGCCCCTGCCCGCCCTGCTGACCGAGATCCATCACCGCGAGGCCGAGCGCATCGCGGGGGCCGTCAGCCAGGGCCCCGCCGGCACGCCGGCGCTGTCCCGCCGCCTGGGCAACCTGGCCCAGCATCCCGTGTGGGGCGTGCCCATCGCAGCCTTCGTCGTCGGCATGGCCTACCTGTGGGTGGGCGAGCTGGGCGCCACCCGGGTGGTGGACTTCCTCGACGTCCACCTGTTCCAGGGCATCCTCACCCCCTTGAGCGAGCGCCTGCTGGCCCCGCTGCCCTGGCCCATCGTGCGCGAGGCCTTCCTCGATCCGGACTTCGGGCTGCTGCCCACCGGCTTGTTTCTGGCCTTTGGCCTGGTCATGCCGGTGCTGGCCTTCTTCTACTTCGCCTTCGCGGTCTTGCAGCGCTCTGGCTACCTCGCCCGGCTCACGGTGTTGCTGGACCGGCTGCTCCGGCAGATCGGGCTCAACGGCAAGGGGGTCCTGCCCCTGTCCATGGGCCTGTCCTGCATCACCATGGCCCTCATCACCACGCGCATGCTGGAGAAGCGCCGCGAGCGGCTCATCGCCTCGTTCCTGCTGCTGCTGGGCGTGCCCTGCGCGCCCCTGCTGGCGGTGATGCTGGTGATCTTCAAAGAGCTGCCGCTCTCCGCCGCGCTGCTGGTCTTCGGCATCCTGGGCACCCAGATCGTGGTGGCGGGTATGCTGGCCAACCGCCTGATGAGGGGGCGCGTGTCCGACTTCATCCTGGAGCTGCCGCCGCTGCGCTTTCCCGATCCCGTGGGCGTCGTCAGCGAGACCGTCCACGGCACGTGGGCCTTCATGAAGGAGGCCGTGCCCCTCTTCCTGGCCGCCAGCCTGGTGCTGTTCTTCGCCGACAAGCTCGGCCTGCTCGTCCTGCTGGAGCGCGGCGCCCACCCCCTGACCCACGGCCTGCTGGGGCTGCCCGACCAGGCGGTGCAGGTCTTCATCAAGACCTTGATCCGGCGCGAGAACGGAGCCACGGAGCTGATGCTGGTGCGCGGCGGGTTCACCCACCTGCAGCAGGTCATCACCATGCTGGTGATGGTGGGGCTCACCCCCTGCATCAACGCGGTGCTCGTGCTGATCAAGGAGCAGGGGCTCGGGCGCGCCGCGGCCCTGATCGGGGCGGTCACCACCTGGACCATCCTGATGAACACGGCGCTGGTGCACCTCCTGCTGTGGCTCGGCGTCACCTTCTGACTGGGAGCACCCATGGATCCCGCCCACCGCGATCACCTGCTCAACGCCCTCTGGGTGCTGGACGAGGACGGCGAGCCCACCACCGAGATGCTGGTGCAGGCCGCCCGCAACCCCGTCGTCCCCGAGGACGTGGAGGCCCTGGTCCAGGAGGGCCTGGTGGAGAGGTCCGGGGAGCACCTGCTCCTGACCGACACCGGCCGGGCGCTGGCGCGGGCGCTGGTCCGGCGCTTCCGGCTCTCCGAGCAGCTGCTGCACGTGGTCTACGGGATGAGCCCCGAGCGGGCCGAGACCCTGGCCTGCGAGCTGGAGCACGATCTGCGCCCCGAGCTGACCGACGCCCTGTGCACCTTCCTCGGCCACCCCACCGCCTGCCCCCACGGCCAGCCCATCCCGCCGGGGGAGTGCTGCAGGGCCCACCGGACCACGGTGGAGGCGCCGGTGGTGCCGCTCACCGAGCTGACCCCGGGCGAGAAGGGGCGGGTGGTCTACCTGCGCCCCCGCGACCACCACCGCCTGCACCGCCTGTCCAGCCTGGGCCTGAACCCCAACGTGCTGCTGGAGCTGCACCAGCGGCAGCCGGCCTTCTGCGTGCGGTTCGAGGGCACCGAGCTGGCCTTCGATCGCGATGTCGCGGCCGACATCTTCGTGGCGCGGCTCGAGGACTGATCCGAGCGGTCGACATGCACGGTCATGCCGTTCCCGACGGGATCACCGCGCGGTGATGCGCTCCGTCAGGCCCCCAGCCTGCCGTGCCTGGACAGGGGCCCGCTCTGGACGCTAGGAGGCCCGCCCTGCAGGGAGCCTGCCGTGATCACCTCCTGGACCGACGAGCGCCGCACCCTCCTGGCCAACGCCAGGGTGGGCATCGCGGGGGCGGGTGGGCTCGGCTCCACCTGTGCGCTCGCGTTGGCGCGGGCCGGGGTCGGTGGGCTGGTGTTGGTGGACTTCGACGTGGTGGAGCGCTCCAACCTCAACCGCCAGGCCTACACACTGGCCCAGGTTGGGCGCCCCAAGCTGCACGCCCTGGCCGAGAACATCAACGCCTGCGCGCCGGAGTGCCGGCTGCGGCTCCTCGAACGGCGCTACGAGGCCGGCATGGCCGCGGAGCTGTTCGCCGGCTGCCAGGTCGTGGTCGAGGCCTTCGACACGCCCGAGGCCAAGGTCGCCCTGCTGGAGGATCTCCTGGAGCACCTGCCCCAGGTCCCGGTGGTGGCTGGCTCGGGCATCGCGGGCATCGGCGGCAACAACGCGCTCGACACCCGTCGCTTCGGGCGTCTCTACGTGGTGGGCGACGGCGCCACCGCCGCCGGCCCCGGGGTCCCCCTGCTCGGCCCGCGGGTCATGGCCGCGGCCTGCCTGCAGGCCAACCAGGCCCTGGCCCTGCTGCTGGGGGACACGGATGTCTGAGAAGCCCATCTTCACCCTCAACGACCAGCTGCGGCCCTGGCAGGCCGGGCTGACGGTCCACGAGCTGCTGCACGAGCTCGATCCCGCCATGCCCATCGCCGTGGTCCGCATCGACGGCGACCACGTCGCCCGCAAGGACTGGCTCACCCGCGCCATCGCCCCCGGCGAGCAGGTGCGCGTGGTCTACATCATCGCGGGCGGCTGAACCCATCCCCAGAGAAACGAGGTCACACATGCTGCTGCACGAGCACACCTACCAGAAGGGCACCGTCGAGCACGGGTACGCCAATCGCACCCTGCACATCGACGTCGGCACCCTGGCCGTCACCGAGAAGCCCGTCACCGAGCAGATGAAGGCGGTCTTCACGGGCGGCAAGGGCTTCGATCTGTGGCTCATGTGGAACAGCATCCCGCCCCGCTGCGCCTGGGACGACCCGCGCAACGAGGTGGTCATCGCCTCGGGCCCCATGGGCGGCACCCCCATCTACCCCGGCTCGGGCAAGTCCATCGTCACGGCCATCTCGCCGACCACCGGCTCGGTGATGGACAGCAACGTGGGCGGGCACTTCGGCCCCTTCCTGAAGTTCGCCGGGTTCGACGCCCTGGAGATCCAGGGCAAGGCCAGCGTGCCCATGCTGGTGCTCATCGACGGCGATGAGGGCAGGATCTCCTTCTTCGACGGCTCGGATCTGCCCGATGACGCCTACACCATGAGCGAGCTTCTGCACGAGCGCTTCGCACCGGAGCGCAAGCAGAGCGTCTCAGTGGTCAACGCCGGCACGGGTGCCAAGCACAGCCTGTTGGGCTGCCTCAACTTCTCCTTCTGGGATCGCGCCCGCGACGCCATGCGCTACAAGCAGGCCGGCCGCGGCGGCATCGGCTCGGTCTTCGCCGACAAGAACATCAAGGCCTTCGTCTGCAAGTTTTCCCAGGCGCCCAGGCTCGAGCTGAACGCGCCGGCCGACATCGAGCAGGTCAAGAACGCGGGCAAGGCCCACTCCGGCGAGATCCGCGAGCTGGATCCCAAGCAGAACGAGATGGCGCGCCTGGGCACCACGCACCTGGTGCCCATCATGAACGACTACGATCTCTTGCCATGCTGCAACTTCCGTTATGGCAACGACGACCGCGCGCAGGCCCTGGGCCCCGAGGTCTACCGCAAGAAGTTCCACAAGGGCTTCGACGGCTGCTGGATCGGCTGCACCGTGGCCTGCGCCCACTGCGTCAAGGGCTTCGTGCTCAAGTCCGGCCCCATGCAGGGCCAGGCGGTCTGGGTGGACGGCCCCGAGTACGAGACCATCGCCGGCTGCGGCTCCAACAACGGCATCTTCGACCCGGATCACGTGCTCGAGGCCAACTTCTACTGCGACGCCTACGGCATCGACACCATCAGCTACGGCACGGCCATGGCCTTCGCCATGGAGTGCTTCGAGGCCGGGCAGATCACCACCGAGCACACCGGCGGCATCGAGCTGCGCTTCGGCAACTCCGACGGCGCGCTGGAGGTCCTGCACCAGCTGGCCCGCGGTGAGGGCTTCGGCAAGATCTTCGGCCTGGGCATCCGCAGGATGAAGGCCTACTTCGCCGAGCACTTCGGGGCGGACGCCGCCTTCCTGCAGGACATCGGCATGGAGTCCAAGGGCCTGGAGTACTCCGAGTACATGACCAAGGAGTCCCTCGCCCAGCAGGGCGGCTACGGGCTCGCCCTGAAGGGCCCGCAGCACGACGAGGCCTGGCTCATCTTCCTGGACATGGTGCACAACTTCATGCCCACCTTCGAGAAGAAGGCCGAGGCCCTGCACTGGTTCCCCATGTGGCGCACCTGGTTCGGCCTCAACGGCCTGTGCAAGCTGCCCTGGAACGACATCGTCCCCGAGGACAACAAGACCAACTTCAACTACAACGATCTGCGCTGGATGGTGATCGACAAGGATCGCTACCCCCAGGCCGACCCCAACTGGAACGATCCGGCCAAGGTCAACAAGCACCTCTCCTGGTACGCCGAGTTCTTCTCCGGCACCACCGGCCGGCAGTCCTCGCCCAAGGACCTGGTCGCCATGAGCGAGAAGGTCTACAACTTCCAGCGGGTCTTCAACCTGCGCCAGGGCTTCGGCCTGCGCGAGCACGACGCGGTGCCCTACCGTTCGGTGGGTCCGGTCACGGCCTGGGAGTACGAGTCCCGCGCCGAGCGCTACGACGAGCAGCTCCGCGACAAGCACGGCGTGGACCCGACGGGCAAGAGCACCGCCGAGAAGATGTCCATCCTGCGCGAGCAGCGCGAGGCGGCCTACGAGGGGCTGAAGGATGCGGTCTACGCCCGCCGCGGCTGGACCCGGCATGGGGTCATCACCGTGCAGAAGGCCCGGGAGCTGGGGATCGACTTCCCCGAGGTGCTGGAGCTGATCGGGCCGTACCAGGACTGATGGGCGCCCACGGCCCGCTCTTGGCGCCCGCGGGTGGGGCGGCTCTGGTGTCGGGTGAAGCGTAGCGCTCTGGACGGTGCGCGGAAGGTATCCCCCCGGATCTGCAACACGGTCATGAGGTATGCCCTCATCTGTGCAACAGATCGGGGTGGGCGGCGCCGCTCCATGCTCGAAAACAGGCGTTTACTGGTTAACCCGGCAGCACAGACTGGCGGGTTTGTTGCACATCGAGGGGCATACCTCGCGGACGTGTTGCAGGATCGAGGGCATACCTCTGAGGGCGGCTGCCCCGGGACCTCCGCGGTCGCTGCCTGCAGGAGGGCCGGGTCGGGCCCGGTGACGAGGCAGGGGCCGGCGTCAGCCTGCCGTTGGCGGAAGATCTGCACGGTGGGGCGCCAACCCGTCAGGTCCGGCGGTACCCAGGTGGGGGCTGGGACCAGGATCTGCCCCCCACCCCCCCCGCTCTCAGCCCTCCACGAGCTGGTCGCCGATCTGGGGCACGAAGACCGGTGTGGGGCCGGCCGTGACCGTGACGGGGGTGGGCTCCTCCTCGGTGCTCAGCGGGGGCAGGGTGACCTCCAGCTCCCCTTCGGTGGTCCAGACGGCGGTCATGGCGTCCCTGCGCGAGGCCCAGCGCACGGCGTAGACCCCGCTGGGCAGGTCCAGGGCGACCTCGGCGCGGCCGTAGCACTCCCACCAGGCCCCTGCCTGCAGGTGCACGGACAGGGCCCCCCAGGCCTCGCCAGAGGGTTTCAGCTCCTCCAGCCCGTGGCGGACCAACCCGAAGGCCTCCTCGGGGTTGTCCTCGGGGGAATCCCCGTCCTCCAGGGTGTAGGCGCACACGTCGCGGATGCCCTCGGCCTGGGCCAGGGCGAATTCGCGCACCAGGAAGTCGGCCTGATCCTGCTCGCTCACCTCACCCCAGGAGGGCCAGCCCATCTCGGTGATGACGAGGGGGAGATGGCCGGTGACCTCGCGGGTCAGCGCGATCATCAGATCGAGCGCGACCTCCGCACCCTCCTCCTCCTCCGGCCCCACGTGCGGCGGGTAGAGGGTGTAGGGGTGGATGGCCACCCCGTCAGCCACCTCCAGGAAGCGGGGCTCGGCGTCGAGGGCCGCCTCCAGGAACTCGACGGTGCCCGGGATGACCTGGGGCAGCCAGAAGGTGCCGCCCACCAGCACTTCAGCGCCAGAATCTACCGCGTGGATGGCGTCCGCCGCGGCCACGAACAGGGCGGCGTAGGCCACCGGGTCGCCGCTCAGGGCCGGCGGGTCGCCCACCTTCCAGAAGCGGTAGCCGGCGTTGGGCTCGTTCCAGATCTCCCAGACGATGTCGCGACCGCTGTAGCGCTCGGCGGCGGCGGCGGCGAAGGCCGCGAAGTCCGCGGGGTCGTCGGGCGGGGTGAAGCTGTCCGCGCCCTCCTGGGAGGTGGCCCAGGGGACCCCGTAGCCGAGCATGGCGATCTCGCCGAAGCCCCCTTCCATGACGGCGTCCTGCACGGCGTCCTCCGTGGCCCAGTCCCAGGTGTCCCGGGCGGGCTGCACGTAGCTCCACCGGAGGTCCTGCCGGATCTGGCGCACCCCCAGCGCCTGAAGGGCCGCCACCTGGGCGGCGCGGCGGTCGGCGTCTCCGCGGTCGAGCAGGGTCGAGACGCACAGGCCGTCGTGGGCGTCCGGCGCGACGGTGGCCTGCCGGCCCAGGTCCGGAGCCACGGTCGCCACCTCGGGCGTGCATGCGAGGAGGAGGGAGATGAGCAGCATGGGCGACATCGTAGCTCGCTGTGCTATCGTTCGGGCCATGCGGTGGTCGCGCCTCCTGCTGCTGCTCCTCTCGGCTGCCCTGCCGGTCGCGTCGGCGCGGGCCGCGGCGCGTGACGCCGTCGCCCGGGTCACGGGATGTGGCCCGCCGGCCCTGGCGGCCTTCGTGGGCACGGGCCGGGAGCGGGGGCTGCTGGCCGTGACCCTGCGCTCGGCCGTGGTGGGGTCCGACGGCACGGCCTGCGCCGCGCCGGTGCTGGTCCTGCCCGAGGGCCGCGGCCGGCTGCTGGCGAAGGTGGGTCCGAGCCGCTCCGTGGACGATCTCGCGGTGCTGGAGCTGCTGCCCGACCAGGCGCTCCCGGCCGACCTCGACACCCTGGTGGTGGCCGACCAGCGGGGCTTCGACGCGGTGGCCTTCGGCAGCCGCGCCCTGCGGGTGGACGCGGGCATCGACGACGCGGGCCACGTGGCGGAGCCCCTGGCGCGGTTGGAGAGCGCCGATCTAACAGGATTTTCAATCAGCTGGGTCCACCCGTTGACCTGGCCCTGGCTGCCCGGCGCGCCGGTGGTGGGCGATGGTGGGCAGCTGCTGGGGCTGCTCCACCCGCCCGAGGGAGAGGCCGCCGTGGCGCGGGGCAGCACCGGCGGGCTGCACAGCCTGCTGGAGCTGCACTACGACCTCATGGCGCCCACCCCGCCAGGGCGCTTCGGCGTCTGGCTGGCGCGGCCGCGGGGCGCGGCCGGCGAGGCGGAGCTGGAGGCCCTGCGCCAGGCCGTGGCCCGCGAGCTGCAGCGGGCGGGGCTGGCGCCGGAGCTGTGGGAGGTGCGCGACCTGGGCTTCACGCTGGACGCCCCGGCTGGTGAGATCGCGGCCCAGGCCCGGCGGCTGGGTGGTGCGGTGAACGCCTCCCTGGTGGTGGGCAGCACCTGGGATCAGGGCGCCGATGGGGTGCGGCGACACCGGGCGGTGATCCAGCAGCTCCCGCGGGAGCCGGCGGCGGGCGAGCGGGCGGCGGGCGCCGATCCTTCCGGTGCCGCGCGGCGCGGCGAGGTCCTGGTGTTGCCGGTGGAGGCGCGCGGGGGCCCGCGCATGGTGGCCGCGGCGGTCGCGGCCCTGGCGACCGTAGACATCGTGCGCCTGCACCCCGCCCGGCAGCCCGCGTCGCGACGCCTGCTGCTGCAGGCCCGCGAACGCCTGACCGACCTCCGCGCCGAGCAGGAGCGCTGGCGCGCGGGCATGAGCCGCAGCAGCCCTGAGGCCGCCCGCTGGGCCCGGGAGGCCGCCGCGGCCCTCGACCGCCTGGACGCCGATCTGCTGCGCCTGCTGTGCGCCCGCGCTGGAGCCTGTGCCCTCCCCGGGGGCAGGTCGCCCTGCGAGGCCGCCGCGCGCGCCTACACCCGGGCCGAGACCAGCCTCTCGCGGGAGGAGTCTCTCTGCGCCTGGGTCGGCCTGCGCCGGCTGGCGGCCGAGGCCTGGCTGGAGCTGCCCGCGGTGGCCCGTCCGGAGGCCGCGCTCGATCCGTTGCTGGCCGCCACCGCGGAGGCCGCCACCGCGGCCGGGGCCGAGGCCTGCCCCGTGGAGCGTGCGGGCCTGTCGCTGGCGCGCGGGCGCCTGCTGCTGGCGCGGGACGGCGCCTCCGAAGCGGATCTGCGCGCTGCCATCGCTGCCTTTGGACAGGCGGAGCAGGTCTTCACCCTGGTGGGTTGGCCGGCGACCTGGGCCGGGCTGCAGGTGGACCTCGGGCGGGCCTGGCTCGAGCTGCCCGTGGCCGATCGGGCCGCCTCCCTGGAGTCCGCCCTGGGCGCGCTGCGGGCGGCCCTGCCGCTGCTCGACGCAGGTCTGTTCCCCCACGCGCGCGCCGAGGCCCTGGTCCGCCTCGGCCAGGCCCAGGCCCAAGACCCGGTGGGCGATCCCTTCACCCGCCGCCGCGAGGCCCTGGCGACCTACGACGAGGCCATGACCCTGCTGAAGCGTGAGGAAGACCTCATCCTCTGGGCCCGCATCCGCAACGGCCAGGGCGCGGCCCTGCAGGGCTTGCCCTGGCAGGACCCCCCGGATCACCTGCGCCAGGCCCTGGCGGCTCACCAGGACGCGCTCGCCGTCTTCACCCGCGAGCAACACCCGCTGGACTGGGCGCGCACCCATGCGCTGCTGGGTGAGGTGGTCTGGCAGCTCCCGTCCGAGGATCCGCGCGTCACCTTCTCGGGCGCCCTGGTGGGGTTCACGCAGGCCATCGAGGTGTTCCACACCCAGCAGCGGTCCGTGGATTGGGCCCTCGCCTGGCGGGCCCTGGGCGACGCCGAGCGGGCCAACCCGACGGGAGACCGCGCCGCGCACCTGGATCACGCCATCCAGGCCTACGAGAGCGCGCTGACGGTCTTCACCCCCGAGGCCGACCCGCGCCGCTGGGCCGAGACCTGGCAGCGCGTCGGCCAGGCCTGGCGTGAGCGCCGCGACGGCGACCGGGCCGCCAACCTGGCCAGCTCGGTGGCCGCCTTCGAGCGGGCGCTGACGGTCTTCACCCCCGAGGGCAACCCGAGCGCCTGGGAGCTGTGCCAGGGAGATCTCTTCGTGGCCCAGGCCTGGCAGGCCTCCCTGGAGGAGGAAACCCGCGCCCCCGGCGGCGCCGCGGCCCTGCAGGCCCAGGCCGAGGCCGCCCTGCAGGAGGCCCTGCTGCGCCGCCAGCGCCGCCTGCCCCAGGCCGGGGAGGACCTCTTCGCCGAGGCCTCCGATCTCTTCGCGCGCGCCGTGGCGCTCGCGCCCGAGGACGCCACCCTGCTGGACGGCCAGGCCCTGGCCCTCTGGTACCAGGATCGCTACGCCGAGGCGGCCGAGGTCCAGGCCCGCATCCTCGCCTTGCACCCGGACGATGTCTGGGCCGCCCGCGGCCTGGCCCTGTACCGCCTGCGCGCTCGCCTGGCCGAGCATCCCGACGACCCCGAGGCCTGGGCGCGGCTCGGTGCCCACTACGAGCAGGACGGCGACACGGCCTCCGCCCTGGAGGCCTGGGGCCACGCCCTGACCCTGCAGCCGGGGGATGGCGCGGCGCTGGGCCACGTGGTGCACCTCTGCGCGCGAAGGATGCTCCCCGAGCAGGCGGAGGACGCCGTGGCGCTGTCCCTGGTGCACGCCCCGGAAGACCCGGCGGTCCTGGCCGCGGCGGTCTTCTGGCTGACGGCCGGTGCCCCGGATCCCATGCGCGCCCTGCCGTTGGCCCAGCGCTGGGTGGCCTCGGCTCCGGAAGACCCGGAGGCCGGCGCGGCGCTCGCCCTGGTGGAGCTGCTCCTGGGGCGGGCCGCCGAGGCCATCCAGCGCGTGAACCGGTTGCTCGATCGGCGACCGCCCCCCGCGACCCTGGTCCGACTGCACGCCCTGCGCCTGGTGGCGGGCCTCGCGCCACGGGACGTCGCCCCCGGGTTGCTGCGCGCCTACGCCACCCTGCCAGCAGGCGTGTCCGTGGAGGGCGCCTGGCCGCTGCTCACGGCCCAGGCCCAGGCGAGCCTGGAGCCGGATCGCATCGCCGTGGTGCTGCCCGTCCTCGACTTGCTCCAGCAGCCCGCCGAGCCCGCCGGCGCGGCCCGCCTCCGCGGCCTGCTGCTTACTTCCACCCCTTGATCCCCGGAGTTTACCATGGCCGGTCGCTTCGATCACCGCCCCCCGCCCGACGCCGCCACCCTCCGCTCCCTCGGCCAGGGCGTGGCCGACGGGATGCTCAGCGCCGCCGAGCTGCGTGTCCAGGTGGACCGCCTGCAGCGCGTGGTGGAGCAGCTCATCTACTGCCAGGTGCGCGGCGAGCCCCTGGCGCTGCACGAGGAGCCCATCCGCACCTGGCTCGGTCTGCCCGTGGGCATCAGCGCCGAGGCGGCCCTGGAGCACCTGTGGCGCAGCCGCGCCAAGGTGCTCGGCACCAGCGCCTGCCCCGCCTGCGGGGCCCAGGTCCAGGACAAGGAGGGCATCGTGGACGAGGTCTGCCCCTGGTGCGGCGCGACGCTGCAGACGGAGCGGTGAGGGGCCAGGGAGGGCCGCCAGCCTGCGCCGGTGCGTGGTCCGCGGCGCGCAGATCGAGGTGCTGCCCTGGGCGGGGTTCCTCCGGGAGCTGTGTGTGTGTGGGGTGTGAGCCGAATCGTCGGCTCCGCCGACGAAGCCGTCAGGTATCAGCCGTCAGGTATCAGCTCTTTCAAGCAGCAGCCGGCGCTCGCGTGTTTCACCCGCAGGGTGAACAGGAACGAGCCGGCTGACTCGCGAGGAAGGTGCTTGCTGAGACCTGATACCTGAAAGCTGATGGCTCTGTGTCCGACGATTCGGGGGACCCCACCGCCCACCCCGGCGCCGAGGAGCTGTGGTACGACGGCACGGACCAGGACTGCGACGGCAACGACGACGACCAGGACGGCGACGGCTACGGCCTGGCCGAGGACTGCGACGATCTGGACGCCGCGCTCCACGAAGGCTGCCCCACCGCCGATGACACCGGCGAGGGTGACGGCGACGGCGATGGCAAGGACCCCGGCGGCTGCGGCTGCGCGGCGCCCTCGCGCCCGACCGGCCTGGGCGCCGTCCTGCTGGCGCTCGCGGCGTTGGGGGTGCGGCGGCGCAGGGTTCCCTGACGGGCCCCACGGGTCCGGGGGGCTATGTGTCGCCGGCAGTCAGCTCCTCGGAGAGCTTCCAGATCACCTGCTCCACCTCCGGCAGGCTGGTCGTCGCCGTCTTCCAGAGGAGGGTCGGATCCGTCTCGAAGTCGGCATGGGCCAGTACGTTCCCGGTGGGCGGCGAGGACGGAGAGCACGAGGTCTCGTTTCATGGAGGCATTCTGCCCGATCCGTCCCGAGGGTGAGCGGGCGTGTCCATGCGCGCCACGGGCAGCCGGATCAGGCCGGAGCTGGGCCGCCCCCCTTCCTGGGTACCGGTCCTTTCCGCGACCGAATAATCCCTGTTGTCCACCGTCCGGCCGCCGACCCACCCCCCAGCCCCAGGTCCCCGCCATGCGCCTCCTGCCCGCCCTCCTGCTCGCCCTCGCCCTCGTCCCCGCCACCGCCTTCGCCCAGGCCGACGAGGCCGCCGCCCTGCAGCGCGCGCTCGACGATCTGGAGGTGGTGCAGTCCCTGGTGGAGGGCAAGATGACCACCGTCACCCGCGCTCAGGCCCTGGCCCAGCTCGCCCAGGCCCGGCAGGAGATCATGGAGGCCCAGCAGGCGCTGCTGCGCGTACCGCCGGCCGTACCCGTCGTGGTGGTCACCGACGACGGCCGCGGGCACGATCACCACGACAGCCACGGCCGCGACGACGATCGCGGCCGCGACCACCACGACGGCCGCGGCGAGGGCCGCGACGCCCAGGTGTCCGTGGGCGTGGTGCTCGGGCTAGGTCCCGATCCTGCCTTCGCCGGCCCGCCGCCCGTGCCACCGCCCCCGCCCCTGCCCTCCGCCATGAGCCCCGCCTCCTTCGCCAGTCTCAAGGCCGCCATCCAGCTGGAGTCCTTCAGCGACGGCAAGCTGCGCGTGCTCGCGGAAGCCCTCCGCGGGCGCATGCTCTCGGTGGCGCAGGCCAGGGAGCTGTTGCCGCTCTACAGCTTCTCCAGCGACCGGGTGGAGGCGGCGGTGACCATGTACCCGGCGCTGGTGGACCCACAGGATTTCTACCAACTCTACGGTAGCTTCGACTTCGACTCCGACAAGGAGGAGGTCCGCAAGCGGCTGGGGTTGTAGCAGAGCTTTCTTGCTGTCCCGAATCGTGGCGCCGCCGGCCTCCAGCCCCCCGGGCGCGACCCCGCGGGGGGGAGGCGAACCATCTCGAACCACCTCTGTCGCCTCCGACCCCCGCTTCCGGACGCGGGAACGGGTACGGGTAGGGGTGCGGGTACGAGAGCCTGCGGCTGCTTCTTGATAGTCACCCATGCCGCGGCTGCCGCGGCTCCACGAGCCATGAAACAGGAGTTTCGCGCAAAGACGCAAAGACGCCAAGGGCAGAGCCAGGGTCGGATGCACTCTCGCCCGGTGCCATGTGTGGGCAGTTGAAGAGGTCGTCCTGCGGGGCTGCCGCTCCGGAAGGCGAAGCAACGCGGCGTGTACCGACCTCGTCAGCCACCGACGATCCGAGGACGGCGCGGCAGCCCCTCCAGTCCAGGCCGCGCGGACCAGGTCGCCGCTCGTCAGACGGGAGGCCGCTCGCAGGCTCTCAGCGTCTCTGCGCCTCTGCGTGAGATCCTGCGAGGCCGCGCCTCGCCTCGGCGATTCCCGCCAGCCACGGACATCTTGGCGGCTTGGCGTCTTTGCGTGAGATCCATCTGCCCCGAGTTGTTTCTGGTTAGCTGACACCACGCGATGGCAGCGGATAGCAACCAGTCTCCCACGTTCCGAGGTGCCCCATGTCGCTGTGGTCCGAATCTCCCGAACAGCTCCGCCTCGCCCTGCTGGAGGCCGGCCTCCACCGCGGCTGGCTGCTCACCGTCCCCGGCACCCGCGTGGTGCGCGCCAGCCACCCGCTGCTCGCTCCGCTCGCGGCCGCGATCCAGGCCGACGCGCGGGACTACCACGGGCACCAGGCCGTCTTCTTCGAGATCGGCGCGGCCAGCGGCTTCTTGCTGTCCGCGGCCGTGCACCGCACCGTGCGCGGTCAGGCGGCCGGCGGCGTGCGCTTCTGGGTCTACGACACGGTGGAGGCCTTCGTGCGCGACGGCCTGCGCCTGGCCCGCGGCATGGGCCACAAGAACGCCCTGGCCGGGCTGTGGTGGGGCGGTGGCAAGGGTGTCGTGGCGCGCCGGCCCGGCGTGGACCACACCGACCCCGCGGTGCGCCGCGCCGTCTACAACGACTACGGCCGCTTCATGACCGGGATCCGCGGCTGCTACGTCACGGCCGAGGATGCCGGCACCACCACCGAGGACATGGCCGACGTCTTCGCCACCACCCGCCACACCACCTGCATCCCGGAGCGCCTGGGCGGCTCGGGCAACCCCAGCCGCCTGACCGCCACGGGCGTGGTGGTGGGCATGGAGGCCGCGCTGCACCACCTCGGCATGGGCGATCTGGAGGGCAAGACCGTGGCCATGCAGGGGCTCGGCAACGTGGCGCGCTTCATGATCCGCGATCTCTGCCAGCGCAAGGTGGGGCGCATCGTCGGCACGGATGTGGACGAGCGCGCCATCGAGCTCACCCAGGCCATGAACCCCGAGGCCCCGCTGGAGGCCCGGGTGGTGCCGCTGGGCGACGCCTCCGTGCTGGCGGAGAAGGCCGACATCGTGGCCCCCAACGCCGTGGGCGCGGTGCTCAACGCGCGCACCATCCCCACCGTCCAGGCGCCCATCGTCTGCGGCGCGGCCAACAACCAGCTCGAGGATCACGGCCGCGACGGCCCGGCGCTCCAGGCTCGCGGCGTGCTGTACTGCCCGGACTTCCTGGTCAACCGCATGGGCATCGTGAACTGCGCCAACGAGTGCTACGGCTCCTTCGATGGCGACCCGGCCATCCAGTCCCACCTGGACCACGGCACCGAGCACGGCATCTTCCAGCGCAGCCTCGAGGTCTTCCGGCGCGCGGCCACCTCGGGCCTGCACCCGGCGGAGGAGGCGGTGCGCCTGGCTGAGGAGCTGGGCGCGGTCCCGCACCCCATCTGGGGCAACCGCGGCCAGCAGATCATCGATTTCCTGGTGGAGTCGCGCTGGGCGGAGCAGGGGGTGCTGGGGGCGAAGTAGCCACGACCGGACTCCAGGCGACGGGCCCTGGCGCCGGTGGTCCGATGGGGGCCACGACCCGGCTTCACCAAAGCCCCCTCCAAGTTGCCGGGTCGCGTCGAAAGGTGCCCCCAGGTTGCCATCCTCTACGAAACGAGAGCGGGCAGCCCCGCGGTATGCGGCGTTCGTCCGTGGCGCTGGCGGGCCACTGTCGGTCAGGCCTGCCGGGATGGCAACTCCTGGGGGACTTTACCGCAGATGTGGCAACTTTCCGCCCGTTTTGGCCGGCCACCCCGCGGGGTTGACCGCGAGGGCGCCGAGGCGTGGGGTGGATGGTCCATCTCGGGCCGCTTCATCCGGTATTGGCCACTGGAACAGCGCGAAGTGGGCGGTCCTCGCCCTCAGCTCTCCCCCAGCCACACCGCGTGCTGCGCCAGCAGGTCCACCACCGCCGCCTCCAGCAGCGCGCGCCCGAATTCCGGATCGGCCCGGTGCTGGTCGGCGCCGACGCGGCCGTCGGGGTAGCGCTGACGGAAATCGTCCGCGTCGTAGATGCCGGTGTCGGGGGCGGGGGGCGACTGCGGCGCGGTGACCCGCCGCGCTTCCGGGTGCAGGTGCCAGGCCAGGGAGAGTTCACCCGGGGTGGCGTGGTGGCCCTCGGCGTCACCCAGGCGCTCCTGGAGGAGGGCGTCCACGGAGGGCAGGGCGTACCAGGAGCTGATGCGGCAGCGCAGCCCGGGGCAGCGCAGGTAGATCTCGGGGAAGGCGGCCTGGACCGTGGCGATGTTGCCGCCGTGGCCGTTGACGAGGTGCAGGCGGCGGAGGCCGTGGCCGTACAGCGCGGCGGCCCAGTCACCGAGCACGGCCATCATGGTGCTGGGCTTGAGCGCCATGGAGCCCGGGAAGCGCAGGTGGTGCAGGGACATGCCCACCTGGAGCGTGGGGCCGACCAGGATACCGGCGCGCTCACCGGCCGCCCGGGCCACGCCCTCGGCGCAGATCCAGTCGGTGCCGATGGGGCCGTACGGACCGTGCTGCTCGGTGGCGCCGATGGGGATGAGGATGTCGGTGCGCCGGGCGAGGTAGCCTTCGACCTCGGGCCAGGGGGTGTGGGCGAGCAGCATGGGGGACCTCCTGTTGGCAGGTGTAGCGCCGCGACAGCCGGATCGCACCCCGGCCGGAGGGTGAGAATGCTGGTGTAGGAAGAAAGGTGGATATCGTGAAGGCACGGGATTTGCTTCGGGTAAGCTCGTTCCACATGGAGACACCGACATGCACCGCCTCGCCCCCCTGCTCACCCTGATCTCCCTGTCGTCCCTGGCCGCCTGTGCCGCCGACTGGCAGGATGCCCCCGAGGGCTTCGCCTCGGCCTGCCTGTCCGGCGACATCCCCGAGGACCTGTACGAGCAGGGGGGCGCCTCCTTCACCATCGACGGGACCGTGATCGCCGAGGGCGAGGACACGCTGCCGCCCGAGGACTTGATGGAGTGCTACGGCCAGCGCGACCGGGTGCTCACCCTCGAGGACGGGGACGCAGGCACCTGGCACGTGGCCTTCGGCATCACCGACCCGGACGACGCCATGGCCACCCCCGCCATGGACGTGGTGGTGGGGCAGGAGGTCCACCTGCTGTACCGCACCGTGGCCTCCTTTGGCACGGCCCAGGGCTTCGTGCTCACCGACGACGACGGCCTGGTGGCGGCGCTGGAGTCCGGCACCTGGGGCCCGGCGCTGCAGGACGGCGACGTGCCCGGCCTCTCCGTGAGCGACGGCGAGATGATGGGCACGCTGGAGTCCGAGTGCGGCACCGAGGGCCACTTCGCGTGGTCCTTCGCGGGCGACGAGACCGTGGAGGTGCAGCCCTACGGCAGCGGGACCGTCCCCATCGACGGCATCGACCACCTGGCCCTGGCCGTGGCCAACATGCAGTGGCAGGGAGACGTGCTGTGCACCGACCTGGCGGGCGACCAGATGTGGGCGGTGTTCAGGTAGGGGCTGACGGTCGAGGCTTCAGCAGGATCGGGTCAGCGTTCGAGCTTCTTTCGTAGGAGGAGGGCCACGAGGAACGCATCGGCCGCATGGGTACCGGCGACCTTCGACCAGTCCTGGAAGGCCTGCTCGGCTTTGGTCACCAGGTCCTGGGCTTCCCTGCGCCCGAACACGCGCGTCAGGTCGTAGTCCGCTTCGTGGCGTGTCTGCTGGAGATCGATGAAGGTCACGCAGAGGCGTCGCAGCTCCAAGGGGATGGGCCCGGGGACGGCGCCTTGAAGTACGCTGGGCAGGGTGCCGCCCTTGAAGCTGTTCGCTGCCGACTTCATCTCACCGTGGTCGAACGCGCGGGTCACCGCGCGCCTCAGCTCAGGCCGGTTGCTGCCACGCACCACGAAACGTGAGGCGGCGTCGATCAGCATGTGGAAGACCGCATAGTAGGCGGCGGACACCGCACGCCGCAGGCTCGCCTGCTTGGGGCGCTTCGGCTCCCGCTTCACCAGGTGCCCAGCCTGGTCGAGCAAGTCCTGGTGCAGGCTCACCTACTCCAGTCCTCACCCACGATGTCCAGGTGCTCGGACTGGGACCGGAAGCGCACGTAGACCTGCACGTCGGTCGGAGCTGCGCCCAGAACGATCTCCCGGACCCGTTCACGAAGCTCGTCACGGATGTCCAGGGGCCACACCTGGTCCACGAGGTTGTCGTGTAGAACCACCCACACCCACACGGCATCGTCGCCAGTGGAGTCCCTGCCGACCTTGACATCCCAGCCGGCGATCGCTGCCGGGAAGGGGAATTCGTGGCGGTGTTCTGCGAGAGAATCGCGGATAGTGGTGTGGCCGACCATAGGCACAGCGTAGCCCCGGACCCGCCACAACGCCAGCGCCGTTGGTCGCTGTCCCCACACGGACGGCTACCCCAGCAACCGCCCCACCCGGTTGATCAGCCAGCCCGACCACGAGGTGAACCCGAAGCCCACGCACACGGCGCCGGTGACCCAGACGGCGGCGGCTTGATCCGTGGTCCTGCCCTGGGCCATGCCCATCAGGAAGAGGGCCAGGGCCAGGGCGCAGGCCAGGCCGGCGCTGAGAGAGAGCAAGCCCCCCAGCACGATCAGCAGCTTGCGGCGGGTGGCGCGGGGGCCCTCCGGCAGGGCGTCGAAGGCGGGCGCGAGGCGGGCGGCGAGGCGGTGCTCGATGGATGGCTTCGGGGGGCTCATGGGCGCCTGTTAGCCAGGTCAGAAGCGGCCGCCCAGCACGAAGGTGAGCCCCCCGCCCCAGCCGTGGTGCCAGGCGCCGCGCTCGGTGTACCAGACGTAGCCGCCCGCCAGCGAGAGGCGCGCCATGGCGGGGTAGGGCGGCAGCCAGGCGAGGGACAGCTCGGGCCAGGGGGCCAGGCCCGGAGCCAGCAGCGGCTCCTCGCCATCGACGCGGGCTTCATCCCTGAACCAGTGGGTGTCGGGGTCGTCGCGCAGGAGGTAGCCGTGCAGGTCGAGGCCGCCGCGGAGCTGCCAGGTGCCGTAGCGCAGGGGGTGCTCCAGGGTGAGGCCGCCCTCCAGCACGGGGCGGGGCCAGCGCGCCATGGCGCTGCCGTGGGCGATGAGCTCCCAGCCGCGGCCGGGCCAGCGGGGCAGGTGCAGCTCGGCCGAGCCGACCGGACCCGTGGGCACGCCCGCGACGCCGAAGGTGGCCACGCCCAGGCCGGTGGCCAGGCGCACGTGATCCCGCGCCAGCAGCTTGCCGGCGTCGAGGCGGTCGCCCTCGGCGAGCCGCAGGCGCTGGCGCGCCACCACCCGACCGCGGGCGTCCTCGAGGGTGATCACGTGGGTGCCGGGGGGCACGGGCACCTGGCCGGGCAGCTCGCCCTTGACCGCGCCGTCCAGCAGCACGGAGAGGCCCGCGAGGCGCTCCCAGTAGGAGGCCAGCAGGCCCTGGCCGGGCTGCTCGCGCTGGCCCGCCAGCACGATGGGGTCGGCCCCGGTGATCTCGGCCATGGCGTAGGCGCGTTGGGTGCCCTGGGTGAAGTCCCAGGTGCCCCGGCGCGCGGCGTCGTGGGCCTCGGTGACGGTGACCGCGCCGTCGCCGTCCAGATCGCCGTCGCCCAGGGCCTGCAGGAAGAACCAGGTGTAGATGTCGTGGCCGAGCTCGTCGGACTCGCGGGCCACCTCGTCGAAGGCGCAGACGCCGATGACCACCAGGGCCTCGGACACTTCGGGCAGGGGCGGCACGGCCAGGCCCTTGGTGCCCTGCTGCGCGGCGTCCATGTCGGGGGAGCGCACGCTCTTGCCCTGGCCGGCGTGGCAGGTGGCCAGCAGCAGCACCTCGCGGCGGCTGGGGAGGGAGGCCAGCCAGTCCAGCACCTCGTCTTGCGCGAGCCCGGTGCCGCGCAGATCCTCCAGTCGGGTGTCGGACAGCACCAACTCCTGCTGGAGGGCCTCGCCCTGGCCCCGAGCCAGGCTGCCGTGGGTGGAGAAGTAGACGAAGACCACGTCGTCCGGGGACTGGACCTCGGCCCCGAGCGTGCGCATGGCGGACAGCACGGCCGCGCGGGTGGTCTCGGCCGGGGTGGTGAGGGTGACCACCCGGTCGAAGCGCCCCTGATCGGCCAGGGCGGTGCCCAGCGCGCGGGCGTCGGCGGCGGTGTAGCGCAGGTCCGGGAAGCCGTCGTCCGTGTAGCTCTCCGGGCCCACCAGCAGGGCCAGGCGCCGTCCGTGGAACAGGGCGCCGGCCTCCCGCGGGTCCACCGCGCCGCCGGGGATGACCGCGGGGCCGGCCATGGCGGCGCAGGCCAGCAGGGGGAGGATCACGGGGCGAGCCCCACGCTCAGGGTCGCGTAGTCCACCAGGGCGCGGGGCTCGCGCGCCTGCCAGGGGCCGATGATCTCGGCCCCCGGGTCCAGGGGTACCACGGAGGCGGCGGCCACCAGGACGAGGGGGCCCTGCATGTCGTCGAGCCCCAGCGCGACCCAGTCCTCGCCCTGGCCCACCCGGCGGCTGCCGGCCGGCTCCACCGTGGGCACGGCCCCGGGCGGCGGGGCGAGCTGGGTGACGCGGCCCTCGCCGTCCAGCACGAAGAGGTAGCGGGCGGCGATGCGGTCGGTCTCCAGCTCGAACAGCAGGGTGGTGGCGCGCGGCAGGACCTCACCGGCCGCGACGCGGTGGTCGAGCACGAAGCCGTCGGCACCGGCGCGCCCGGCCACGACGCGCAGGCTGACCTCGGGCGGGGAGGGGTCGCCGTCGTGCACGCCCTTGATGCGGCCGGGGCCGTGGTTGGGCAGGACGAAGAGGAGCGTGGCGGCGGCCACGGCCAGCAGCGCCACGGCGGCGCCCAGGGGCCTGCGCCAGGGGGTGCGGCGCGGGACGGCGGCCGGCTCGGGCAGCCCGGCGGCGATGTCGCGCCACAGATCGGCTCGATCTTCGTCTTCAAGGGCCACGGGCGTGGCCTCGGCGGCCTCTGCCAGGCGCAGCAGGGTGTCGAGCGTGAGGCCGCCGGCCTCGACGGCGGCGCCGCAGGTGGGGCAGTCCTCCGCCAGGTGGCCGGCCAGGGCGCGGGCCTCGGCCGGGTCGAGGGAGCCGTCCAGCAGGGCCGCGATGCGCTCGGCGTCGAGGTGGATCATGCGTCGTCCTCCTCCAGGGCGCTGGCCAGGCGCCCGAGCATGCGCTGGCGGGCCCAGGCGCGGAAGCGCAGCAGGCGGGTGGTCACCGCGGTCTGGGACAGGCCCAGCAGGGCCGCGATCTCGGCGGTGCCGTGGGGCGGCTCGCGGTAGAAGAGGCGGGCGGTCTCGCGGAGGGCGGGGTCCGGGCAGGCCTCGATCACCTCGGCCACGATCGCCACGGCGCGTTCGGAGCGGGGCCCCATCGGAGGCGGCTCCAGGGCCATGCGCTCCAGGGCCGCGCGTTCGGTCTGCCGGCGCTCGATCCAGCGCAGGCAGCAGCGCCGGGTGGTGGTCATGAGCCAGGCGGGGAAGGCCGCCGGGTCCTGCAGCTCGGGCAGGGCGCCCAGCGCTCGGGCGAAGGCCTCCTGGGTGAGGTCGCGCGCCGCCTCGCGGTCGCCGCGGCAGAAGGAGAGGCAGTAGCCGAAGACCCGGCCCACGTGCTCCTCGTACAGCGCGCGCTGCGCCGCCCGGTCCCCGGCCCGGGCGCGGACGACGTTCAGCGGTGTGGGTGAGGGAGGCATGGCGTGACGGCGGCGCGGCGAGGTGCCCGGGAATGGGACACCGACCGGGAAGAAACAGGCGACCTCGCATACCGCCGTCACGCCAGCCTCGCCATTCCAGGTCTACAGACGAGCCGAAAGACCAGCGCCGATCTCGGCCCAGCCGCGCTGTCCATCCAGCGGCTGGCTCCAGTCGGCGCGGGCGCTGACGGTCAGGCCCCAGAAGGCCAGCCAGTTGACGCGCAGGCCGCTGCGCAGGGCCAGGGTGCTGTCGAGCACGCCGGTCTGCAGGCCCGGGAGAGGCTCGGCGGCGCGGCCCAGGGCGAAACGCTCGTCACCCACGGGCAGGGTCACGGGCAGCAGCAGCTCGGGGATGACGACCACACCGACGCGCCACCACTGGCCGTCGAGCGGGGCGGCCAGCAGGCCCAGGCCCATGGCCGCGGCCGCCTCACCAGGGACGTTGCCCAGCTCGCCGGTGACGGAGAAGTGGGGCACGGCGCCGTAGTCCAGGCTGCCGCGCAGGGCGAGGCCGTGCTGGGGGCTGCCGCCCACGGTGGCGCCGGCCACCACACGGCCGGGATCGGCTTGGGAAGCGGCGAGCGCGAGGAGCAGGACGGGGATCATGGGGACACCTCCGGGGTGGGGACGACGTCGCCGTGCAGCGAGAGGGCGCAGATGCCGTCTTGCTCGCCGTCGGCGCGGAAGTAGCGGCAGCCCGCGTGGGGGCAGCGGTGGCGCGGGGCCGGGGTGGCCCTGAGCAGGCCCGCCTCGGCGTCCAGGGGGACCGCCAAGACGGCGGCCAGGCCGCAGCCGCCGATCAAGAGACCGCGGCGGGAGAGATCGAACGTGGGGTCCATGGTCACCTCACTCGGGCTGCTGGCGCAGGATGGCGTCCAGGGTCTCGGGGCTCAGCTCTTCGAGCAGATCGCCGAGATCCTCCAGGGGGATGGGCGGCGGGAGGGCGGCCTGCTCGTGGATCAGGGTCACCACGGTCTGGCCGGGGGCGACCTGGGGCGGGCGGTCGAAGGTGTGGACGGTGGGGTCCAGGGTCCAGCGGGTGCCGCTGGTGGCGGCGGCGGGCGGCGCGGGGCGCTGCAGGTCGCGGGTGGCCAGGGCGCGCTCGGGCGTCCCACCGCCGGAGGGCGCGCGCGAGGCGTACAGGAAGCGCAGCCTGGGCATGTCGGCGCCCACCTGCTCCACGAAGGCGCGGCCGGCGATGGGTTGGCCCAGGAAGCTGCCCTCGGCGGTGGCGGGGCCGGCGTAGACGGCGGCGGGGAAGGCGTAGACCTCCTGGTCGCGCTGCAGGGCCCGCACGTCCACGTCGAGCCCGGCGCCCTCGATGTGCCAGGCGGTAGGCCAGCGCGCGCCGGAGCGCAGGCTGCGCCAGGTGTCGGTGGGGGTCACCCGGAGCTGCTCCACCGGCAGGTCCACGTGCCGCCCCTGGGCGTCGGCGATCCAGGCGAGGGAGCCGGGCACGCCGCTCATGCCGTCGTCCAGCAGCCAGCCGATCACCAGGTGTCGGTCCCCCTCGATGGGCAGGTCGAACCACTGGAAGCCGTCCAGGCGGGGGTCGTAGAGGCGCCCCCACTCGTGCTTGTAGAAGCCGGTGCCCTCCACCCAGCGGGTCTTGCCGCCGTCGCGCCAGCGACCCTCCACCGCCATGTCGTCCACCTGGGCCCAGAGCTGGCGGGAGCCGGGGGGGGTCTCCACCAGGCCGCCGTCGCCAGGCAGGAGCGGGGCCGAGCGCGGGGTCAGGCGCAGCTCCAGGCGCTCCTTGCCCGCGCCCACCTTCAGCACCAGGCAGCCGCCCTCCCAGGCGATGCGCCAGTCGTTGTGGCGCAGATCGAGCCCGTCGCCCACGAAGCGCGCGGCGAACGGGTCCGGGAAGTTCACCCGGTCGGCGGTCCACTTGCGGTCGCGGGCCTGGATCTTGACGAAGGCGGTCTGGGCGGGGTTGGCGCCGAGCCAGGCGGGCAGCCCGGCGACGGTGTCCAGATCCGTGCGCTGCACCACGAAGGCGGCGAAGAGCTCCAGGGGCTCCCCGGTGCCGGGCTCCACGAGATCGGCGTGCACGTGCCACCACTCGGTCTGGGCGTGCTCGTGGGGGCCCTGGTCGGCGGCGAAGTCTACCCGGGCGTGAGGCGGGATGGCCTCGAGCGTGTGCATGGCGCAGCCCGACGACAGGGCGAGGGCGAGGAAGGGGACGAGAGAGGAGACAGAGCGGCGCATCAGGCGGCCCTCCCGGCGAGGCGGAGCTCGCGCTTGGCGGCTTTGAGGACGAGATCCGCGGCCAGCCGGCCAGAGCGGACCGCGGTCTCCATGCAGGGGAAGTCGGTGGGGGAGCGGACCCAGTCGCCGGCCATCCACAGGCCCTCGAGGGGGCCGCGGGGGAAGGGCTTGAGCTTCATGGAGCCCGGGGCCGAGAGCCAGTAGCGGCGGTGGGGGGCGTGATCGCGCACCAGGCGCCAGGCGAGCACCCCGTCCAGCCCGATGCGCTCGTAGCCCTCGACCCGCTGGAGGGAGCCCAGCGCGCGGCGCAGCAGGTCCTCGTCGGGGGTGTCCTCGAAGCCGGTCTCCTGGCCCACGAAGTGCAGCACGCTGCCGAAGCGTGGGTTGTCACGGTAGGCCGGGTTGAAGGGCTTGTTGTCCAGCGCGATGGCCAGGGGCGGCAGCAGCCCGGCCACCAGGGTGCGCGGGCCCTTGGTCACGGGCTCGCGGTGCCAGACGTGCAGGCCCATGGGGGCCACGGTCTGCAGGCGCCGGATCCCGCCCCAGCCGGGCAGGCCGGCCAGGCCGGGATCGGCCTCCAGGAGGGCTTGCATGGACCCGGCCGGGATGGCCAGGATGGCGTGGTCGAAGTCGCGCACCACCTGCCGGCCGCCGGACATGCGCGGGAAGGGGGGCTCCAGGAAGCCGGCGGGGGTGTGCAGCGGGTCGAGGCGGTCGAAGACCAGCCCGCGCACCTGGCGCCCGTCGTGCTCGATCCCGGTGAGCTCCCAGCCGCGCTCGATGCGCCCGCCCAGGGCCTCGATGCGGCGGCCGATGGGCTCCCACCAGATGTCGCTCATGGAGCCGGCGGGGAAGCGCACCTCCGAGGTGGAGTAGTCGCGGGCCAGCTCGCGCAGGGTGTGCATGACCGAGTAGGCCGAGATCTCGCCGGGGTAGTTGAACTGGGCCTCGCGGGAGGTGCGGAAGACGTTGGTGGCGGCCACCGTGGCGGGCAGGCCCATCTCGAGGCAGAGCGAGGTCAGGCACTGGTCGTCCCAGGACTCGGGCACGCCCGCGATGACGTGGGCGATCATGCGGGCCATGAAGCTGCCGAAGCCGAGCTTCTCCCCGAAGGAGAGGCCGGAGTAGCGCAGGCCGTCGAACAGGGCGCCGACCGACGAGGCGCCGAAGTGCAGGTCGTGGGTGGCCTGGTCGCGGTCCTCCCAGACGCGCAGGTGCCCGCGGTTGGAGAAGGTGGTCTTCTCCTTGGGGGCGTCGGCCCGGGCCAGCAGGCGCCGCATCTCCCTGTAGAAGCCGGCCATGATGTGCTGGCCCTGCTCCACCACCCGCCCGTCGGGGGTGGTGAAGGAGGCGGCGCTGCCTCCGAGGTAGGGCTCGAGGGTCAGGACGCGGACGTCCACCTCACCGCGACCCCGATCCAGCAGGGCCTCGGCCGCTCCGAGCCCCGCGGGTCCGGCACCCACCACGACGACCTTGCGCATGCTGCCTCCGGGAGCCGCCCGGGGGCATCCCGGCGCGCGCTCAGGGAGGAGGAGCGGGTCGGGGAGGGGATGTCACCAGAAACTTTCCCTAGAGCACCCACTCGTAGTGGGAGAGCCACCAGGCGTCGGGCCAGGCGTCGAGATCGAGCCAGGCCAAGCCGACGGAGGGCACCAGGCGGTACTGGCCCGTGAGGATGCCGTGATCGCCGGAGCCGTCGCCGGCGAGGTCCACCACCAGGCAGCGCTCCTGGCCCCAGGTGGGCTCCCAGAAGGTCTCGCAGCCGTCGTAGCTCACGGTGGAGGTGAAGGTGCCCAGATCGGTGCGGGTGACCACGGGCTCGCGCTGGGGGGTGCGCTGCAGGAACACCACGGGGATGGCGAAGGTGGTCTCCTCGCCCTTCTCCAGGTCGGTGTAGCCGAGGATGCGCACGCCCTTGATCGGGTCCTTGGACCAGCGCACCAGCCAGAGATCCGCGTCGCTGTCGGCGTCGACGAGGTCCAGGGTCACGAGATTGGCGCCGTCCTCGCTGGCGATGTTGCCGCGCTCGACCCGCAGGGTCCAGTCCATGCCGCCCTCGGCGGCGCTGAACTCCCAGCGGCGCGTGGAGCCGTCCAGGGGAAAGTAGTCGGACTCGTCGAAGATGTCCGGGTTGGCCGTGATGTCGGTGCAGGCGCCGAGCAGCAGGGCGAGGGTGAAGGACGGCATGGGGATCCCGAGCGTGCTGGATACCCGGAGCCTACACAAACCGCCCGGCGAGCGCCAGACGGCGGTCAGGACAACAGGCGCTCGTACAGCGCCAGGGCGCCCTCGGAGAAGCAGCAGAAGATGACGAGAGCCGGCCCGGGGCGGCTCTCGTCGGCGCCGTTCGTGCCGACGGCTCCTTCGTCGCCGCGGGACAACGGCGCCCCGGTTCGCAGCGGGTGCGACGCGAGCACCTCCCGCACGGTGTCCACCGCGATGCGGGCGGCCGCCTCCTGCGGGTAGCCGTAGACCCCGGTGCTGATGCCGGGGAAGGCGATGGAGCGTACGTCGTGCGCGGCGGCCAGGCTGAGGGAGCGGCGATAGCAGGAGGCCAGCTGTTCGGCCTCGCCGAGTATGCCTCCGCGCCAGACGGGGCCGACGGTGTGGATCACGAAGCGTGCCGGGAGCCGATAGCCCATGGTGATCCTGGCGTCTCCCGTGGGACAGCCGCCGAGGACGCGGCACTCCCGGAGCAGCTCGGGCCCGGCGGCGCGGTGGATGGCGCCGTCCACGCCGCCGCCGCCGAGCAGGGAGCTGTTGGCGGCGTTGACGATGGCGTCGACCTGGAGGGTGGTGATGTCGGCGCGTACGGCGCGGAGGGTGGCGGGCATGGGGTTCCTGTGTCCGAAGACGCCCCCAGCTTATCCACTAGAACGGCGCGAAGCGGTTGACGGCCCAGTATTCCTGCTCGAGGGATCGCATCTGGGCCACGAGGGCGTCGTGGTGCCCACGCTCCCAGTCGGCCAGCTCTGCGAAGAAGGCTCGGACGGTGGGCTCCTCCGCGGCGGTGGACTGCTCGCGGTAGAAGCGCATGGCGTCGGCCTCGAGCTGGGCGGCCACGGACAGCGCGGTCATCTCGACGTGGGCGGTGGCGGCGCGCGCCTTCAGGGCGGTCGAGAAGAAAGGTGTGTGACCGTCGAAGCCCGGCTCGCCCGCGATGCGGATCAGCGCGTCGGCGTGCCCGTGGCTGGAGATGGCGGCGTGCTGGGCGCGCAGGAACTCGGCGTGCCTGAGCTCATCCTCGGCCATGGCCTCGAAGGTGGCCTTGCCCTGGGAGTCTGCTGTGGCCGCGGCGGCCATCTGGTAGAAGTGGTAGCCCTCGATCTCGGCCTGGATGGCTCGCTCGAGGATTTGCAGCGTGGGGGTAGACATGGGGCTCCTCTTCACGATGGGGAGTGGGGCGGTCCGTGTGAGGGTATTCGCGCGCGTGGAGGGATCCAACCGGGCTCCGCGGCCCGGTAGCGAGCCTCACCCTCCGCGTGGGACCCGGCTATCCGCCCTCCACCTCGCGCACCGCGGCCCGCCACTGGCCGAGGGCTTCCTCCAGCTTGGCCTGCTGGGCGCGCAGCCCGGCGGTGGCGCCTTCCTCCAGCGGCAGGGCCAGGCGGGCATCGAGGGCCTCGAGCTCGCGGGCTGCGGCCTGCAGGCGGTAGGAGAGGATGGGGAGCTTGCTCTGGACCTCCTCCGCCAGGCGGGCGTGCTCGCGGAGGTCGGCGCGGGCGCCGGGGTCGCCGTCCAGCTCGGCCTCGGCGGCGGCGCGGCCCAGGCGCTCGGGGTCGTGGCGCCCGAGCCAGG